>NZ_JAFLXF010000034.1:0-37353 GCF_019891575.1 Pseudomonas sp. MIS38
ACGGCAGCGTGATCAACCAGCGTGACGTGACCAGTGTCGATGTCAATCGCGGTGGCAACGTGTTCCACCGCGACTACCTGGACAACGCCGCGCGAATCGAAGCGGCCAATGATCTTACGGTCAAGTCCGGCAAAGACATCAACAACATCGGCGGCGTGCTGAAAAGCGGTGGGGACATGACTCTCGATGCCGATCGCGATGTGAACATCACTTCAGTGCAGGATCGCAGCACCAATGCGCGGGGCGGCAGCTACCTCGATCAGACAATTACCCAGCATGGGGCTGAAGTGACATCAGGGCGCGATCTGTCGATCAGTGCCGATCGGGATGTGGCGGTTGTGGCCAGTCGGCTGGATGCCAAGCGGGATCTCGCTGCAACCGCAGGCCATGACATTGTCATCACTTCGGCCGCCGACGAGAGTGACTACGTATCGCGCAGCAAGAAGCGCGCGAACGAAACCCACAGCATCACTCAACAAGCATCCTTACTGAACGCCGGACGCGATATCGCGCTGAACGCGGGTAACGATCTGGGCATCATCGCCAGTCGGATCAAGGCTACGGAAGATGTCAGCCTCGATGCGGTGCAGGACATTACTGTTGCCTCCGCAAAGGACGAGAGTTCGTCCTATTACTACAAGAAGAAAAACGGCTCGTTCGGGCGCAGCAAGACGACCGAGCGCCAAAGCTATGAAAGCGAGAACGTCGCTTCGGTGATCGAGGCGGGCCACGACCTGACCGTCAACACCTCGAAGGACAACGATGGCGCTGTCACTCTCGATGGTGGACGCAACGTAACCATCATTGGCAGCCAATTGAAAGCTGGCAATGATCTGGTAGTGGGGGCGACTAAAGACGTGTCCGTGCTTTCTGCCACTGAAGAGGCGGGCAACTACAGTAAGAAAACCAAGACCGGTCTGTTCGGCATGTCCAGCAGCGGAAAGAGCCAGCTGCAGACCACCGTCACCCAGATTGGCAGCGAACTCAATGCTGGCCACGACGCCGTGGTGCTGGCTGGACGCGACGTGCGTCTGAACGCCAGCCAGATCAATGCCGATAACGATGCCGAGCTGCACGCGGGGCTGGTGGACAAGGAAGGCGACATCACCCTGTCGTCAGCCGACGATCAGGCCTACAGCCGAGCCGAGGAGTACAAGAAAAAACTGGGCCTGTCGCTCAAGGACACCATCGGTCTATTCGCGGGTACGCCGGGTGCAGGAGCTGACATCACCCTCAATGCATCGCACAAAAACGGGCGCGAGGTCATCAGCTCCAACAGTGTCGGTAGTCAGGTCAATGCCGGTCACGATGCAATTCTCGACGCAGCCCGTGACATCAACATCATCGGCAGCGGCATCAGTGCCGATAACAACGCTTCGCTTGACGCCGGACGCGATGTCAACGTTGTCGCGTCGATCGATAAACAACGCAGCAATGAGTGGAAAACCGATAAGAGCTACGGCATCAAACAGACCATCGACAACAATGGATTCACTACGTTTGTCGGTAACGAGACGATCAAACACGGTGTCGACAGCAGTGGCTACACCGCTGCCGGTAGCTCCATCGATGCCGGGATGAACCTCAATGTAAATGCCGGTCGTGACATCAACCAGCAAGGCTCCGATTTTACGGCGGGAAACAACATCCGGCTCAAGGCCGACCGCGACATCAATATCGATGCCAAGGAAGAAGCCAGCGAAGTCACCATTCGTGACAGCGTGAAACGCAACGGGACGACCACGACGGTTGCCTACAATATCGGCAATACCATTGACGGCCTCAAAGGCACGGGCAAGGGTGAGGACGGGGTCAGCAAGGGCTCCAGCGTGCTGAAGTCGGTCGACACCCTGGATCAATTCTTCAGCGGGCCGAAGTTTGACGGACATGCCGGTGCTTCTAGCGTCAGTTCCAGCAGCACGCAGACTTCGGTGACTCAACGTCCGTCGACATTGTCGGCGGGAGGCGACATTACCGTTGATGCAGGGAACAACGTCAATGTGAGTGGCAGCCAGTTCAATGCCGGTCGCGACATCAACGTCAAGGGCAAAGACATCCGGTTCGATGTGGCTCACGGTTCCGAGAACACCGAGGATCATTCGACCCAAAGCAAAGGTGGCGTGAAAGGCGGCACCACCGGCGGCTTCAAACTCGGTGTAGGGGTCAGCAACGCCGGTAACGTAGGCGAGTCCGCGCAGGGGAATTCGACGACCGCTCAGTTGAATGCTGGCGGCAGCATCAATCTGGATGCAAAAAACGATCTGACACTGGTGGGTACCCAGGTCACCGCAGAGCGTGACATCAAGCTCAAGGCCGGTAACGACCTGAACATTCTGTCTTCACAGAATGCCTACAGCAGCTCGAATGATCGACGCAGCTGGGGGGCCGAGGGCGGCATCATCTTTGGCCAGCAAGGTTTCGGCATCTATGGCTCGGCGAATGTGGGGATCGGTGACCTCAACCGTGAGGGTGTCAAGCAGCAGGAAGCCTATCTGTATGCCGGCAACAAGTTGAGTTTCGAGAGCAAGGGTGACACCAACATTGCGGGCGCCACGCTGCGTGGTGATGAAGTCATCGGCGATGTCGGTCGAAACCTCACCGTAACGTCGGTCCCGAACACCGGCAAGGTCAGCGGAAAAGAACTCGACTTGAGTATTACCGGCTCTTTCTATGGAGCGAGCGGTTCCGTTGGCTATGGCAAAACCACCGGTAAAACCAATTGGGTCGAAAACCAGACGGTCATCAATGGCAAGAGCAATGTCGACATCCGCACACAGGACCACACCCAGTTGGACGGTGCGGTCATCACGGCTGATAACGGCAACCTGAAGCTCGACACCGGAACCCTCGGCTATCGCAACATCACCGGCAAGGACAACGAGCACGGTTACTACCTCAATGTCAGCGGCAGTTATAGCCCGGGCGGTGACGCCCAAGCCGATAAGCCCAACAAGGGCATGGAGGGGGACGCCAAGAAAAGCTGGGCGGTGGAAGGCTACAAATACGACAAAGATCGTGAGCAAACCCTCAATGCCACCGTCGGCGCGGGCCAGATCATCGTACGCAACGACAAGGTCACCGGACAGGATTCCACGGCCGGGCTGAATCGGGATGTGAATAAGGCTTACGAGGTCACCAAGGATGAAGAGCATCGTACGGATCTGTATGTCAGCAGTAGTTCAATTGATGCAGTAAGACACCCTGTTGCAACGCTCGATAAGTGGGAAAAGAGCGTTACTGACTTTACCAAGAATCAAAAGGATCAAGCAGCTCAGATAGCCCTGATTTTGGGCTCCATAGATAATGTCTGGAATGATATTCAGGCACAGCACGTAAATGCCGATGATGTTTCGAAAAATTTCATTGAGAAGTTTGGAGAGAAGCGCGCGCTCACGATAACCAAGAACCTGGTTCGTGCCGGACTTGACCCAGAGTTACTGGAAACCCTTGATCCTAAAATTGTTCAGGCTCTAGTCGATTTTGAGGCTCAAGCCGCAGCCTACGATGGCAAGTTGAAAGACTGCATCGAAAACAAAACGTGCAAGGTAAATCAACAGGATAACTGGAGGCTGGGAGAGGTTCTTGAAATCGGTGAAACGGGCATCAGTAACCTTCCTCGAAATGCGGGTGAGGCACTACTTGCCCCGGTTGTAACGGCGTTGACACTAGCGGGCAAGATTCCCCCAGAACAGCTTATGGCCATCTCACTATCGATGCAGGCTTTGATGGGCCCGTTCAAGCTAGTCGTGAGTGTTACGGCGAGCGCGCTTAAAGGCTTGGTCAAAGAGCAATACGATGAGGCTATGGAGACCGCGGCTATCAAGTTGGCGGCCGCCGTGACCGGTCGCGAACTGGAATACATGAAGTACCTTCACCAGAGTGATAAGACGAATCCTGACTCTGCGCTGAAGGGAGATCCCTATGTGATGGCCACCAAGTTCCTCCTTGGTGCTGTTTTGGATGGGGTCACAGGCTTTGGCATCAAGACTGGTGGAAGAATTCTGGGTGTAAGTGGCAGCCCAGGACCCAGTAAGCCGCGAGTAGAAATCGATAAAGGGCCATCATTACCTGTCATTCCGGGTCGAGTGAAATCACGCGTCAACCTGAAAAATTCCGGCATGGATCATTTGATTTCTCGCCACCTTTCAGGTAAGTCGAATGCTAGCCAATTCTCTATCAGCGAAAAGGAGATTCGTACGCTTCTACAGAGCAAAACAGTAATAAATACGCCTATTACGAGAATTGTTGAAAGTAAGCAGGGCGACCGATATGTACGAGAAGTCAATGTTGGTAGAGAGATTGGGACAGATAAATTCAATGATGGTAAAAGCACATCTATAATGACCGTAATGACCGACAAATTTGGGAACTTGGTTACAGCGTTTCCGGGAGTGCTTGAATGATTTTTGATGAGGAAATTAAAAGGGAGCTGCTAGGGTCCAAGGAGGCACTGTTTTCCGGGGAGGAAAACTCTGCACTGTTGAGGATAATGCAGGAGAAGTTTCCAGAAGTTAATGTTGCGTTCATCTTGGACTGGGTTCCCGAACAGGCTGAGGATATTTATTGGGTGCTTATTGATGTCGGTCGGGTAGCAATTATTGAAGTTCCGCGTTCAGCCAAAACAATGCCGGGTGGCCCTTTGGTCGAAGTGCGGTCGATTGAAAGTTATAATGATAAGAAATTATCGAAAAGGGCGCGAAGGAAGTTGAAGGTTGCCCTTGATCTTATTTGTTTAGAGGTGTGAATTACATTTTTTCAGAAAAAGGTAGGAAAAGAGGATGGATTCTGAGAGATCCCCACAAGCCTACTGAAAAGGGGACGGATTTATAATAAATCTGAGAATCATCTGGCCGGCCTCCCCACGTCGCGGAGGTGGCGCAAAATTCAACGTAAATGGGGACAGACCACGTTTAGAAAGTACTGCGAAAACGTAGTCTGTCCCCCGTTTTACGAAGCATCCCGACTGGGCGAAAGAGTTTGGTGATACGCCGGGCAAAGGATGGGTAGACGGGCCGACGACCAAGCCTCCTGTAGCTTCTGGGCATGGCGATGCCGCGAAGCCTCATGTCGAGGCCGTGGTGAAGGTCGAGACTGCCAAGTCAGTCAAAGGCAGTCATGAATATGAACTGCTTAACAACCCTGCTGCCAGAAGCCCCAATACCCGGTATGAGCTGGATAATGGCAATACCTTCACGACCAACAGTAAGGGTATGGTAGAAGAGTTGACGTTCACCCCGACCAAAGAGAAGGTGCCTCGGGATTCGAGACAAACCGCAGCGGGTAAAGAGGGCAGGGATACTGATGTTGGCGGTCATGCCCAGGCGTGTAGCCAAGGCGGCACTTGCGATGGTTATAATCTATTTCCGCAAGACAGAAACTTCAACAATTCGGCTTACAAGGTGTTCTATGAAAATAGAATCAAGGAGGCACTCGATGATCCTTCCAAAACAGTTGGCCTCACGAGAATAAAATTCAAACGCGAAGAGCCGGGATCTTCTCGGCCTGATTCGTTGCAAGTGTTCTACACGATTGACGGTAAAACGAAATCTGTAGTGTTTGAGAACGAAGCCCGAAAAATACCGGAGATAATTGAGTGATCACAGATGATCTAGAAATCGTCAAAAAAATTTTTCAGATGGTCGAGGGGGGTATTGTTCACGGCTACGATGCCTTCCGTTACGAGATCGAGATAGGTGAAGGGTTTATGGAGGCCGAACTGACGGTAGAGAAAGACGGTGTTGAGGTAACCGACGCTGAAATCGATTTCGATGTCTCCGATATATATTTTTTGGCAAAAGATTTAAAGGCTAATGCCGTGAAACGTGGCGAGCCATGGAAATCATTTGTGATGTCTTATCGTGACGGCGAGCAAGTGAAGACAAAATTCAACTATTGATCCGCGAAGTCTTTGTAAAATGTCATCTTGCTATCTGAAAAGCGGGCGGCGCTGGCCGTCCGTTTCCAGAATTGACACCATGTCATTTATGGCAGCAACTCGAGGCTTTTTCATTTTCATACCGATCATGATGCCGCACCCACTCCATGATTTCGTGCTCATTCCTGCCCTTGGGCGTGAGGTCGAGGTAGTTGTAGGCGCCCACCAACATGTCCAGCCCACGGGCATAGGTTGAGTAGGTGTGGAAAATGTCGCCCTTTGCATCACGATAAAACACACTCAGCCCCGGCATTTCTTCCTCGGCACTGTCAGTCTTTTCGTAGTTGTACGTAGCCTTTCCTGCAGCGACATCTTCAGCGCGGGCACACACGCCAAAGTCGTAGTTGAAATCGGAACCGTCTGACGACACCCAGTCGAATTTCCAGCCCATACGCCGCTTGAAGGCCTGGAACTGTTCAAACGGGGCGTGGGAGACCGCGACCATGGCGATGTCGTGGTGGGCCAGGTGCAAATTGGCGCCGTCGATGTGGTCGGACAGGAACGAGCAGCCCTGACAGCCTTCCTCCCAGTCCTTGGCGAACATGAAATGGTAAACGATCAACTGGCTGTGCTTGCCGAACAGGTCGGCCAGTTTCAGTTCGCCGTTTGGGCCTTGAAATTGATAGTCCTTGTCGACTTTGACCCAGGGCAACGCGCGGCGCTGGGCGCTGAGGCGGTCGCGTTCCTTGGTGAAGGCCTTTTCGTCGGCCAGATGTTGTTTGCGCGCAGCGAGCCATTCTTCGCGCGATACCACCGGATGATTCTCGACGTTCATGATGATTTCTCCTGCGGGGGTTGAAACCGTCTTTGTCAGACTAGTCGTTTAACCCTCGATCAATTCGACAGACCGCCGGTCGGTCGCCGCGGAAAATGCAGCTGAACGGCTGCGATGCGTCCGGGTCACAACCTATGACAGCGCCCCAAATCACGCGCACCGGAGGTTGAATCAGGATGACGACTTATAACTGGGATTTGATTGAACGCCTGCTGCATGAAGTGCAGAACAGCGCAGGCGAAAGTTTCGCGCCGCGAAAATATGCCGAGGACTATGCGGCGCAGAAAGCCAGTGCAGGCGAGCCAATCGAGAATCTGGATCACCTGAAAACGGTGGCCTGCGAATATGAAGGCTTGTTGCTTGATCGTGGATTTATCGAACCGCGCCCGGATCATATGGGCAGTACCGGCAGCAATTTCATTCTGACGCCACGCGGATCAAGTCTGCTGAGCCTGATCGACAGCAGCATTCCCGGAAATGATCATCCGCGGCAGGTGCTGGACGAGCAGGAAGATGCGCTAGATGAGGCGACGTTTGATGAGGTGGCTTCCAAAGCGCAGATTGCCTGATAGCCTTTTATGGGAGCGGGCTTGCTCGCGAATGCGCTGTATCAGGCACATAGATGGTGAATGACCCACTGCATTCGCTAGCAAGCCCGCTCCCACATTGGATTGGCATCCTACTAAGGTTTCTGTGCAGCTTTCAGGCACTTCAGGTCATTGAAGTCTTTATGCACCCCTTCGATTTTCTTCAGCAACCGCTGACGCTGCTGCGGCGTACTTTCGGCCATCAAATCCACCGCCAGCGAGCGCGCTTGCGCTTCGGTGTTGGCGTAGGCCTTCTGGTAATCCGCTGTCCATAAACGCTCGCGGTTGACCAGAAGTGTCTCGATTCGTTGTGGGAATTCGGCACTTTTACGCTGGGCAACGGCGTTACTGAACTGTTGCTGCCAATGTGCGCGGTTGGCGATCCATTGAGTGTTCTGATCGCCCAGCGCGGTCGACCAGGCCATCACCCGTTGTTCCTGAGTGGCGCTCAACGGGCCAAGCCAATCGGTCAGGCGCTTGTCCATGCGCGCGCCGCGCTCGGCGATCTGCTGCGCCAGTGGCGGTTTGACGTATTCCTTTTCCCGTTTGCGCAGATCCTTGGCAAACGCATCGTTCATCTCGGCGACTTGCTTGTCGTCCAGCCCTTGCAGCAGCTCGATGGCCGACGGTGTGATCTGCCGTGCAGTTTCGGCAATGGCTTTTTTCGCTTCCTCGGTTCGTGCTTGCAGCGCAGCGTCGGTCACCTGATTGCTTTCGACCATTGCCTGCAAGCGATCCAGCCAGTCGAGGTAGCCCGGCAATTGCGTGGTGCAGTGCCAGTTCAGGTGCTCCTTGAGGCGATCGTTGAACCAGTCTTTTTGCTCGCTGGTCATGTCCAGATAGTCGCCAAGCGTCCATGGAATGATCACGTCGAGATTGCGGTAGGCCAGGCCGACGCGGCTGCAGGCGCCGAGGGCGAGGGTGAAGATCAGCAGGGTGGCGAGGTGTTTGAACCAGCGAGACATGAGCGAATCCTTGCGAGAGCCTGACGTCTGATTCTCATGTGAACGCAGGAAGCTCCCGGCAGTTCAGCCGATCAATAGAACGCGCGTTCGGCCTTGAGCGTCACCAGGCCGTCACACTGACTGTTGTGTCCCGAGTACGCCGAGCATTCGCTGCCGCTGAGGTTGGAATTGCTGTAGATCAGATCGAGATCGACGCCCATGAACGGCCGGGAAAATTTCACCGACCAGTCGGTAAAACTGCTGACATAACCACCGTCCACCGACACCGGCGTGTTCAGTTGGTGGGTGGTGTATTTCATGCTGATCCCGATGCCGAACGGCTGATTGCCGCCGAGGTCGGCGAACAGCGTGTTGTTCTGTTTGTCCGGGTCGTTGCTGACGGCCACACCGAAGCGGCTGCCGAGCAGGGTCAGGCCGCCGAACAGCTCCTGGCTGTCGAGGGTGTCTACTTTGGGATAGCTGTAATGGATCATCCCGACTTCGTAGCCGAGGGTCTGATCGAAAGGTTGTTTAAAGCCGATGTAGGAGTCGATTTCGAGGTCCTTGCCCGGGGTCAGGCCCATGCTCGGTGCATACTGGCCGACATACAGGCCGCTGTCGTGGCTCAGATCGAGGCCACCGTGGAACGAGCCGACTGCCGCCGGTTTGACCAGCCCTTGGGCCATGCTGCGGCTGGGCGTGGTGCCGAGTTTGAGGTCGAAGTCGCCGAGCTCGCGCTGGAAAATCTGCGCGTGCGCCGATGAGCAGGCCATAAGGCCCACAAACAATAAACAGAAAGTTGATTTGAGCATGCGTCACTCCATGAACAGCGAGGGCAGGGCTTGGCCTGCTGAAACGCTTGATCCAGACGCGTGCAAGGATACCGGCGAATGCTCGGCAATGATGGCCGTTCGTCGATTTTCGAAGGATTTGATTAAACAGAAGGAGGGTGTAAAGCGGGTGCCAGTCCAGACGCTTCGAAGCTCAAAGCGTCTCAGGACGGGTGTATTACCGGGTGTTACTTCTTGCCCAGGCTGATCTGCTTGGACGGACCGAACGTCTGGCCGCTGACGCCTTTGGCAATTTGCTGGATTTCGCCGCCGGACTTGAGGAACGCTGCGATCTGATCGTTGATCGATTCGCTGGTTTCAACGGCTGGAGCTGGCTTTGCTTTGCTGGTGGATGCTTTTACACGCATGGCGGCCATTAACCTGTAGAAAAGTAACTCGGCCAGGCATCGTACAGGAATAACTTGACAATTGCTTGATAAATATCCCCGGGAATAACTGAGCGCGTGGGTGGATTATTCTCGATTAAACAATCGGAATATTCCCCTAAGCCACTGTTTTAAATAACAACATTTATTCTTCATTGGCGCAAATGTCCGCCGTGAAACGGCACAGCAGGCTTCGCGCTGGCCTGACGAATGGCAAGCCGCCTGCGCAAACCAAGGAAAATCAAGGCTTCCGCAGATTTTCTGCGGCAGGCTGCTTGCCCAGCGAACGAGACCGGCAAAACCGGGTAGAATGCCGCCCACGCAATGAGGGTTTTGGAAAATGGCTTTAGTCGGGCGTTACAACAGTTTGCAAGTGGTTAAACACACTAACTTCGGTTTATATCTGGACGGCGGTGCCGACGGCGAAATTCTTTTGCCCAACCGTTATATCCCTAAAGATATTCCCAGCGAAGATGAAGACTGGCTCAACGTTTTTATTTATCTGGACAGCGATGACAAACTTATCGCTACCACTGAAAAACCAAAAGTTCAGGTCGGCGAGTTTGCCAGTCTGAAAGTTGTTGAAATCAACAGCATCGGTGTGTTCCTCGACTGGGGCTTGCCGAAGGATCTGTTGCTGCCGTATTCCGAAGAGAAGCGGCAGATGACCGCTGGTGAATATTGCGTGGTGCACGTCTATCTCGACAAACACACCCGCCGCATCACCGCCACCGCACGTCTGGATCGCTATCTCGACAAGACCCCGGCCAACTACAGCGCCGGTCAGGAAGTTGATCTGCTGGTGGCCGAAGCCACCGACATGGGCTTCAAGGCGATCATCAACAACAAGCACTGGGGCTTGATCCACAAGAATGAGATCTTCAAGTTCATGCGTTCCGGCATGCGCGAGAAGGGTTTCATCAAGGAAGTGCGCGCCGACGGCAAGATCAGCCTCAGCCTGCAACCGGTGGGTCAGGAAGCGGCCAGCAGCCTGAGCTCGAAGATCCTCGCCAAGTTGCGCGAAAACAATGGCACGCTGGCCGTCAGCGACAAGAGCGATCCGGCGTTGATCAGCAGTCTGTTCGGTGTCAGCAAGGGCAACTTCAAGAAGGCCATCGGTTCGCTGTACAAGGAAGGCAAGATCGTCATTCATGCCGATCGCATTGAACTAACCTGAGCCTTCCGGGGCCCATGTTGCATGGGGTCACTTGAGGTCGGGTAAATGAAAAAGCCGTTGCTTGCTTATATCGCCACTCTGCTGGCGTTTCTGTTGCTCGACGGTATCTGGCTCGGCGTGCTGATGGCGCCAACCTACCGCGAACTGCTCGGTTCGCTGATGCTCGAAAAACCGCTGCTGGTTCCGGCAGCGGTTTTTTATTGTCTGTATGTTTTTGGCTGCGTGCTGTTTGTGGTCTTGCCGGCACAGAGCTGGCAACGTGCGGCAAAGATGGGCGCGCTGCTGGGGCTGGTGGCGTATGGCACGTATGACCTGACCAATTGGGCGACATTGCGCGGGTGGTCGGTGCAGGTGAGTTTGCTGGATTGGGCGTGGGGGACGTTTGCCACTGCTGTGGCGTGTACGGTCGGCTTTTTGGTGGCAAAGCGATTTGTGAAGTCAGCCCCGTAATCTTTGTTGTCTGGGGCGACGCCTTCGCGAGCAAGCCCGCTCCCACAGGGGGAATGCGGTCAACTGTGGGAGCGAGCTTGCTCGCGAATGGCGGCGCAGCCGACAACCATTCACCGCTGACGTTACTGACGCAGACAAAGTCTTTTTCAGACGGCTTTTTTTGCCCGAGTGATTGATAATCCCCGACACAGATTTTTGACCAGTGGACGGCTGCCATGTTGTGTGTGTTTGAGGTGTTGCGGTGAGTGTCGAGCGGCGCAATGCCGATGGGTTTGCCTTGCAGGTGATGATCGGCCTCTGCCTGATCTGGGGCGTGCAGCAAGTGATGATCAAGTGGGCCGCGCCCGACATCGCGCCGGTGATGCAGGCGGCCGGGCGTTCGGGGATTTCCGCGTTGCTGGTGGGGTTGCTGCTGTGCTGGAAGGGCGGCTGGGATCAGGTCGGCAACACCTGGCGTGGAGGGCTGCTGGCCGGTGCGCTGTTCGGTCTGGAGTTCTTCTTCATCGCCGAAGGTCTGCAACTGACCACCGCCGCGCACATGTCGGTGTTCCTCTACACCGCACCGATTTTCACCGCACTCGGCGTGCATTTCCTGCTGGCGAGTGAACGCCTGCGACCTTTGCAATGGCTGGGGATTCTGCTCGCGTTCGTCGGTATCGCCATTGCCTTCGCCGGCGGCGTGTCGTGGGATAACCTCGACCGGCGCATGCTGCTGGGCGATGCGTTCGGGGTCATTGCCGGTGCCTGCTGGGGCGCGACCACTGTGGTGGTGCGCGCTTCGCGGCTATCGGAAGCGCCGGTGACCTTGACCTTGTTTTATCAATTGATCGTCGGCTTCGTCGGCCTGCTGTTGATCGCGCTGTTCAGCGGCCAGATCACTCACGTCAGCCTGACCAGCGTGGCGGTGGCCAGCGTGCTGTTCCAGGGCCTGGTGGTGTCGTTCTTCAGTTACCTGACCTGGTTCTGGCTGCTGCGCCGATATCTGGCGGCTAACCTTGCGGTGTTTTCGTTCATGACGCCGTTGTTCGGCGTCACGTTCGGCGTGGTGCTGCTTGGTGAAGAGTTGAGCGTGAACTTCGTCATCGGCGCGGTGCTGGTGTTGCTTGGCATCACCTTTGTCAGCGCTGAACAGTGGGTGCGTCGGCGTTTGCGCAAAGCCCTCGGCCAGCGCTGACCGATTGCAGCGCAAGCCCGCCGGCAATCAGCAGACCGCTGCCGGCAATGATCAGCGCCGGTTGCAGACCACCGCTGAAATGGCTGCTCAGCGCCGCCAGTAACGGGCCGCTGAGCTGGCCGACGGCGAAGCATGCGGTCAGCAGTCCGGCGTTGCGCTGAGTTGTGTGCGGCGCCAGTTCTCGCGAACGTTGCATCACCAGTTGCATGCAGGCCAGGAACGGCATGCCGCACAACACCACCCCCAGCGCCAAGCCATAACCACTGCCCAACAGACAGGCGAAGACCCCGAGCGCCTGCAACCACAGGGTGGCGGTCAGCCAGTGCCGTGTGGTGTTCGGATCATGGCGACGCAGGCTCACCAACAGCACGCCAATCGCCGCACCAAGACCGAAGCACGGCCAGAACAGGTCGGCCTGCCATTGCCCGTGAAATTGCGCGTTGGCCATTTGCGAGAGAAACGTGGCCGGGATGATGTAACCCACGCCATATAACGCATACACCGCCGCCAGTCGCGGGATGCCGCGATTCGAATGGTTGACGTTGAGGGTGGCGACCGGCGTGTGCACGCCCGGTTGCGGCAGGATCCGCACGATCCCCAGCAACATCACCAGCGCCACGGCGGCATAGATCAGCCACAAGGTGGCAGATGTCTGGTTCAGCAGATGTGAGAACAGTGCCAGCAACCCGGTCAGAAAAATTCCCAGTCCGGGACCGGCGAATACCAGTGCCCCCAGCCGTGGCCGGCCTGCCGCCGCTGCCAGTGGTTGACTCAGCGCCGTAATCATCACCAGCACCCAGGCACTCGCCACCCCGGTGCCGAAGCGCAGCAGCAAATGCGCCCAGAAGCCGTTGGCCCAGAACGATGCCAGGGTCAGCAGCACACACAGCCACAAACCGCCATGCAACCGGCGCTGCACTTGCTGCGGACCGTGAGCGAACATCGCGTCCACCGCGCCCAGCAGGTAACCGAGGTAGTTGGCCGCAGCAATCAGACCGGCGGCCGTCAGGTCGACCTGACCTTCGCTGAGCAGGTGCGGCAGTTGCGGGGTGAGGGCGAAGCGCCCGATGCCCATGGCCATCATCAGGGCGACGAAACAGGCGGATAAGCGAATCAGTGGCGACATGGTCAGGATTCCTTTGAAGGAGCAATGACCGTCAGGCTAGAAGCGATTGACTTTCTTTAAAATTGAATAATAGTGAGTAACTTGTTCTGTTATGGAGAATGGTCGTGGAGTTCAGCCAATTGCGGATCTTTCAGGCAGTCGCCGAGGAAGGTTCGATCACCCGCGCAGCAGAACGCCTGCACCGAGTGCCGTCCAACCTGTCGACCCGGCTCAAACAGCTGGAAGAGCAATTGGGCGTCGAACTTTTCGTTCGTGAGCGTCAGCGTTTGCAGTTATCACCTGCGGGAAAAGTCCTGCTGGACTACACCGGCAAGCTGTTCGCCCTGCGCGATCAGGCCAGTGCGGCGGTGATGGGCGGGCAGCCGGCCGGGGATTTTGTCCTCGGCACGCTGTACAGCACCGCGGCGATCCATTTGCCGGCGTTGCTGGCGCGCTATCACAAGCAATACCCGGCGGTGAATCTGCAAGTGCAGTCCGGACCCAGCGGCGAATTGCTCGAAGGCCTGGTCTCCGGGCGCCTCGATGCGGCGCTGGTGGACGGCCCGCCGCAACTCGCCGGGATCGACGGCGTGCCGCTGTGCGACGAGCGTCTGGTGCTGATCAGCGAAGCCGACCACCCGCCGATCCGCAGCGCCAAGGAGGTCGAGGGCAGGGCGGTATTCACCTTTCGTCATGGTTGCGCCTACCGCGCGCGGCTGGAGGCGTGGTTCGTTCACTATCAGGCGGCGATGGGCCGGGCGATGGAGATCGAGTCGTATCAGGGCATGCTCGCCTGCGTGATTGCCGGCAGCGGTGTGGCATTGATGTCGGAGTCGATGCTCGCCAGTCTGCCGGGGCGCGAGAGCGTTGCAGTGCACCCGTTGGCCGAACCGTTTGCCAGTGCGACAACATGGCTCATGTGGCGCAAGGGCATGGTCGGGGCCAACCTCAATGCCTGGATTGAACAGCAGCAAGCGCTCTATTCCGTGGCATCGAGTGAAACCCGGCAGACGGCGTGAACCAACCAACCGTAATTCTGTTCAATTCAGTAACAGATCATTGCGGATTTGGCCGAGCATTGCGTAGGACTTCGGACTATTATCAGTGCGAAGCGGCCTCAGAATTCCGGCCGCTCAGCACTACCCTGAAGGGGGCATGACGATGAAAGAGAAAATTCAGAACTGGCTGCACGATTTGGGTGTTGCCCTCGGCTTGATCGAACCGCCTCTGCAACCTGTTCCGATCCGCACCGATGACGAACAGCGCCGGCGTCAGCCTCGCCGGCGGTAGTGCCTGATTAAAGATCAAAAGATCGCAGCCTTCGGCAGCTCCTACAGAGAAAAGTGTGGGAGCTGCCGAAGGCTGCGATCTTTTGCTTTTGTAGCGAGGGGATTTAGCGAAACGTCGCACCGCCCCGATGGGCTGCGAAGCAGTCCAAAAAAACTATTCAATTTGGTTTAACCCGCGAGATTACGATTACTGGCTTCAGGGCTGCTGCGCAACCCATCGGGGCGGTGCGACGTTTCGCTAAATCCCCTCGCCACAGGGCGCTCCAGCAACACGAGTGCTGTATTTATAACCCTTCTCCGTGTCGCCCGATCTCCAGCAGAAATCGACTCAGGTCATTCGCGGTCTTCGCGGTCTTGAGTATGTGATCCTCTTCGGCCGTGAACGCCGTCAGTCCGAACTCATCTTCCAGATGAAATATCAGATCTTCGATATCTGCCTTCTCCAGCCCTAACTGCACCAGACTGGTGTCGTCGTTGAATTCGCGGGATTCCAGCAGGCGCCGAATGTATCGGTGCACGGCAGCACGCACGGCAGCTCTTCTCATGGCAGATGATTTCGTTGTTGTTTTGACTGATTACAGCAGGCCTCAAGCGTGTCGACGCAACCATTCGTCAATCATCGAACGCAAATGCCCGCCGGAAAAACTGCCGAAATGTCCGCCATGCACGGTGCGGATCGGCAGCGCCTGCAAACGCCGCAGACTGGCCGCGTAATCCTGCAGATTGGAGTGGTAAGCGTCTTCGATCAGCGGCCCGTCGTAGATGATGTCGCCGCTGAATAACGTTTCGGTGGCCGCCTCATACAGGCTGATGCCACCCGGCGAATGCCCCGGCGTGTGCAGCACTTGCAGGGTGCGGTTGCCCAGATCCAGCACATCGCCATCCTCGACAAAACCGGTGGCCGGCGCGGCCTTCACCCGGTATTCGGCGTAGCAAAGCGGGCAATCCGGGTGCGCCTCGAACATGTCGTCGCCGACGAAGGCCCGGCTCAGGTCATTCTCGCCGTCCGGCGCGGCGAGGATGTCGGCCTCGGCAGGATGCACCAGGCGCTCGGCGAATTCGTGATGCCCGGCAATGTGGTCGAAGTGGCAATGACTGGCCACCGCCACCAATGGCCGCTCGGTAATCCACGGTAACTGCTCGCGCAGGCTGACCAGCCCCGAGCCGCTGTCGAGCAACAAGTCTTTGTCGCGCCCCTGCACGTGCCACAAATTGCAGCGGTAGAACGGGCGGATATACGGCTCATGGATCAACCGGATGCCGTCGCTCAAGTGCTGAACTTCGAACCACTGATCGCGCGAAACGATCTTCATAAGCCATTTTCTCCAGACGTAAAAAAACGGGTGTGGCAACCGACGCCACACCCGTCGAAGAAAGCATCAAGTCGTTACATCAGAGCTTAGATCGCACTCGCCACCGTCGCCGGGCGAGGGGAGACCAGGCTGACCACCACAAAACTCACCAGCCCCACAGCCAGGCTGTAGTAGATCGGCGTGTTGGCATCCAGACCATCCTTGAACATGAACAGCAGCGCGGTAGCAAAGCCCAGGCCCATGCTGGCGATAGCGCCGGCGGTGGTCGCACGTTTCCAGAAGATCGCACCGATCAGCGGAATCAGCATGCCGCCCACCAGCAGGTTGTAGGCCAGGGTCAGGGCGCTGATCACGTCATTCACCACCAACGCGATACCCAGCACCACGACACCGGTGAGCAGGGTGAACAGGCGGTTGATCGCCAGGCTCGACTGTTTGCCGCCGCGCAGTTTCGGCAGCAGGTCTTCAGTCAGCGTGGTGGCAGCAGCCAGCAGGCCGGCGCTGGCGGTGGACATCATCGCCGCCAGAGCCGCAGCGATCACCAGACCACGGATGCCGTCCGGCAGCGACAGTTTGACGATGGCGGCGAAGGCGTTGTTGACGTTGTCCAGATCCGGGATCAGTACGTGCGCGGCCATGCCGATCAGCGCGCAGGCCAGACCGTAGAGGATGCAGTAGATACCGGCGATGCTGCCGGCGTACTGGGCGACTTTGGCGGTCTTGACGGTGAACACCCGTTGCCAGATGTCCTGACCGATGAGGATGCCGAAGAAGTAGATCATGAAGTAGGTGATGATCGTGTCCCAACCGATGGTGGTGAAGTTGAACGCCGCTGCCGGCAGCTTCAGCACCAGTTCGTCCCAGCCGCCGACGCGGTACAGGCAGATCGGCAACAGGATGAACATCAGGCCCACGGTCTTGATGATGAACTGGACGATGTCGGTCAGGGTCAGCGACCACATGCCGCCGATCGCCGAGTAGATCACCACCACGCCACCGCCGAGCAGCACCGAGATCCAGAATGGCAGGCCGAACAGCACTTGCAGCACGGTGCCGATCGCCAGGATCGAGGTCACGCCGATCATCAGCGCGTAGGCCAGCATGATCGCCGCGCTCGCCGAGCGGGCCATCGGGTTATAGCGTTTTTCCAGCACCTGGGTAACGGTGTAGATCTTCAGTTTCAGCAGCGGTTTGGCGAGAAACAGGTTCAGCGCGACGATGCCGCAACCCAGCGCCGCACACAGCCAGAAACCGGAGATGCCATGCACGTAACCCAGGCGTACGGTGCCGACGGTGGACGCGCCACCCAGTACGGTCGCGGCCATGGTGCCCATGTACAGGCTTGGGCCCAGGTTACGCCCGGCGACCAGAAAGTCCTCGTTGGTCTTGGCCTTGCGCATGCCGTAGTAGCCGAGCAACAGCATGCCGGCGGCGTAGATGAGGACGACGAATAAATCCAAAGCCATGATGGCGTGTCTCCGATTGTCTTTTTTATGGTGAGGCTGAATTCGATTTGCCCTTGTGGGAGCGGGCTTGCTCGCGAATGCTTTGGGTCAGTCACATCAATGTTGGATGTGCCGCCGTCTTCGCGAGCAAGCCCGCTCCCACAGGGGATTTGCGTCAGGCGGCCTGGCGCAGTTCAGGTGTTTCTGCGGCTTTGCGGCGTGCATCCTTGGGCCCGAACACCTCCCGCGGTTCCGGGAACAGGCTCAGCAGCGTCAGGTACACCACCGAGGCCAGGCCCAGAGTCACCGGCAGGCTGATGTCGATGCCGCCGGCCAACTCACCCAGCGGGCCGACGAACTGCCCCGGCAGGTTGACGAAGCACAGGCCGACCGCCGCGCTCGGGATCCATGCGCCCAGGCCACGCCAGTTCCAGCCGTGGTTGAACCAGTAGCGTCCGCCTTGCTCGCCGCGAGTGAACACCTGCAGGTCATCCGGGCAGTAGAAGCCGCGGCGCACCAGCAGGCCGATGATCATGATCACCATCCACGGGGTGGTGCAGGTGATGATCAGCACGGCGAAGGTCGACACGCTCTGCACCAGGTTCGCCGCAAAGCGCCCGATGAAGATGAAGGCAATCGATAGCACGCCGATCAGCAACGTTGCCTTGACCCGCGACAGCACCCGTGGGAACACGCTGGACATGTCCAGCCCGGTGCCATACAGCGAGGTGGTGCCGGTGGACATGCCGCCGATCACCGCAATCAGGCACACCGGCAGGAAGAACCAGCTCGGCGATACCGCCAGCAGGCCGCCGACATAGTTGTTCGCCGCGATGTAGTCCGGCGCCTTGATCGCGACGATGGTCGCGGTGCTCAGGCCGAACAGGAACGGGATGAACGTGGCGATCTGCGACAGCACCACAGCGGCCATGATCCGCTGCTTGGAGGTGTCACGCGGAATGTAGCGCGACCAGTCGCCGAGGAACGCACCGAACGAGATCGGGTTGCTCATCGCGACCAGCGCCGCGCCGATGAACGCCGCCCAGAAGCCCGGTTGACCGAGGTTCACCGTGCCGGCGTAGTTGACGTCGAAAGGACCGGCGAAGGCGAAGATGCCCAGCAGGAACAACAGGCTGGCGCTCCACACCGCGATCTTGTTCACCCACAGCAGAAAGCGGAAGCCGTAGATGCACACGGTCAGCACCAGAATCGCGAACAGGCCGTAGGCCAGGCCCAGGGTCAGGTCGGTTTCCGGCAGACCGATCAGGCGTTTCGCACCCCCGATCAACGCATCGCCCGAACTCCACACCGAGAGCGAGAAGAATGCGATGGCGGTCAACAGCGACAGGAACGAACCGACGATCCGCCCGTGCACGCCGAAGTGAGCACCCGAGGACACGGCATTGTTGGTGCCGTTGAGCGGGCCGAACAGGCCCATCGGGGCGAGGATCAGCGAGCCGAGCAGCACGCCCGACACAATCGCCCAGACACCGGCCTGAAACGACAGACCGAACAGCACCGGGAAACTGCCGAGCACGGCGGTGGCAAAGGTATTGGAACCACCGAAGATCATCCGGAACAAATCCGTCGGGCCTGCGGTACGTTCGTGGTCCGGGATCTGTTCGACCCCGTGGGTTTCAATTTGCGTAAGGCTTTGGTCGTTGTTGTTGTTATTCATGATCTGCTCCGATCATAAAGGCGCGCCTCATCGTGTGTGAGGCGTCACCTGTTTGGCTAAGGGGATGGCAGCCCTTCCGGCATTGCGGACAAATGTTCGTGGCAGGCCAGCCAATGGCCTTGTTGTTCTAGGCTCGACGCTTGTTTCTTGAAAACAATCGTCTCGCGCTCCTGGCTGAAATGTTGCTCCCCTTGCATGCGCAGCTCGGTGGCCACGTCATGGATAAACACCGCCACGTCACCTTGCAGGCTGACGAAGGCGTTGCTCGAAGTGCACGACAGCACTTCAAAGCCATCCTCGGCGCGCCAGCTGTCCCACAAAGCCTGGTAGGCATCGCGCGACAGCAGCGGCTGTTCGAGGGTGTAAAACACGAAGCTTGCGTCGGCGCTGAACGCGCCGAAATAAGCCTCGCGATCGTTACGAGCGAAGGCGGACACCAGATCGGCAGCCGCTTGCAATACCTGCTCACGTTCGTTCATGGCCGAACCCTCAGCGGTGAACCACGCCAGGCAGTACGCAGAGCATTTCGTACAGCAGGTTGGCGGCCAGCAGCGAGGTGTTGCCGGTGGTGTCGTAAGCCGGCGAGACTTCTACCAGATCGCAGCCGATCAGGTCGAGGCCCTGGCAGCCGCGTACGATTTCAATCGCCTGAATGGTCGTCAGACCACCGATTTCCGGGGTGCCGGTGCCTGGTGCCCAGGCCGGGTCGATACCGTCGATGTCGAAGCTCAGGTACACCGGGCCGCCGCCGACTTTCTCGCGCACTTCGGCCATCAGCGGCGCCAGCGACTTGTGCCAGCATTCTTCGGCTTGTACGACGCGGAAGCCCTGATCGCGGCTCCAGTTGAAGTCGTCAGCGGTGTAGCCCTGTGCGCGCAAACCAATCTGCACCACGCGGTCGCAGTCCAGCAGACCTTCTTCGACGGCGCGACGGAAGGTCGTGCCGTGGGCAATCTTCTCGCCGAACATGTGATCGTTGACGTCAGCGTGGGCATCGATGTGCACCAGACCGACCTTGCCGTGCTTCTTATGGATCGCCCGCAGGATCGGCAGGGTGATGGTGTGGTCACCACCCAGGGTCATCGGGATCACGTTGTGCTCAAGGATGTTGTCGTAGGCTTCTTCGATGATGCGCACGGCGTCGAGCAGGTTGAAGGTGTTGATCGCCACGTCACCGATGTCGGCAACCGACAGCGAGTCGAACGGCGCAGCGCCGGTGGCCATGTTGTACGGACGGATCATCACCGATTCGGTGCGGATGTCGCGCGGCCCGAAGCGGGTGCCGGGGCGCAGCGAAGTACCGATGTCCAGTGGCACGCCAACGAAGGCAGCGTCCAGGCCGGCAGCGGTCGGTACATGGGGGAGTCGGAGCATGGTGGCGATGCCGCCGAAGCGCGGCATTTCGTTGCCGCCCAGTGGTTGGTGAAGAATCTTGTCCACGGGTAGGGCCTCATCGTCTTTGTTTTATTTATGTCGGCGCACCGTTGAGCACAGGTTCGGACGCCGCTGTGGGGCCGATTCTGCGAAATGTAGTGGCGGGGAAGAATCGCTACGGGCAAAAACTTAGTTCAGATTTTTCTAAACTAATGAGGGCGGGCGGATTAGACTCTGCGGTTTCGGGATTCATGCCTGGCTGAACATTGCTGCCCTCACCCCAACCCTCTCCCGGAGGGAGAGGGGGCCGACAGAGTTGTCAGCGGAATCTGCATCGACCTGAAAAATCGAGTCGAACTCAGGATTTGAAAGCCCTGGAGATCAGCTCCCTCTCCCTCGGGGAGAGGGCTGGGGTGAGGGGTGCAACAGACAACGCAGTTCCAAAGCCCGGAGTAGACATGGCCAACGCTTTACCCGACCTGAAACTATTGCGCATCTTCGTCAGCGTGGTCCGGCATCAGGGCTTTGCCAATGCGCAGCAGGAGCTCAACCTGTCGACCTCGGCGATCAGCACTTACATGAGCCAGCTTGAAGCCGCGCTCGGTCTGGTGCTGTGCCATCGCGGACGCGGTGGATTCAGCCTGACCAGCAAGGGCGAGCTGTTCCATCAGGAAACCCTGCGCCTGCTCGCCGAACTCGAAGGTTTCGAGCAATACGCCGCGGCGCTCAAGGGCGAACTGCGCGGCACGCTCAACCTCGGGGTGATCGACTCCACCGTCAGCGACAAGGCCTTGCCGTTCGCCGAGGCCATTGGCGCCTACAGTCAGGAACACCCGGCGGTGCATTTGCATCTGTCGGTGATGAGCCCCTACGAACTGCAACTCGGCGTGCAGGACAATCGACTCGATCTGGCCATCGGTGCGTTTTCCACGCGCATGAGCGGTCTGGTGTACATGCCGCTGTACCGCGAGCAGCACTGGCTGTATTGCAGCAGCCGGCATCCGCTGTTCAACGAGCGGCGGATCCCCGAGCAGGTCATCACTCAGCAACGCATGGTCGGCCGTGGTTACTGGAGCCAGGCCGAGCTGGCACGGCACGGTTTCAAACACAGCGCGGCGACTGTGGAAAGTATGGAGGCGCAACTGATTCTGGTGCTCTCCGGCGCCTACATCGGTTACCTGCCGGAGCACTACGCTCAGGCCTGGGCCGACAAGGGCGACCTGCGCGTGTTGCTGCCGGCGACCTTCGGTTATCAGGCGCCATTCTCGATGATCATGCGTCGTGGCCGCAGCCGCGAGCCGCTGATCCAGACTTTCCGTGATCTGCTCAAAGCGCAGTTGAATCAGGCGTAAAGACTATGTCCAGACCGCAATGCCCGCGCTGCCTGCGCCCCCAAACCCATTGCCTGTGCCCGCTGATCCCGAACCTCGACAGCCGCACCCGGGTGTTGCTGTTGCAGCATCCGAGCGAGGTCAATCACGCGCTCAACACCGCGCGACTGGCAGCGCTGGGTTTGACCAATGCCGAGTTGATTGTCGGTGAAGTGTTCGAGGATCTGCCGACGCTGCTCAATCGGCCGGGGTATCAGGCGCGGTTGCTGTTTCCCGCTGACGATGCGCAGCCGCTGCAGGCCTACCGTGAATCCGCTGAACCGTTGTTGCTGGTGGTGCCGGATGGCACCTGGCGCAAGGCGCGCAAGATGCTTCATCTCAACCCGCTGCTGGCAGCGCTGCCGCGGGTGACGCTGGCGCAGGGCGGGGTGTCGCGCTACCGGTTGCGCAAGGCACCGGGGCCGGGGGCGTTGTCGACCATCGAGGCGATTGTGCAGGCGCTGGAAACTCTGGAAGCGCCGACCACGTTTGCGCCGTTGCTCAAACCGTTCGAGGCGTTGATCGAGGGGCAGATTGCGGCGATGGGGGAGGAGGTTTTTCAGCGTAATCATTCAAAATAATGGGTGTTGGTGCGGGCCTCTTCGCGAGCAAGCCCGCTCCCACAGGGGAATGCATTCCAAATGTGGGAGCGGGCTTGCTCGCGAAGGCGCCGGATCAATCAGCGCCAATCTCAACAGTGCCCACATTAGGGTTCTTCCAGCAGGAATGCGATCACTTGTGGGAGCGGGCTTGCTCGCGAAGGCGTCGGATCAATCACCGCAAATCTCAACAATGCCTACCGCTCACGCATCGCCTCAGTCCGTGCCTTCAGCACCGGTTTAAGCAGGTAATCCAGCACACTTTTCTCCCCGGTAATAATGTCCACCGTCGCCACCATCCCCGGGATGATCAGCAGCGGTTTCACGTCCCCGCCCAAGTGGTTTTTATCGGTGCGCACCTGAATCAGGTAGAAGCTGTTGCCCTTGTCATCGGTGATGGTGTCGGCGCCGATCAGCTCCAGTTTCGCGCTCAGCCCGCCGTAGATCGTGTAGTCATAGGCACTGAACTTGACCATGGCTTTCTGGCCCGGATGGAGGAACGCGACGTCTTGCGGACGCACCTTGGCTTCGATCAGCAGGTTGTCTTCCAGCGGCACGATTTCCACCATGTCGCTGCCCGGCTGCACCACGCCGCCGATGGTGTTGACCTTGAGTTGCTTGATCACTCCGTGCACCGGCGAAGTCACGGTGGTACGGCTGACCCGGTCGTCGATGGCGATGCTCGACGCGGTGATTTTCGACAGGTCGGTGCGTTTCTGGTTGAGGTCCTTGGCGGCGTCGGAACGGAAGGTCTGTTCCGATTCGTCGATCTTGCTCTTGATCTCGTTGATTGCCGATTCCGCCCGTGGGATGGCCAGGGTCGTCGCGTTCAGTGAACCGCGAATTTCCACAGCGCTACGTTTCAGTCGCAGGATCTCCACCGGCGACACCGCACCCGTGCCGACCAGTGGCGCGGACATGTTCATCTCTTGCTGCAGCAGCGCCAGGCTGGAACTGTACTGGCCTTGCTTGGAGCGGAACTCCGCCAGCTCCTGAGTCTTCTGCCGCAGCTGTTCGGTGAGGGTGCGTTGTTCGCTGGCCAGACGCCGTTGGCGCTGGTCGTACAGCGCGCGCTCGTCTTCGGCGACCTGTGGCGCTTTGGCGATCACCTCGTCAGACAGTTTGAACGGACGGCCCTCGGCTTCGGCGGAAAGGCGTTCGACTTGCGCGGTCAGGGCGTAACGATCGGCCTCACTCTCACCCTTGTTCGACAGGAAGCGTGTGTCATCCAGGCGCAGCAGCTTGTCGCCCTTGTTCACCATTTGTCCTTCACGAACAAAAATCTCGGTGACGATCCCGCCCTCCAGGTTCTGGATCACCTGGACCTTGCTTGACGGAATCGCCTTGCCTTCGCCCATGGTCACTTCTTCAAGCACGGCGAACTTGGCCCAGACCAGCGCACTGATCAGCAGCGCTGCCGCCAGCCACACGGTGATCCGCGACCAGCGCGGCGAATCCTGCAATGCAGCGCCGGCGGTTTCCGGCATGAACTCGGCTTCGGCGCTTTTGCCGAAACTGTCGAAGTAGCCGCGTGATTTGCTATCTGAAGATGCAGCCATGGGGCGATACCCCTCAGTTAAGAAACATCAAACCGCACAACCCATGCGTCGCCCGTAACACTTACTTGTGGTGAGGGGATTTATCCCCGATAGGGTGCGAAGCGCCCTCAGAGTATTTGGGGCTGCTGCGCAGCCCATCGGGGATAAATCCCCTCGCCACAGGTTTTGTGAGAGCCATAAATTATGTGCACGCATCTAAACCGCCGCCGAGCCGACGCGGCCCTTGCGCAGTGCATCGATAACCGCTTCTTTCGGGCCGTCGGCGACGACCCGGCCGTTGTCCAGTACCAGCAGCCGGTCCACCAGGCTCAGCATTGAGGTGCGGTGGGTGACCAGCAGCAGGGTCTTGCCTTGCACCCAATCGTGCAGCTTCTGGCGCAGCAAGTCTTCGCTGCTGTTGTCCATGGCGCTGGTGGGTTCGTCGAGCAGCATGATCGGTGGGTCGAGCAGCAACGCCCGAGCGAGTAAAACTGCCTGGCGCTGGCCGCCGGAAAGTAGCTGGCCGCGTTCGCCTACCGGCCGGTCGAACCCTTGTGGATGCTGCCGCGCCAGCTCGGTAACGCCGGTCAGTTCGGCAACTTCGAGCATGCGTGAATCGCTGATGTAGCGGGCGCCGAGGGTCAGGTTGTCGCGCAGGCTGCCGGCCAGCAGCGGCAGGTCGTGGGCGACATAACCGATCTGCTGGCGCAAGTCGGCGACATCCAGTTGCCGCAGGTCGAGGCCGTCGAGCAGCAACTGGCCTTCCTCGGGTTCATAGAAACCCATCACCAGCCGCGCCAGGGTGCTTTTGCCGGAGCCGCTACGGCCGATGATGCCGATTCGTTCGCCGGGTTTCATGCTGAAGCTGACGTTGCTCAGCGCCGGCGCGTTCTGGCCGTTGTAGTGAAAGGTCACGCCGCTGACGTCCAGCGCACCTTGCAGTTGCGTGCGTTCCAGCGGTCGCTGTTTGCCGTCGCGTTCCTGGGGCAGGCCCATGAGTGCGTCGGTGCTTTTCATGGTCAGTTGCGCTTGCTGGTAGCGGGTGATCAGCCCGGCGATCTGCCCCAGCGGCGCAAGAACCCGGCTGCCGAGCATGTAGCTGGCCACCAGCGCACCGACGCTGAGGTTGCCGGCGATGATGCTGTAGACCCCGGCGACGATCGTCGCCATCCCCGAGAACTGCTGGATGAACAGCGTGCCGTTGGTCGCCAGCGCCGAGAGGTTGCGCGCGTGGCTGTCGAGGCGAGTGAGGGCGCCGTGGGTGCTTTCCCATTTGTGCTGGCGCTCGCTCTCGGCGCTGCAGGCCTTGAGGGTTTCCAGGCCGCCGAGGGTTTCGATCAGCAGCGCCTGCCGTTCGGCACCCAGGCTCAGGCTTTTCTGCACGGTGTCACGCAGGCGCACCTGAATCACCATGGCGAAGATGATCGTGATCGGAAACGCCAGCAGCGGAATCACCACCAGCCAGCCACCGAGCAGACCGATCACCACCAGCATCAACACCACGAAGGGCAGGTCGATCAGGCTGGTCAGGGTCACGGCGGTGAGGAATTCGCTCAGGCCCTGAAAGTCATGAATGCTCTGGGCGAAGCCACCGATGGTCGCCGGCCGCGCCTTCATCGCCATGCCGGTGATCCGTTCAAATAAAGTCGCGGAAAGGATCACATCGGTTTTCTTCCCGGCGGTATCCAGCAGGTGCGCGCGCACCACCCGCAGCACCAGTTCGAAACCGGTGCCGATCAGCAGGCCGATCGCCAACACCCACAGGGTCGACGTGGCCTGATTCGGCACCACGCGGTCGTAGGTCTGCATGACGAACAGCGGCACCATCAGGCCTAAAAGGTTGATCAGGAAACTGGCGAGGATCGCGTCGCTGTACAGCCATTTCGACAGCTTCAGGGTGTCGCGAAACCAGGCATGCACGCGCGGCACCAGCGGTGAACGCAAGTCTTCGAGTTCGTGGCGCGGACGGGCGAACAAGGCCTGGCCGCTGTAGTGTTCGGCGAGTTCTTCGCGCTCGACCCATTGCTCGCCGCCATCGGCTTCGCTGGGCAGGATCAGCGCCTTGCCGTCGTCGGCGAAACGCCGCAGGACGGCGGTGCGCCCATCCTTGAGCAGCAACAGAATCGGCAGATTCAGCGCGGAAATATCTTTCAGTTCGCGGCGCAACAAGCGCGCCTGCAAACCGGCCCGCGCCGCTGCACGGGGCAGCAGATCCAGGCTCAGACGTTGCTTGTTCAGGGGCAGCCCGGCACTCAGGCTGGCGCGGCTGACCGTCGCGCCGTGGAGTTTGCAGAGGATCAGCAGACCGTCGAGTAACGGGTCATCGAAGCTCAGCCGCGGATCGATCCCGGAGTGTCCGCCTTCGGCCATGCTGGTCATATTGATCGCCCCTGTAATGACTGGTCCAACCTGTGGCGAGGGGATTTATCCCCGATGGCTGCGCAGCAGCCCCATGGAACTCATTGCTGCTCAAATCTTTGGGGTCACTGCGCAACCCAGCGGGAGCAAGCTCCCTCGCCACAAAGGGTCGTGGGACTTACTTCAGCTCAGGCAGGCGTGCTTCGTTTTTGACTTCGGTCGCCGCAATCGCATCCGCCGGCAGCACCACCCTCTGTTTGCTCAGCAACTGGCCCATGTTCGCCAGCACGCGGTACATCGAATATTCCTCGGTGTAGCGGATTTCGGTGTAGCGACGGTTGGCGTTGTAAAGCTCGTTTTCACTGTCGAGCAAGTCGAGCAGGGTGCGTTGGCCGAGGCCGAACTGATCCTGATACGCCGCACGTACACGCTTGGTGGTCTCGGCGTATTCACGGGCGGTCGGGGTCTGTTTGTTCGCGTTGACCATGGCGTTCCAGGCCAGGTGAATGTTCTCGTTCAACTGACGCAGGGCGTTGTTGCGGATGTCCATCGCCTGATTGATCTGGTGCGCATCGGAGGCCAGACGAGCCTTGTCGCTGCCGCCACGGAACAGGTTGTAATTCATGATCACGCCGACGCGCCATTCGTTGTCGTGGCCTTCATCGCCCTGCACGTTGTTGTTCGCACCCACTGCGGCCTCGGCATCGAAACGTGGGTAGAACGGCGACTTGGCAACTTCATACTGGCTCTCGGCCGACTGCACGTCCGCCTGCGCGGATTTCAGGTACGGGTTGTTCTCGACCATGCTCTGCTGGGCTTCCGGCAGGCTGGCAGGAACCTCGCCGCGGGTCGACGGTGGCGCTTCCAGTTCATCGGGCATGCGCCCGACCACAGCGTAGAAGTTCGATTCGGCGTCGGCCAGATCGACTTCGGCGGTGTCGAGGTTGTTCTGCGCCAGCGCCTTACGGGCCACCGATTGATCGGAGTCGGCGGTGCTGCCGATGCCGCGCTGGGTGCGCAGGCCGATCTGATCGTTGACGCGCAAGTGTGCTTGCAGGTTGTTCCGGGCCAGGGTCACCAGTTCACGGCGCTTGAGCACTTCGAGGTAGACCTCGATGGTGCGCAGGGCCAGATCCTGAGCGGTGCCTTGCGCGTAGTAAGCGCGCGAGTTTGACACGCCCTTGGTGCGCTCGACCTCGTTGGCGGTGTTGAAGCCGTCGAAGATCATCTGCCGCAGCCGTAGCTCGGACTGGGTGTAGTTGAGAATCGAAGTGTGGTGATTACCCAGCGCCCGGGTATTGGTGTTGTCGCTGTAACCGCGCCCGTAAGCGGCATTCAGATCGACGGAAGGATAGAAGCCACCCTTGGCCACTTTCACCTGTTCATCAGCGGACAGTTTGGCGTCCACGCGCGAGGCGAGGTCCGGGTGGGTGGCGATGGTGCTTTGAATCGCTTCGGTCAGATTCATGGCCTGGGCTTGGGAAGTGCAAGCCATGGCCAGCAAAACCGCGCTGCAGAGGGGGGTTAGTACGCGCATGGGGTGCATCTCCCTGATCCTGATGGTGCGTTACTGTCGCCAAATATTTGACGATAAATTGAGGTGTAAGCGTTTCACTCTTGTAACAACAGAGCTAAGAACATCCTGAAGCGTAGCTAAGAAAAAATTTTCATAAGGCTTATGCCGAAAAAAACTTATGCGCTTGGCGAAAAGCGGCACATTGTTCAGGGCGAAAGCCTTTGTTTCATGCGCTTTAGGGAGCACAAAAAGGCTTGAGGAAAGTTCCATTCACTTTGCGACATACGGCGAAGTACTGCTGAAGGGGAGGGACGCGTAGCGGCAGATGAGCGACAGATTTTTGTCACTCGGGTGATTCACCACCGTTACGTAGCGTTAGTGGGTGTGCTGCATCGATCAGGACGCGGAAGTGCTTGAAAGCACTGAAGTTTCCTCGTTTGCGCAACCTGCGAAACGAACTGTCGAGGTGCGAGCGTCGCCCCGACAACCCGATTGAGCCATGGGCTGCTTCGCGAACCAGTGCCGACGGTGGTCGGCAGCGGAGGAATTTCACATGGCAACGCTCATCGGGATCGTCACTAAAGTCATTGGTCAGGTTTTTGCGCAGGGCACCGACGGCACTCGCCGCGCCCTGGTCGAGGGCGACCGCTTGTTTGCCGGCGATCAAGTGATCACCGGCGCAGAAGGTGCCGTCGCCATTCATCTGCAAAATGGCCACGAGTTGACCCTGGGCCGCGACAGCAGCATGACCATGTCCGGACAACTGCTGGCCAATCAGGCAGTGCATGTCGATTCCCCTGAAGCACTGACCCCCAGCGAAGCACAACTGACTGACGTCGAGCAGATTCAGAAAGCCATCGCTGCCGGTGAAGACCCGACCAAAGCGGCAGAGGCCACCGCCGCCGGCCCGAATGCACCGGGCGGCGCGCCAGGTGAGTTGGGTGGCGGCCACAGTTTTGTCCTGCTGACGGAAGTCGGTGGGCGCGTGGATCCGGTGATCGGCTTCCCGACCGCCGGTTTCAACGGTATTCCCGAGTTTCCCGAAGAGCGCCATAACGCAGTCATCGACAATGGCGACAACACGCCGATCGTACCGTCGCCGGTCAACAACCTGGTGACCCTCAGTGGCCTCGCCGTGCCTGGCGGTGAGCTGACCCTCAACGAAGCCAACCTGCCTGCCGGCTCCTCGGCCAACCCCGGCGCGCTGACCCAGAGCGGCAGCTTCACGGTGGCGGCGCCGGACGGTCTGAGCAGCCTGAACATCGGCGGTATCAACGTGATCAGCGCTGGCGTGGCAGCCGGTTTCCCGCAGTCGATCACCACACAACTGGGCAACACCCTGACCATCACCGGGTATAACGCCAGCACCGGCGTGGTCAGCTACAGCTACACCCTCAACGGCAACGATGCCCATCCGGCCGGTGACGGCGCCAACAGCCTCAGTGAACATTTCACCGTGACCGCAAGCGACAGCAATGGCGACAGCGCCACCGGCTCGCTCGACGTCAACATCATTGATGACGTGCCCAAAGCGGCGAATGACAGCAACGCCAACACCGCCTCGGAAACCCAGTTGACCTTGACCGGCAATGTCCTGACCAACGACGTGCAAGGTGCCGACCGTGTGCCCACCGGGCCGGTCACTGCCGGCACTTTCACCGGCACTTTCGGCACGTTGGTGTTGAATGCCAATGGCACGTACACCTACACCCTCAACACCAGCGACGCGGATTTCAAAGCGCTGCACGGTGGCGGCAATGGCACCGAGACTTTCACCTACACCCTCACCGATTCGGACGGCGATACCAGCACTGCGAATCTGGTTTTGCAGATTCACAACAACGACGATCCGGTGGTGATCAACGGCTTGAACGTTGAGGGTGGCGAGCTGACGGTTTATGAAAAAAACCTCGGCACTGGCAGCGAGCCGGATGCCAATGCGCTGACCCAGAGTGGCACCTTCACCATCACCGCACTCGATGGCGTCACCACGCTGACCGTCGGTGGCATTGCCGTGGTCACCAACGGTGTGGCCGCGGGCTTCCCGCAATCGGTGACTACACCGCTGGGCAGCACGCTGACCATCACCGGTTTCAATGCCACCACCGGGGTGGTGAGTTACAGCTACACCCTCGATCACAATGACGCGCATCCGACGGGCAACGGCGCCAATACCTTGCCTGAGCAATTTGCCGTAACGGTGGTGGACGACAACGGCACCACTGCCAATGCGACCCTCGACGTTAATGTGGTCGACGACCTGCCAAAAGCGGTGAATGATTCCAACGCCAACACCGCGTCGGAAACCAACCTGATCCTCACCGGCAACGTGCTGACCAACGACGTGCAGGGCGCTGACCGTGTACCGACCGGCCCAGTCACCGCCGGGACTTTCACCGGCACCTACGGCACCCTCGAACTGCACACCGACGGCACTTACACCTACACGCTCAACCCAACTGACGCCGACTTCAAAAACCTGCACGGCGGCGGCAACGGCACCGAGAATTTCACCTACACCATCACCGATTCTGACGGCGATACCAGCACCGCCAACCTCGTTTTGCAGATCCACAACAACGACGATCCGGTGGTCATCAGTGGCCTCGACGTGAACGGCGGCGAGCTGACGGTTTACGAAAAAAACCTCAGCACCGGTAGCACTCCGGATGCCAACGCGCTGACACAAAGCGGCACCTTCACCATCACCGCTTTGGACGGTGTTACCACGCTGACAGTGGGTGGCATCGCTGTCGTGACGAATGGCGTGGCGGCAGGCTTCCCACAATCGGTCACTACACCGTTGGGCAGCACGTTGACTATTACTGGTTTCAACGCAGCAACTGGAGTGGTCAGCTACAGCTACACCCTCGATCACAACGATGCGCATCCGACTGCCAATGGCGCCAACTCGCTTTCCGAACAGTTCGGCGTCACGGTGGTCGACGACAATGGCACTACCGCCAACGCAACGCTTGATGTGAATGTGGTCGATGATCTGCCCAAGGCGGTGGATGACAGCAACACTGGCACCGCGTCAGAAACCAATCTGACCCTCACCGGTAACGTCCTGACCAACGACGTGCAAGGCGCCGACCGCGTACCGACCGGCCCAGTGACTGCCGGGACTTTCACCGGCACCTACGGCACCCTCGAACTGCACACCGACGGCACCTACACCTACACGCTGAACACCACCGACGCCGACTTCAAAAACCTGCACGGTGGCGGCAATGGCACCGAAACCTTCACCTACACCATCACCGATTCTGACGGCGATACCAGTACCGCCAACCTCGTTTTGCAGATCCACAACAACGACGATCCGGTGGTCATCAGCGGCCTGGACGTAAACGGCGGCGAGCTGACGGTTTACGAAAAAAACCTCAGCACCGGCAGTGCGCCTGATGCCAATGCACTGACCCAAAGCGGCACGTTCACCATTACTGCACTGGACGGCGTCACTACGCTGACCGTCGGCGGTATTGCCGTGGTGACCAATGGCGTGGCCGCAGGTTTTCCACAGTCGGTCACCACGCCGCTGGGCAGTACGCTCACCATCACCGGTTTCAACGCGGCCACCGGTGTTGTCAGCTACAGCTACACCCTCGACCACAACGACGCCCACCCAACCGCCAACGGCGCCAACAATCTGCCTGAACAGTTCGCCGTCACCGTGGTGGACGACAACGGCACCACCGCCAACGCAACCCTCGATGTGAACATCATCGACGACCTGCCAAAAGCCGTGAACGACAGCAACGCCAACACCGCGTCGGAAAGTCAGTTGACCCTGACCGGCAACGTCCTCACCAACGACGTGCAGGGCGCCGACCGCGTACCCACCGGCCCGGTCACCGCCGGTACGTTCACTGGCACCTATGGCACGCTGGAACTGCACACCGACGGCACCTACACCTACACGCTGAACACCAACGACGCCGACTTCAAAAACCTGCACGGCGGCGGCAACGGCACGGAAAATTTCACCTACACCCTCACTGACTCGGACGGCGATACCAGCACCGCGAATCTCGTCCTGCAGATCCACAACAACGACGATCCGGTGATCCTCAACGGTCTCGACGTGAATGGCGGCGAACTCACGGTCTATGAGAAAAACCTCAGCGACGGCACCAGTCCCGATGCATCGGCGCTGACTCAGAGCGGTACCTTCACCGTGACCGCGCTCGACGGTCTGCAAACCCTGACCGTGGGCGGCATCAACGTCGTCACCGGTGGTGTGGCCGCAGGCTTCCCGCAATCAACCGTCACGCCGTTGGGCAGCACGCTGACCATCACCGGCTACAACCCGGCGACTGGCGTGGTCAGCTATAGCTACACCCTGGTCGATAACGAAACCCATCCGAACGGCAACGGCGCCAACAGCATCACCGAGAACTTCAACGTGGTGGCGACTGACACTGACGGCAGCACCGCCAGCGGCCAGATCAACGTCAACATCATCGATGACCTGCCGAGCGCGCACGCCGATTCCGCCTCGGTGGCGGAGGGCGGCACCGTCAGCGGCAACGTGCTCGACAATGACATCGGCGGCGCCGACGGCCCGGCGGTGACCGGCGCGGTGGTCGGTGTGCGCGCCGGCTCCGACACCTCGACCTCGGCCATTGGCGGCCTCAACAGCAACATCAATGGCACCTACGGTTACCTGACCCTCGATGCCAACGGCAACGCGGTCTATCACAGCAACCCCAATGCCGTGAACGGCCCCGGTGCGGTGGATGTGTTCACCTACACCGTGCGCGATTCCGATGGCGATGAAAGCACCACCACCATCACCATCGATGTCGCCAACAGCAAGCTGTATGCGACCAGCGACACCGACGTCACCGTCTACGAAAAAGCCCTCGACCTGACCAAGGACGGCGCCGATCTGGCCCCGGGTACGGTCATCGGCAGCGATCCGACCAACACTGGCGAAACCGCGTCCGGCACGCTGGTCGGTTCGGTCACCGGTGCGGTCGGCGCCATCAGCTATGCGCTGGTCGGCAGTGCCACCGGCAACTACGGGCAGATCGTGCTCAACCCCAACGGCACTTACACCTACACCCTGACCTCGCCCGCGACCACCACACCGCATGCCGACGACGGGGCCAATACCCTGACTGAAACCTTCACCTATCAGGCCACCGATTCGCTGGGCAATGTGGTCACCAGCACCATCGTCGTCAGCATCGTCGATGACGTGCCCAAGGCCCTCAACGACAGCAACGCCACCAGCGCCTCGGAAACCCAGCTGACCCTGACCGGCAACGTGCTGACTAACGACGTGCAAGGCGCGGACGTGGTCGCCACCGGACCGAACGCCGGGCCGATCACTGCCGGTACGTTCACCGGGACTTACGGCACGCTGGTGCTCAATGCCAACGGCACTTACACCTACACGCTTAACCCGGCCGGTGCCGATTTCAAGGCGCTGCACGGCGGTGGAAACGGCACCGAGACATTCACCTACACGCTCACCGATGCTGACGGCGATACCAGCACCGCCAACCTGGTGCTGAACATCCACAACAACGACGATCCGGTGGTGCTCAACGGCCTCGACGTCAATGGCGGCGAACTCACCGTCTACGAGAAAAACCTCAGTGACGGCACCAGCCCCGATACTCCGGCGCTGACCCAGAGCGGTACGTTCACCGTCACGGCCCTGGATGGCCTGCAAACCCTCACTGTCGGTGGCATTGTCGTCGTGACCAACGGGGTCGCCGCAGGCTTCCCGCAATCGGTGGTGTCGCCGCTGGGCAGTACGTTCACCGTCACCGGTTACAACCCGGCGACCGGCGTGGTCAGTTACAGCTACACCCTGGTGGATAACGAAGCGCACCCGACCGGCAACGGCGCCAACAGCCTCACCGAAAACTTCAACGTGGTCGCGACTGACACCGACGGCAGCACCGCCAGCGGCCAGATCAACGTCAACATCATCGATGACCTGCCGACCGCCAAGGCCGACACCGGCTCGGTGGCGGAGGGCGGCACGGTCAATATCAGCGTGCTCGGCAACGACGTTACCGGCGCCGATGGCGCAGCGGCGGGCGGGGCAGTGGTCGGCGTGCGCGCCGGCAGCAACACCGCGACCTCGGCCATCGGCGGCCTCAACAGCAACATCAACGGCGCCTACGGCTACCTGACCCTCGACGCGGCAGGCAACGCCATCTACCACAGCAACCCGAACTCCGTCAGCCCGCCGGGCGCCACCGACACCTTCACCTACACCATCCGCGATGGCGACGGCGACGAAAGCACCACCACCATCACCATCAATGTCGCCGACAGCAAACTGGTGGCGTCGGTCGATCAGGACGTGACGGTCTACGAAAAAGCCCTCGACCTGAGCAAGGACGGCCAGGACCTGGCCCCCGGCACGGTCACCGGCAGCGACCCGACCAACACCGGCGAAACCGCCACCGGCACACTGGTCGGTGCGGTCACCGGCGGCAGCGGGGCGCTCACCTACACCCTGGTCGGCAGCGCCACCGGCACTTACGGGCAGATCCAGCTCAACGCCGACGGCACTTACACTTACACCCTGACCTCGGCACCGAAAACCACGCCGAACGCCAACGACGGCGCCAACACCCTGAGCGAAAGTTTTACCTACAAAGCCACCGATGCGCTGGGCAACAGCACCACCAGCACGATTGTGGTCAACATCGTCGATGACGTGCCCAAAGCCGTGGCGTCGGATCGTTCGGTGGCGGCGGTGGAAATCGATTCCAACCTGCTGATCGTCCTCGACATCTCCGGCAGCATGGTCGACCCGTCCGGCGTGCCGGGCCTGTCGCGACTGGATCTGGCGAAACAGGCGATCAGTGCCTTGCTCGACAAATACGACGACCTCGGCGATGTGAAGGTGCAACTCGTCACCTTCAGCAGCAGCGCCACCGACAGGACCTCGGTGTGGGTTGACGTGGCCACCGCCAAGTCGCTGCTCGCCGGTCTCACGGCGGGTGGCGGTACCAACTACGACGCGGCCGTGGCAACGATGCAGACCGCGTTCAACACCTCGGGCAAACTCACCGGGGCGCAGAACATCGGCTACTTCTTCTCCGACGGTAAACCGACCACTGGCCAGGAAATCGGCACCGCCGATGAGACCGCACTCAAAGCCTTCCTCGATGCCAACAACATCAAGAACTACGCGATCGGTCTGGGCAGCGGCGTGAGCAACGCCAACCTCGATCCGCTGGCCTATGACGGCATCAGCCACACCAACACCAACGCGGTGGTGGTCACCGATCTCAATCAGCTCAACTCGGTGCTGTCGGGCACCGTCGAAGGCGCCCCGGTCACCGGTTCGCTGCTGGGCGAGGGCGGTACCTTCGGCGCCGATGGCGGTTTCATCAAATCCATCGTGGTCGACGGCACCACTTACACCTATGACCCGCGCGCCAACAGCGGCCAGGGTTCGTTGAGCGCATCCGGCGGCACCAACCACGGCACGTTCAACACCGTGAACAACACGATCAGCATCGCCACCAACAACAGCGGCACGCTGGTGATCAACCTCGACACCGGTGACTACAGCTACACCTCGCAGAAAACCACAACCACGGTGATCACCGAGAACATCGGTTTCACCCTCAGCGACAACGACGGCGACCTCGCCAGCTCGACGCTGACCGTGAAAGTGATCCCCAACTCGCCACCGGTGGCGACGGACGACCACGTCATCACCAACGTGCTGTCGAGCAACATCACGGTGCCGGGCGAACTGTTGCTGGCCAACGACACCGATCCGGACGGCGACACGCTCAACGCTTCGCCGACTAGCTTCAACACCGGATGGGTGGCCAAGGGCGCGGACTTCACCGGCACTGGCGCGATCAACTTCGCCGGCACCGGCAACACCGCCGCCAACCAGAACCTGGCCGACGTACGCGCTGCGTTCGCCGCCAACACCGCAGCGATGACCGCCGTGCTGGTGGTCAGCGGTTACCTCGGTGCGGTGACCAGCGCCAATGCCAACGATGAAGACCTGATCACCGTCAAACTGAAACAGGGCGAAACGCTGAATCTGGATCACAACCTCGCGGCCGGCCACGTCACCATGGAGTACTCGGTCAACGGCGGCGCGTTCGTCAGCATCGCCGACGGCGGCACCATCACTGCCGGTGCCGATGGCACCTACCAGATCCACGTGACCAACATCAGCAACACCAGCGGCAGCAATCCGACGGCAGCGGAAAACTATCAACTGACCATGACGGTCAACTACGCCGGCGCCCACGACGTGACGCCGGATTTCCACGGCACCTACACCGCCAATGACAACCATGGCGGCAGCGACACGGCCAACGTCAGCATCACCTATCAGGATGGCCACACCCTCACCGGCACTGCCGGGGATGACATTCTGGTGGCGGGCACCGGCAACAACATCCTCAATGGCGGCGACGGCAACGATGTACTGACTGCCGGTTCCGGCAACAACGAGATGCACGGCGGTGCGGGCAACGACTTGCTCTACAGCGGCCCGGGCAACGACATTCTCGACGGCGGCACCGGCATCGACACGGTCAGCTATGCCCACGCCACCGCCGGGGTCACGGTCAACCTCGGTCTGCTCGGTGCGCAAAACACCATCGGCGCCGGCACCGACACGATCAGCAACATCGAAAATCTGGTCGGCTCGAACTTCAACGACACCCTGACCGGCGACAACAATAACAACGTGATCAACGGCGGGCTGGGTAACGACATCCTCAACGGTGGTGGCGGTGATGACCTGCTGATCGGCGGCTTGGGCAACAACACCCTGACTGGCGGGGCAGGCGCGGATACCTTCCAGTACCTCAAGGGCAACAGTGGCCACGACACCATCACCGATTTCACCCCCGGCACCGACAAGCTCGACCTGTCGCAACTGCTGCAAGGTGAAAACGGCACCACCGCGTCGCTCGACGATTACCTGCACTTCACCGTTACCGGCAGCGGCGCCTCGGTGCTCACCAGCATCGACGTCAGCGCCCTGGCCGGCGCCACACCGAACCAGACCATCGACCTGGCCGGCGTCAACCTCGCCAGCCACTACGGCGTGACCCCGGGGGCGGGCGGGGTGGTGGCCGGCGGGCACGACACGGCGACGATCATCAGCGGCATGCTCAATGATCATTCGCTGAAAGTGGACACGGTGTGATCAAGGCCTGAAACGACAAAACCCGCCGCCCCGATCAGTCGGGACGGCGGGTTTTTTTCTGTCTGGAGAACTGCGTTGCCAGTGAGTCAGCCTTCGCGAGCAAGCTCGCTCCCACATTGGATTTAGGGTACTCAGCATTTGTGAACAACAAGGCTACCCTGTGGGAGCGGGCTTGCTCGCGAAAGCGGCCTCCCAACTGATCAATCCCCAACTGAATGCACTCAGTCAAATGGTGGGAGCTGGCTTGCCAGCGATGGCGGCCTCCCAGCCGACCAACCTCCCACCTGAATGCACGCATTCCAACTGTGGGAGCGAGCCTGCTCGCGAAAGCGGCCTCCCAGCCGACC
>NZ_JAFLXF010000035.1:0-31149 GCF_019891575.1 Pseudomonas sp. MIS38
TGCACCAGTCTTCCGATTCATTGCCGACGATGTCGCGCACTTTGAAGGTGACCGCCAGACCGAAGAGGTCGGTGTCACCAGCCCGTTCAATGGTGGCTTTGGAGACCGTGATTAATATCGGGTTTGCCGCTGGATCGTTGATCTGCTCCAGGGTCACCGGTGTGGAATACTCAAAAAAGCCACCCCAACTGAGATGAATGACGTCGCCCTCCGCAATGTCGGGGTAAGGCAAGCCGCTGCCGGACTCGGACCTGATGACAATCGGCACCCCCGCTTCGGCAACGTCTTTGTCCACACCGCCGTTGACGATTGCCGGGGGAATGTACATGTACAGGTTGGAGTGACCAGGGCCCGGGTCGATGTCCTGGCCAGCGGGGATTTCCAGTTTGACGAAGAGGTTGAGGGGCTTGTCCGGACGCTCTTCTTTTTGATTGGGCTGTTTGATTTCGTAGGTGAGTTCGTAAGAACCTGTCTGCAGATGACGGGGAGCCACCCACAAGAGGGTCGGTTGCTTGAGCTCGGCTTCGTCAATGATGGGACGCCCGTCGACCTCACGGTCATTGAGCAGCAGCTTGACGGTATCTCCAACAGCCTTGGTGGCCCAGATGGGGATGACGACAAGCAGTCCGAGGTCGGGAAAAGTGAACACCGCCGCCCGGTTGATCCCCCACTGGCCGGAAGGCAGGAGGCGCCCGAGCACTATCGGGTCCAGCAGTGAATGGGGGGCAGAGATTTTCATCTTGGGCTGAACGAGCATGGACGGAACTCCAAGCGAACTGTCGGGAGACAAAGGGCGTGGAGTTATTCAGCGCTGAAGATGACGGCTCTGGCTACTGTCAGAAATTACAGGTACGAGGCCTTTTCGGATGAGCGGTAAGGCACGGCCCGACGGATAAAAAGACGCTGCCCGGCATCCCTTTGCGCCTTCTGTGCCCGTCGCGGGCAGTGCCTGCAGGACTTGAATAAGGTGGTTGCCAGCCGTACCGGCCTCTTCGCGAGCAAGCCCGCTCCCACAGTTTTAGCCGGGTGTTGCCGTAACCATTGGCTCAGCGCATACCAATGTGGGAGCGGGCTTGCTCGCGAATGCGGTGTGCCAGCCAACACCTTAAGTGCCTGACACGGCCTCTTCGCGAGCAAGCCCGCTCCCACAGTTTTAACCGGGTGTTGCTGTAACCATCGGCTCAACGTATTTCGATGTGGGAGCGGGCTTGCTCGCAGCGGCAGTTCCTGCAGATCGGGCACCATCAAGCGGCGTGGGGTGAGCCGGGCAGGGTGGCGGTATGTTCAGGCGAATACATCCAGCGCATCAACGAATGACGGCCACTGATCCCCAGTTTGATCGCCGCGCGCTTGAGATAGCTTTCCACCGTGTTGACCTTCAACTGCAACTGTTCGGCCAGCTCCGGTGCGGTACGCCCGGCGAGCAGGCCGATGCACACTTCGGTTTCGCGATTGGACAGGCTCAGGCCCAGTTGCTGCAAACGCTCGTTGAAGCGCAGCCGCAGGTTTTCCAGGCCCTGTTGCGCGCCGTCAGCGCCGGCCGACGGGTCTTCTGTACTGGTCTGCTGAGGTTGCAGGGCGTGAATGTGTTTTTCCACCATCGGCAGCAGCACCGGAGAAATGTCCTGCAACAAGCTCTGCTCCTGAGCCGAGAACCGTTGCGACTGGTCGTTGCGATACACCGAAATCACGTAGCGGTAGCCGTCCTTGCGCCGGGTCAGGTGCAGTTGCGAGGCATCGGCGCTGGCCGCGTCTGGCGTGTCCATCGGCTCGCTCGAGCGTGCGGCAATCTGTTCGCAGAATACCGTTTCAGCCTGCTGGGCCGAGTCTTGGCCGGTTTCCGGCGGGTTGCGATGGGCGGGGCGGCCCACCGGCTCGACGCGCATCTGGCGAATGTGTGTGGCGTCCACCGCCAGTTGTGTCTGGATCAGGTCATGCAGCATCCGCGGAAAGTGCCGGCTGCCGGTGCTCGCAATGACTTTACCGATGTGGGGAAACAGGTGTGAATTCATAAACATCATCCATGAGTTGCAGGTGAAACAGTCCCATTCCTGACCTGCGTCGAGCATGTTCCCTGGTCGGCGCAAATGTCAGGATGTGGATCCTATCCTAGTACAACGTTTGAAAGACGGTTTAATGAAGGTGTTATTAGCTCATAACCTCATTCGAGCTTTTCCGGCGCCACCACCCACACACTGCATGGCATCCGGTACAGCAGGTGTTCGACGGTGCTACCGATCAGGCGGCCCATGCCCCGGTGCGCGACGCGGCCCATGACGATTACGTCAATGTCGTACGCGTCGGCGTAACTGGCCAGTACCTTGGCCGGGTCGCCCATGATCATGTGCTGGTTTTCTGCCGGAATATCGTTGCGCTCGGCCAGTTCACGAAAGGCTTCGCCCTGGGCATCGAACAGCGCCTTGGCGGCGCTGGAGGAAAAGAACGCCGAGGCATGATCGAAACCGAATTCGGCGGCGCTGATCGAGGACAGGTCGTGGGCGTAGATCACGTCCAGCTCGGCTTTACACAAACTTGCCAGTTTGCCGGCTTCGTACAGAATCCGGTCGTTCAGACCCTGGTACTGCCCATCGCGATGGAACGGGTCGACCGCCGCGACAATACGCCGTGGCAGAGCATGTTGCACATGGCTGACAAAGTGCAGCGGCACCGGGCACTCGCGCAGCAGATGCACATCCAGCGGGGTGAACATCAGGCGTGACAGCAGCGATTCGTGCTCCAGTGCCTTGATCAGCGCCGCCATCGGCTGTTCGCGCAGGTGAATGAGGATTTCCTCCAGTGGACTTTCGACCCAGACCACTTCGGTGGTGACGTGCACCCCGAGTTTGCGCAGCGGCCGAGCCTGGTCTTCGAGCCATTGGTGATGGCGCTCGACGTAGCCCAGGCGCATTTGCTCCAGCGCCTGTTCATTGACCAGCCCGGCAGTCGCCAGGCCTTCCAGATAATCGAACGCAACGATGTGCAAGGCCGCGTCAGACGCCTTGGCCAGCGCGGCGGCGCGTTCGAAAGCCGGGCTGTTTTTCATCAGGGGCGAAACCACCAGCATGAAACGCGATTGCTCAGACATGACAAATCTCCCGTGGTTGATCGCACACACGACGCGAAAAGGCGGCGCGGTGTTCGTGCCGTGAGCCTTGCGCCCATCGTGGCGCCGGTGTGGCGGGCGGGATTGATATTTGTCAACGGGACGATTCGGCAGCACAGCTCATCGGACGCGCGGTATGTGGTGACCGTAATGGCCCCTTCGCGAGCAAGCCCGCTCCCACGGGGGGATGCGATGTTCACGGGTTGGGTGGCTGCCCGAGATCCAGTGTGGGAGCGGGCTTGCTCGCGAAAGCGGTGAGCTGATCCACGCATTGTTTGACCATTATCAACTTCGGCGTCGTGACGACGGCGCAGGCTTGAGGGCATCTCAAGCTGCGACGCGCTCAGGGGAATTGACCATGGCCATGATGAAAGCGGCGATCTTCGTCGAAAAGAACCGCATCGTGCTCGAAGACAAGCCGATTCCGCAAGTCGGCCCACTGGATGCGCTGGTGCGCGTCACCACCACGACCCTCTGCGGCACCGACGTGCATATCCTGCGCGGCGAATACCCGGTGGCCAAAGGGCTGACCATCGGTCATGAGCCGGTGGGCGTCATCGAGCGGCTGGGTTCGCAGGTGCGGGGTTTCGTCGAGGGGCAACGGGTAATCGCCGGGGCCATTACGCCCAGCGGACAGAGTTACGCCTGTCTGTGCGGTTGCGGCTCGCAGGACGGCCCGGACACTCGCCACGGCTTCAAGGCGATTGGCGGCTGGAAGTTCGGCAACACCATCGACGGCTGCCAGGCCGAATACGTGCTGGTGCCGGACGCCCTGGCCAATCTGTGTCCGATCCCTGATGGCCTCAGCGACGAGCAGGTGCTGATGTGCCCGGACATCATGTCCACCGGGTTTTCCGGGGCGGAGCGCGGCGAGATCAATATCGGCGACACCGTCGCGGTGTTCGCCCTCGGGCCGATCGGCCTGTGTGCCGTGGCGGGTGCGCGCCTCAAGGGCGCTACCACGATCATTGGCGTCGATGGCGTGCCGGAGCGCATGAGCGTCGCCCGCCGGTTGGGCGCGACCCATGTGGTCAACTTCAAGGACGGCGACGTGGTCGAGCAGATCATGGCGTTGACCGATGGCCGTGGCGTCGACGTGTCCATCGAAGCGCTGGGCACCCAGGGCACGTTCGAATCGGCATTGCGGGTGCTGCGTCCCGGTGGCCGTTTGTCGAGTCTGGGGGTGTATTCCAGCGACCTGCGCATCCCGCTCGATGCCTTTGCCGCCGGGCTGGGCGATTACAGCATCGTCTCGACCCTGTGCCCCGGTGGCAAGGAGCGCATGCGTCGCTTGATGGCGGTGGTGCAAAGCGGCGCGGTCGATTTATCGCCGCTGGTGACCCATCGCTTCAAACTCGATGACATCGAGGCGGCGTACGAGTTGTTTGCGCATCAGCGCGACGGGGTCATGAAGGTCGCGATCAGCCCTTGAACAAGGGCCTTTTTCCGACTCGACGGAGGCTTTTCGATGAACATTGATATCAGTGCAACAGCGGCGCCGCATGGCTGGATCGTGTCCCTGGACGACTGGCAGGTGAGCTTCGATCACCTCGAGGACGCGCGGGCATTCGTCAGTCGGCTCAGGGCTCGCATCGATGCCCCGCACCCCTGGCCGCAGGCCAGCGAGCGCCAAGAAGCAGGCCAGCCTGCCAGAGCGGCGGACGCCGTCGTCGGCTGAAGCCGTTGGGCTGATGGACGGGACAGGGCGGATCGACGATGAATGAATCCCTTGGCATCACGCAGGCAGCGGCCGCCCTGGGCATCGGCATGCTCATCGGTCTTGAGCGCGAACGGCACAAGGGCAGCGGCGAACGTCGAGGCAGCGCAGGTTTGCGCACGTTTACGATCAGCGCATTGCTCGGCTACGCCGCGATGGTGGTGGGGGCGGCGCTGTTGGTGGGCATCGTCGCGATCGGTTTGACCTTGCTGATCACCGTCGCCTATTGGCGCGGGCGCGATGACGACCCCGGCGTGACCAGTGAAGTGGCGCTGATCATCGTGCTCATACTGGGCGCGTTGTGCACGCGCGCGCCCGAACTGGCGGTGGCGATTGGCGTGGTGGTGGCGGGATTGCTGACCTATCGGGAAAAACTGCATCACTTCGCGATCACTCAGTTGAGCGAAACCGAAATGCGCGACGGCCTGGTCTTGCTGATTACCGCGCTGGTGCTGCTGCCATTGACGCCGGATCGCTACATCGGGCCGTACGCCGCGCTCAATCTGCGCACCATCTGCACCTTGACGGTGTTGCTGATGCTGGTGGGGGCGGCAGGGCACATCGCCGTTCGTACGCTGGGCATTCGTTACGGCTACGTCATCAGCGCCATCGCTTCGGGTTTCGCTTCCAGCACCCTGACCATTGCGACCATGGGCCAACGGGTCGCCCGAGAACCGAATAATCTGCGGATCCTCAGCGCGGCGGCGCTGCTGTCCAATCTCGCCACCATGATTCAGACCGGGCTGATTCTCGCCACCGTCGATCCAGCCTTGTTGCGCAGCCTGTGGCTGCCGTTAGTGTCCGGCAGCGTGGCGGCGCTGATCTACAGCGCTGGTCTGATGTTTCCCCGACCGACCCAAGGCACTGACGAGACGCTGCCGGCGGGCGGCGCATTCAATCTGAAACTGGCCGTGATCATCGCATTGACCATGACGGCGATCACCCTGGTCTCGTCGGCCATGCTCAGTCAATTCGGCCAGGTGGGCGTGATGCTCACCGCGACCTTCAGCGGATTCGCCGATGCGCACGCGTCAACCGCTTCTATCGCCGGGCTGGCCAAGGCCGGTCTGTTACCGGTGGAAGCGATTGTCGCTCCCGCGCTGATCGCGATCAGCAGCAACTCATTGAGCAAATGCGTGGTGGCCTGGGTCAGTGGAGGCAGACGGTTTGCTGCGATTGTCATCCCCGGGCAGGTGCTGCTGACATTGGCGATGTGGGCCGGCACTTTGTGGCACTGAAACAGTGGCGGCGAAGGTTCGATGCAGAACTGATCAAGATCAACTCGCCGGTAGCAGGAGCGCGCAATCTGGATATCTGTTCACTCGATCCAGATGGCCGTCGTGCCGAGGTGCCCCATGTCGCAGACCCAACGTTTATTGTTGATTGCTCCCCCCACCATGAGCCACACACCGGCGTTCGAGCGTGCCGCTGCGTTGGCAGTCGCCATGCAATTGCCGTTGCACATCGTCGCCTTCGATTATCTGCAGGCGCTGGCGGTGGCGGGCCTGTTCGCCCCTGAGCAAATCCGTCTGGCCCGCGACGGTTATCTGCGCACGCATCGCCAGTGGCTGGCCGAGCAGGCCACATTGCTTGAGCGCCACGGTATCGAGGTCAGCAGTGAGGTGGTCTGGGTGCAACACCCGTACGAAGAAGTCCTGCAGTTCGTCAACGAGATGCCGTTGGCGCTGATCATCAAGGATGCGCAGCAGGAGTCGGCGTTGAAGCGGGTGTTTTACACCCCGCTGGATTGGCAATTGCTGCGCGATTGCCCGGTGCCGGTGCATCTGGTCACCGATGACGCGCATCCACGGCCACGCAGTGTGCTGGCGATCATCGATGTGTTGCGCAGTCAGGATCAGGATCTGCGCTTCAACGATCAGATTGTCGAAGCCGCCGTGCGCCTGGCCGAGCAGTGTGATGCCCGGCTCGAATTGCTGCATGTCTACGACTGGGCGGCGGTGTATGCCACCGACATGGGCTACGGCGCCTTACCGCTGGCCACCGGAATTTATGAAGCCTTGGGCAGCGCGCAACACGAAGCATTTGCTGCCCTGTCCGAGCGCCAGGGTGTACCGACGGCTTGCCGACATTTTGTCGAGGGGCCTCCGGTACCGAGCATTTGCGAGTTTGCCGTCGAACATCACATTGACGTGATCGTGTTGGGCACGGTGCAGCACCATGGGTTGAACAAGTTGTTGGGCACCACTGCCGAACAGATCCTGCATCGTGCGCCTTGCAGTGTGCTGGCGATCAAACCGGGACATACCTTGCAATCGTGAAAAAAAACGCCCGGTGGCGAGTCGTTTGCAGACTCGCCACCGGGCGTTTTTTTACAGCTGAAGACGGTGTATGACCTGACGGCTGTCGTCAGGATCGTGATGGGTTTCGAAGTTCAGGTTACGCGCCAGTTCACGCATCGCTTCGTTGCCGGCGGAGTCCACTGAATACATCCGGTGAAAGCCGTTTCTGCGCGCAGCCTTGATCAGATGCTCCATCAACAGCGTCCCCAGGCCCAGGTGTTGCCATTCATCTGCAACGGTCACGGCGCATTCGCATTCATGCTCGCCGGTGGCGGCATAACGGCTGATGCCGATTTCGATCAGCTGGCCATTTTCATGCACCAGGGCGATGAACGCCGTGCGCTGCTGGTTATCAGTGTCCATCAATTGATCGAGCAGCGCCGTGCCGGGCTCGCTGATCTGCGCCAGAAAACGCATGTGCCGGGACTCGGGCGACAGGCGCTTGATGAAGGCATATTCACGCTCGCGGTCCTTTTCCGCCAACGGACGGATCAACACATGACGCCCATCCTTGACGGCTTCAATCCAGTATTGCCCGGAGACTGCGGCGTAGGCGGCCACGGCCCGATCGTTGTGATCTTTGACAGTAAGCATGGGGTAATCCTCCATCCGGTTGGAAAGGCTGGCGCGCGAACACGCACCGTTCTTTCACTCCTTTTCTACGCGGTTGCCGGTGGCTGGATCTGATCTGGATCAGACGCACGCGATGGCGTCGCCGATCGAGGTGTTCGGGCAGGGGGCAATTGGCTCAGCGCGCTGAGCGGTGGCAGCCGGCAACCAATTGCTTGAGACCGTCCATGTTCTGGATCCGCACGTCGCGGCCGCTGATTTCCACCAGCTCCTGATCCCGCAGGTGGGCGATGCCCCGGCAGATAGTTTCCAGGCGCAGCCCCAGATAGGAGCCGATTTCCTCGCGGCGCATTTTCAGCACGAAATCCTTTGCGGAGTAACCGCGCAGGCTCAGGCGTTGCGACAGGTTGAGCAGAAACGCCGCCAGCCGCTCATCCGAGTTCATGTTGCCCATCAGCATCAACATGCTGTGGTCGCGCACGATTTCACGGCTCAGCAACCGGTTGAGGTTGTGCTGCAGCGACGGCAGGCTTTGCGCGAGCTTTTCCAGCTGCGCAAAGTGGATCGGGCAGACCTCGCTGTCCTCCAGGGCAAAGGCGTTGCAGGCATGCTCGTCGGCGCTGATAGCGTCCAGCCCGAGCATCTCGCCGGGGATGTGAAAACCGGTAACCTGTTCACGACCGTCCACCGACAGCATGCTGGTCTTGAACGAGCCGATTCGCACCGCGTACAGCGAGCGCAGCGGATCGCCGGTGCGGTACAGCGCCGCGCCCTTTTTGACCTTGACCCGTTGCACGATAAGCGTATCCAGGCGCGCGACCTCCGCACCGTTCATCCCGATCGGCAGACACAACTCCAGCACGCTGCAGTTGGAGCAAGCAGTCTTGAGGTGTTGTGCCTGGAGAACAGGTGCTTCTGACATGGGGGAGATCACGCTGGCGGGGGTGGGTTAAGCATAGGTGTCACTCACCCTGACACCGATCTCATTCATGTTCCGGCAGCGCCAAGTGACGAACGGACACAAACTTAGACGCGGGCTGCCGCAGTTCGGCCATTGCTTGATAAAAATCAGAGCCGTCAGGGGGCGGCGCCGGATACTGGCCGAGCAAGTCGTCGATACCCGATCGACAGGGATGTCAGGCTGGCCCTTGCGCCAGTACCGCACTGCCAGGACGAGGTTCGTATGCTCAGACTCAAACGAATGTTGTTGATTGCCCCCACCGAAATGACCCGCACCCCGGCCTTCGATCGCGCGGTTGCCCTGGCCCGGGCAACCGGTGCGGCGCTGCACATAGTGGCGTTCGATTACGTGCAGGCGCTGGCGGTGGCCGGTCTGTTTGACCACGACGCGATGGCCCAGGCGCGCGAGGGCTATTTGCAGGTGCACCGCCACTGGCTGGAGCAACAGGCGCGGTTCCAAGCGGGCAGCGGCGTACAGGTCAGCAGCGAAGTGGTGTGGTCCAGGGCCACGCCGGCGCACATGCTGGAGTACATCAACGACTATCGGGCCGATCTGGTGATCAAAGATACCCATCATGTCCCGGCGCTGAATCGGGCTTTCCATCGACCGCTGGACTGGCTGTTGCTGCGCGACTGTCCGACCCCGGTGCATCTGGTCACCGAAGCCCGTCATCCACTGCCGCTGAAAATTCTCGCCGCCGTCGACTTGTCGCATCTGGAGTATCTGACCCAAGGCCTCAACGAGCGCATCCTCGAACTGGCGGCAACGCTGGCACACGCCTGTGGCGCGGCCCTGCATGTACTCAATGTCAGCCACTGGTCAGTGCTGGGCGATGCGGCGATGAGCGTGCCGACCCTGAGTCTGGATCACAGCTTGTGCGAGGCGATCAACGACACTCAGAAAGAGGCTTTTGAGGCTCTGGCCGAGCGTTACGCCATCGAGTCTCACCGTCGACACCAGGTGACCGGAATACCGCACAAGATGATCGAGCAGTTCGCCCGCCAGAACGCGTTTGACATGCTGGTGCTCGGTACCGCCTACCCGCAAGGCCCGAACTTCATCGGTGCAACCGTCGAGAGTGTCCTGAACCGGGCGCCGTGCAGTTTGATGATCGCCAAACCAATTCTCGAGCCGAACTGAGTCGGAGGCTGGCAAGCCTGTGTTGTGTCGCCAGGATTGTCCGTTATGAGTTGACAGTGAAACGCTTTTCAACCGATTTATCGGTTCCGGTCGTGTCAGTAATCTGTGCCCATGTTCAACGCAACGCCCACTACCTCAACCAAGAAAAGGGATTCAAACATGAGCACTGCAACCTACAACCGCCTGAACAAAGACGACGCCGTAGTCCTGCTGGTCGACCACCAGACCGGTCTGATTTCTCTGGTTCAGGACTTCTCGCCGAACGAGTTCAAGAACAACGTCCTGGCCTTGGCCGACCTGGCAAAATTCTTCAACCTGCCGACCATTCTCACCACCAGTTTCGAACAAGGCCCCAACGGCCCGCTGGTTCCGGAACTGAAAGAAATGTTCCCCGATGCGCCGTACATCGCCCGCCCAGGCCAGATCAACGCCTGGGACAACGAAGACTTCGTCAAGGCGATCAAGGCCACCGGCCGCAAGCAGATCATCATTGCCGGTGTGGTCACCGACGTCTGCGTAGCGTTCCCGACCCTGTCGGCACTGGCCGAAGGCTTCGACGTATTCGTCGTCACCGACGCCTCCGGCACCTTCAACACCACCGTCCAGCAAGCCGCGTGGAACCGCATGACCCAGGCCGGCGCACAAATGATGAACTGGTTCTCGGTCGCCTGTGAGCTGCACCGCGACTGGCGCAACGACATCGAAGGGCTGGGCAATCTGCTGTCGCAGCGGATTCCGAACTACCGGAACCTGATGAACAGTTACTCGGCGTTGACCGCGCAGCAGAAGTGACTGCAGCGTTGTGAACGTGAAAGCCTGCCCTGAAAAGCAGGCTTTCTCTGTTTGCGCCGCTGCATCAGCGTTACTACCCGGCGCGATGAACCGAGCGCTGGCTTCTGCGGGTTTTTGATCAGACTCAGCTGGGTTTTCCGTGACGTTTACGGCTAATCTGCGCACTCGCTGACGACAACAAGATAAAAACAGGAGTCACTGATGCAACCGATCCGTCTCGGTCTGGTGGGCTACGGCAAGATTGCCCAGGATCAACATGTTCCGGCGATCAACGCCAATCCCGGATTTCGTCTGGTGGCGGTCGCCACGCAAGGTAAACCCTGTGCCGGGGTGGAGAACTTTCACTCGTTGAGCGAGTTGCTGGAGAACGGCCCCGAGGTGGATGCGATTGCGTTTTGTACGCCGCCGCAAGGTCGATTCGCCCTGGTGCAGCAGGCGCTGGCCGCCGGCAAACATGTGTTGGTGGAAAAACCGCCGTGCGCGACGCTGGGTGAGGCGCTGGCCCTGGTCAGTCAAGCGCAGCAACAGGGTGTCAGTGCGTTGTTCGCCTGGCATTCGCGCTACGCCCCCGGTATCGAAGCCGCCCGCGACTGGCTCGCCAGCCGCACACTGCAAAGCGTGCAGATCGACTGGAAGGAAGACGTGCGCAAGTGGCATCCCGGGCAGACGTGGATCTGGCAACCCGGTGGTCTGGGCGTTTTCGATCCGGGCATCAATGCCTTGTCGATTGTTACCCGTTTGCTGGCGCAGCCATTGTTTGTCGAAGCCGCCGAACTGCGTGTACCGGACAACTGCCAGTCGCCGATTGCTGCGTCGATCAAGATGTCCGATGCGAACCGGCTCGACGTGCAGGCGGAGTTCGATTTCGACCACGGTCACGACGAACTCTGGAGCATCGAGATTCGCTACGCCGAAGGGCTGCTGCGCCTGGACAACGGCGGGGCGCTGCTGAGCATCGACGGCGTGCGCCAGGCGGTGTCGGAAGAGGGCGAGTACACCGCGGTGTATCGACACTTCCGGCAACTGATTGGCGATCGGGCCAGCGACGTCGATCTGCAGCCACTGCGGCTGGTGGCTGACAGTTTCTTTGTCGGCAGCCGGGTGGCAGTCGAACCGTTTTATGACCCGGCACGTTGATCAGTTGAAGCGGGAGAGCTGTCGCGTGATGACAGCGAACTTGAGCGTCGGGCCTAAGCTAATGCAAAAAGGGTATTTGTTCGTGGTTTTTAAGATCGTTTAGTTTTGTCTCACGACGAATCAAACGCATCAAACCGATAGACCCCCGATTGCCATGACGGCACACGCTGAATCGATCAAAGGCTCTTCAGGTTTGGTTCACACGGGAGTGAATCATGCCGCATACCCTCGATATCACCACGCTGCCGACGCTGGACCTTTCGTTGTTCGAAGGCACCGCGCAACAGCGTTATGAATTTCTTGAAAACCTGCGTCACGCCGCGCGTGACGTCGGCTTTTTCTATCTCACCGGCCATGGCATCGACAGCCACCTGCTCAAACAGGTGCAGGATCACGCACGGCAGTTCTTCGCCTTGCCCGAGCAAGAAAAGACCGCCGTCGGCATGATCAATTCGCCGCACTTTCGCGGATACAACCGTGCCGCTTCCGAGATCACCCGTGGTCAACCCGACTGGCGTGAGCAGTTCGATCTCGGCGCCGAGCGCGAAGCGTTGCCGTTGGACGCGGAAAGCCCGTTGTGGGCGCGCTTGCAGGGGCCCAACCAATGGCCGGCGGCGCTGCCAGAACTGAAACCGCTGCTGCTCGAATGGCAACAGGCGATGACGCGCATGGCGTTGCGTCTGCTGCGTGCCTTTGCCCAGGCGCTGTCGCTGCGGGCGGACGCGTTCGATCAGTTGTACGGCGACAAGCCCAACGAACACATCAAGTTGATGCGCTATCCAGGCCAGGCCGCCAACGCGAGCCAGCAAGGCGTCGGCGCGCACAAGGATTCCGGATTCCTCAGCTTTCTCCTGCAAGACCAGCAGGCCGGGTTGCAAGTGGAAGTCGAGGAGGGGCGCTGGATCGATGCGCTGCCCCGCGACAACACGCTGGTGGTGAACATCGGCGAACTGCTGGAGCTGGCCACCAACGGTTATCTGCGCGCCACGGTGCATCGGGTGGTGTCGCCGCCCGCAGGCAGCGAACGCTTGTCCATCGCCTTCTTCCTCGGCGCGCAACTCGATGCCGTGGTGCCGCTGTACCCGTTGCCCACCGCGCTGCTGCGCGAAGCGCGTGGCCCGGCGAGTGATCCGCTCAATCCGTTGTTTCGCGATGTCGGCTGGAACTACCTCAAGGGACGGTTGCGTTCGCACCCCGACGTCGCCCGGCGCTTCTATGCCGACGCGCTGATGCCCGCCGCACCAACTCGTAAAACCGCCAACGCCTGATTCATCACTCGCTCAAGGACTCCGCACATGTTGAAAAAAGCAGGTTTGACCCTGGCCGTGCTCGGCGCGCTGGTGACTTCGTTCGGCGCTCAGGCACTTGAGCCGTTGCGGGTGGCGGCCGACCCGGTGCCCCACGCGCAGATTCTCGCGTACATCCAGACAATCGATCCGCAACTCAACCTCAAGGTCATCGAGATTCCTAACGGCGTGAACTCCAACGAGCTGTTGGTGCACGGTGATGTCGATGCCAATTACTTCCAACATCTGCCGTATCTGAAATCCCAGGAACAAGCACTGGGGCAGAAACTCGCGGTGGCCGCCACGGTGCATATCGAGCCGCTGGGCATCTATTCGCGCCGACACAAAAGCTTCGCCGACGTGCCGGAAAAAGGCACCGTGGCGGTGCCCAACAACGTCACCAACCTGAGCCGTTCACTTTACCTGTTGCAGGACAACGGGCTGATCAAACTCAAGCCCGGTTTCAAGGATCCGGCAGCCGATCAGGCCACGCCCAAGGACATCGCCGAGAACCCGAAACAGCTGAAGATCCTTGAAATCGAATCGCCGCAAATCCCTCGGGCCCTGGACGATGTCGACCTTGCGGTGATCAACGGCAACTACGCGCTGGAAGCCGGACTGGTGCCGGCCCAGGATGCGCTGGGGCTGGAGAAGGCCGAGCACAATCCGTACGCCAACATTCTGGTGACCACGCCGACACTGCAAAACGATCCGCGCATCGCACAACTGGCCAAAGACCTGACCTCGCCGCAAGTGGCGAAATACATCACTGATAACTTCAAGGGTTCGGTGATTCCGGTGGAGGATGGCAAGCCATGATCGTCGTCGAGCAGTTGAGCAAGACTTACCCGGCGGCGCCGGCACCGGCGCTGGATCAGGTGTCGTTGAGTATTCCCGACGGCGCGATCTACGGCATTCTCGGGCGGAGCGGGGCAGGTAAGTCGACCCTGTTGCGTTGTCTCAATCTGCTCGAACGCCCGGACAGCGGGCGAATCCTGATCGACGGCGTGGACCTGCTGACCCTGTCGCCCAGCGACCTGCGCCGCCAGCGTCAGCGCATCGGCATGATCTTCCAGGGCTTCAATCTGCTGCATTCGCGCACCGTGTTCGACAACATCGCCGTGCCGCTGGAAATCGCCAACGTCGGCAAACCGTGGCGCCATGTGCGGGTGCGCGAACTGCTGGAACTGGTCGGTTTGACGGACAAGGCGCAAGCGTTTCCCTCGCAGTTGTCCGGTGGGCAAAAACAACGGGTGGGGATTGCCCGCGCCCTGGCAGCGGAGCCTGCGTATCTGCTGTCGGACGAAGCCACCAGTGCACTGGATCCGGAAACCACGGCGTCGATTCTTGAGCTGCTGCGCGATATCAATCGGCAACTGGGCGTGACCATCGTGCTGATCACCCATGAGCTGGAGGTGGTCAAGTCGATCTGCGATCACGCGGCGTTGATGGCGGACGGGCGTCTGGTCGAGTCCGGCCCGGTGCCGCGCTTGCTCGCCGATGCGCAATCGAGTCTCGGCACTTCGTTACGTCCGACCTGCGGCCTGCCGCTGGGCCACGACATCCCCGGGCTCAGCTTCCTCAAGCAATACGGCGTGCGGGCGGCCCAGTCATGAACCGCGCGATCAACTGGGATGAAATCCTGCAACTGGTGTTCAACGCCACCGGCGAAACCCTGTACATGGTCTTGCTTGCCGGGCTGTTCACGCTGCTGATCGGTTTGCCGCTCGGGGTGTTGCTGTTTGTCAGTCGCCGAGACGGACTGTGGCCGCTGCCACGGCTCAATGCCGCGATGGGTTCGCTGGTCAATCTGGGGCGCTCGCTGCCGTTTGTGGTGATGTTGATTGCACTGATTCCGCTGACCCGACTGGTGGTCGGCACCACCCTCGGCAGCACCGCTGCGGTAGTGCCGATCACCATCGGCGCGTTTCCGTTTTTTGCGCGGATCGTCGAGAACGCGCTGGACGAAGTCGACAAGGGCCGCATCGAAGCGATCCTCGCCATGGGCGGCGACATCCGTCATGTGATTTTCAAAGTGCTGTTGCCCGAAGCGCTGCCCGCGTTGCTGGCGGGGATCACTCTGACGCTGGTGATGCTGATCGGTTTTTCATCCATGGCCGGGGTGATTGGCGGTGGCGGCCTCGGTGATCTGGCGATCCGATATGGCTATCAGCGTTTCAACAATGAAGTGATGGTCGCCACCGTGGTGGTGCTGGTCATTCTGGTGCAGGGCGTGCAGAGCCTGGGCGACCGGCTGGTGCGTTCGCTGGCCCATCGGCGTTAAGGAATTTTATGAGTGTCGTCGTGGCCCGCGCGCCGCTGATTCAGGTGCGTGAACTGAGCAAGCGCTTCGGCTCGAACAGCGCCCTGGATCGCGTCAGCCTGCAGATTCATCCCGCCGAAGTGGTGGCGTTGCTCGGTGCCAACGGTGCCGGCAAATCGACGCTGGTGAAGATTCTCGCCGGCAGCCAGCGCGCCGATGGCGGCGAGATTTACATCGACGGGCAGCCCCGGCAATTCAGTTCGCCGCTGTCGGCACGCCGGGTCGGGATTGTCGCGGTGCATCAGCAGATCAACGAGGGCATTGCGCCCGGTTTGAGCGTGGCGGAAAACCTGTTGCTCGATGAGTTGTGCAAGCCTGACGCGGACTTCTGGCTCAATCGCAAACGCTTGCTGGAACGCGCCGCGAGTATCGCCGCCGGGCTGGGTCTGGTGTTGCCGCTGGAGCAGCCGATTGAACACTTGGGCCAGGCCGAGCGGCAGTTGGTGGTGCTGGCGCGGGCCTTTGCCTTGCAGCCGCGTCTGCTGATTCTCGATGAGCCAACGGCGGCGTTGTCGGATGCCGAGGCGCAGCGTCTGTTTGATCTGATCGATATCTTGCGCAGCCGTGGCGTGGCGATTGTTTACATCTCCCATCGCTTGTCCGATCTGCAACGGGTGGCGGATCGCGCCATTGTCCTGCGCGATGGGCGACTGGCCGGAGAGTTCAGCGCGCGGCAGTTGCCCGAGGCGGTGCACGCCATGCTCGGGCAGGCGCTGGACGGGCATGTCTACACGCCCGGCAGCGTGGGGCAAAAAGTATTGGGTGCGCGAGGTTTGCAGATTTTGCCACGATCCAGACGTTTCGATTTCGACCTGCACCAAGGCGAAGTGGTGGTGCTGACCGGGCTGCTCGGCGCTGGCAAAAGCGAGATCGCCGAAGTGCTGTTCGGCTTGCGTAAAGCCGTGGCTGGCAGCCTGCAACTGGACGGCATGGACTGGCTGCCGGGTTCGCCAAGGGCGGCGATTCGCAGCGGTGTGTTTCTCGCAGCGGAGGATCGCGCCAGTCAATCGTTGGTGCCCGACTTTTCCCTGCGCCGCACCCTGACGCTGCCGTTTCTGCAGCGCTTCACCCGTGCCGGGTTCATTCGCAACCGCGCCGAAGCCGCAGCGGTCGAGGCGCAAGTCGCGGCGCTGGGGATCAAGACCGCCGGCATCGAGGTGCCGATGAGCGCGCTGTCCGGCGGCAATCAACAGAAAGTTGTGCTGGGTCGCTGGCTGCTCGGGGACGGGCGGGTGCTGATTCTCGATGAACCGTTTCAGGGTGTCGACGTGCGCGCCCGTCGCGAGATCGGCCAGTTGCTGCGCGACAGTGCCGGCGGCCGCGCGACCCTGGTGATCTGCGCCGATGTCGATGAAACCCTGGAAATCGCCGACCGCATTCTGTTGGTGCGCGATCACGCGGTGGTCGCCGAATACCCGCGCGCCGGTCTTGAACGCGCGACCCTGGTCGCTGCGCTGGCCGGCAGCGACGCTAGCGAAAATCCCTTTCACGCCACGCCAAGGAGCAGAGCGAGTGCCTGATTCGAGTTCATTGTTGTCTGCCGCTACGGCACCCGCCGAGCGCCTGCTGCAAGCGCTGATCCGCTACGGCCTGTTGTGGCTGCTGGCGCTGATCGTGGTGTTTTTCAGTGTCGCGGAGCCGGCGTTTTTGCGCGTCGGCAATCTGTTCAGCATCTTGCAGTCGGTGTCGATCGTCGCGCTGCTGGCCCTTGGCGTGACGCTGACCATGGCCGTCGGCGGACTTGATCTGTCGATTGGGGCGGTGGCAGCGATGAGTCTGATGATCGCCAGTTACGTGATGGTGGTGCTCGGCTGGGGCGCGGTGCCGGCGGTGCTGATCAGTCTGGCCGGTGGCGCACTGGTCGGGCTGCTCAATGGCTGGCTGATCGTCAAGCTGCGGGTGCCGGACATTCTCGCGACGCTGGGCAGCATGTTTCTGGTGATCGGCGCGCAACTGATTCCCACGGGCGGACGCTCGATTGCGGTGGGCATGACCTTGCCCAGTGGCGTGGAAACCGAAGGCACCTTCAGTGCGGCGTTTCTTGCCCTCGGCCGCGGACGCTTGTGGGACGTGGTGCCGGTGCCGGTGTTGATCACTGCGCTGGTGGCGCTGGCGGTGTGGCTGTTTCTTGAGCGCACGCGCATCGGCCGATTGTTTTATGCGATTGGCGGTAACGAGCAGGCGGCGCGATTGGCAGGCGCGCCAGTGCAACGCTTCAAGTTGCTCGCGTACGTGCTCTCGGCGTTGCTCGCCTCGCTCGGCGGGTTGCTGTTGGCGGCGCGCCTGGGTCGGGGTGATGTCAGCTCCGGCAACGGTCTGGTGCTCGACGCCCTCGGCGCGGCACTGATCGGTTTTGCCGTGCTCGGCGCGAAGAAGCCCAATGCGTTCGGCACGTTGGTCGGCGCACTGTTGGTGGCGTCGCTGCTCAATGGCCTGACCATGCTCAACGCGCCGTACTACGCGCAGGATTTCGTCAAGGGACTGGTGCTGGTGCTGGCCCTGATGTTCACCTTCGGCCTCGCGCATCGGGCGCGCTGAGCCGGTTCATTTGTCGCTGCAAGGAAGATGTATGCACGGTTCAAACAAGCAGTTCGCACGCCATTGCCTCGCCGGCGCGGTGCTCTCGGCATTGGCTTTGAGTGCTCAGGCCAAGGCATTGCCAGGTGCTCCGGCGCCGTTCGATAAAGGTCAGGTGCAGATCGCGCTGGTCGGCTATCTGTTTTCCGGGGACTTTCCCGAGGCGTATCTGCGCGGCGTGGAGAAACAGACCGAGGCGCTGGGGGCCAATCTGCGGGTGTTCGATGCGCGGCAGCAGGCGGCGAGTCAGGGCGAGATGATCGATCAGGCGATCGACCTCGGCGTCGACGGGATCATCGTGCAACTGGGCCTGGCGGAAACCCTCAAGGGACCGATTGACCGGGCGATCGCCAAAGGCATCAAGGTGGTGGCGTTCGACGTTGACCTGAACAGCCCGCAGGTGACCCAGGTCGAGCAGGATCACCATGCACTGGCGCGACTGGCGCTGGATCAGGCGGTGAAGGACAACGGCACGCGGTTCGATGCCGGTTATGTGTACATCAGCGGCTTCACGCCGATGGAGCGCCGCGACGAGATCTGGAGTCAGGTGAAAAAGGCCAATCCGGGCATCATCGAGAAGGCGCGTTTCGGCACGCTCAACCCGCCGATTGCCAACTCGGTGGCGGATCAGGCCAGCGCGGTGTTGCGCGCCAATCCGGATATCAGCGTGATCTTCGCGCCGTTCGACGAGTTCGCCAAAGGCGCGAAAATCGCCGTCGACGAGGCCGGTCTGGGGCGCAAGGTGAAGATCTACAGCGCCGACATCTCCACCGCCGACATTCAGATCATGAAAGAACCTGACAGCGCCTGGGCGGCGACCGCCGCGGTCAATCCGCAAGTGGCGGGGGCGATCAGCGTGCGCAGTCTGGCGATGTTGATTGCCGGCGAAAATCCGGGACATCAGGTGTTGGTGCCACCGACCCTGATCACCCGTCAGCAATTGCTCGATCTGGACGTGAAAAACGTCCACGACCTGGCGCAGAAACTCCCGGCGTTCGGTGATACCGCCAACGTGGCGCGGGCCGAGTGGATTCCTGTGGCGAACTAAATGCAGCCGTTATCACCGGGTGATGCGCTTGGGAGTGAACATGCACAACAAAGCCATGCGTTTGCGCAACAGCCGCGCACCTAAGGCTGATCCGGCGCTCGGTCAACGTTTGCCGCCGGGGCAGGTGTTGACCGAGCGGTTCCCGATTCTCCACGAAGGCACGGTGCCGGAGTATGAGTTGGCAACCTGGTCACTGCGCCTGTTCGGCAAGGTCGGGCGTGGCGTCGAGTTGAGTTTTGCCGACCTGCAGGGTTTGCCGCAACGCCAGTTGCGATGTGACATTCATTGCGTCACACGCTGGTCGAAGTTCGACACGCAGTGGAGCGGGGTGCATCTGCAGGATTTGCTGAGCGAGCTCGATATCCAGCCCGCTTCACGTTTTGTCATGGCCCACGCTGATCACGATTACCAGACCAACCTGTTGCTGGACGACCTGCTGCACCCGGACAGCCTGCTCGCCACCCATTACGCTGGCCAACCCTTGACCGCCCAGCACGGCTGGCCACTGCGGCTGGTGGTCGCCGGGCGCTACTTCTGGAAAAGCGCCAAATGGCTGCGCGGTCTGGAGTTTGTCGACGAAGAACAACCCGGTTTCTGGGAGCGCAACGGCTTTCACCTGCACGCCGACCCGTTTGCGGAACAACGCTTCAGTGCGCAGGCCCTGGACATCGCCGCGGATGCCTGGCTGGAAAAGGAATTCGACTAAAGGTTTGCGCATGTTTGCAGTCAACATCTCGGGTGACTGGACTGGCCCCTTCGCGAGCAAGCCCGCTCCCACATTGGATCTGCGGTGGATGAAAGCAATGTATTCACCCCGATCAACCTGTAGGAGTGAGCCTGCTCGCGATGGGGCCCGGACATTCAACTGCTTCGGTGGCTGATATACCGCTATCGCGAGCAGGCTCACTCCTACATTGGATCTGTGATGGATGATAACTATGCGTTTACCCCGATCAACCTGTAGGAGTGAGCCTGCTCGCGATGGGGCCCGGACATTCAACTAATTTGGTGGCTGATACACCGCTATCGCGAGCAGACTCACTCCTACATTGGATCTGTGGTGGATGAGAAGTCAGTGTTCACCCAGTCAGACCTGTGGGAGCGGGCTTGCTCGCGAAGGGGCCAGCCCAGTCGATATTTTCGGTGACTGAACGATAGCTATCGCGAGCAGGCTCACTCCTACAAAAGATCTTTGGCTGATCTTGAATTAGTGGGTGTTAGTTAGGGTTTAAGTGTTTGTCCAGCAACACTTGTGTTGCTCTAAAAACAACTATTCAGCCCGATCTAACCTAAGTGTTATTGGTTCTTTTACGGCAGGCCTTTGGCCCGTCTAGCATCGGTGTTCAAGGGGAAACAACTGACTTTGGGGATCCTGCGCTTCACTGACTAATCACGCTAAAAAGCCTTCACCACCTTCCTGCTTTCTACAACTACAGCAGACATTGCCGTGCATTGATTGCCGAACCTTTATTGTCGGCAACGGCCGGGTATTAGCTGCGATAAAGGAGCTGTCACATGTATCACCGTTCCCGTTCATTACTGGCCATCGCGGTGGTCGGTGCGATCTGGCAAGTTCCGGCGCAAGCCGAAGACACTTCCACCCGCGTTGACGATGACACACGGCTGGGTACCGTGCTGGTCACTGGCACCCGTGGCACTGCTCGCACGGTTCTGGATTCTCCAGTGCCGGTTGACGTGTTGACCGCCGCCGATCTCAAGTCCACCGGCGCGGCCGACGGTGAGCTGGGTCAGGCGCTGCAAACGTTGCTGCCATCGTTCAGCATGCCGCGTCAGTCCAACTCCGGTGGCGCCGACCACGTGCGCGCCGCACAGCTGCGCGGCATGAGCCCGGATCAGGTGCTAGTGCTGGTCAACGGCAAGCGTCGTCACACTTCAGCGGTGGTCAACGACTCGTCGAAAATCGGTCGCGGTACGGCGCCGGTGGACTTCAACTCGATCCCCATCAGCGCGATCAAACGCATCGAAGTGCTGCGCGACGGCGCCGGTGCGCAGTACGGTTCCGATGCGATTGCCGGGGTGATCAACATCATCCTCGACGACGCGCCCGAGGGCGGCGAAGTGTCCACCAGCTACGGCGCGTTTCACACCCATCAGGACGCCATCGGCAGAACCACCACCGACGGCCAGAACAGCGTGACCACGGCCAAGATCGGCACGCGTCTGGGTGAAGAGGGCGGGTTCATTCGCGGCGGTACCGAGTACAAAAATCGCAACCCGACCAACCGCGCCGGTTTCGACGGTTTTGCCGATACCCCGGACCAGCGCAACTACGTGATGGGCGACGGCCTGGCGCGGGACGTCAACCTGTGGTTCAACAGCGAGCTGCCGCTGGCCGGCGGCAAGGCCTACAGCTTCGGCACCTACAACCAGCGCCACACCACCGGCGCCGAATTCTATCGCTACCCCTACGAGCAGCCGCAGTTCTATCCCAACGGCTACCTGCCGCAGTCGCTGGGCGACAACAAGGACGTCTCTGCCACCGCCGGTTTCAAAGGCATGATCGGCGAAGACTGGGACTTCGACAGCAGCCTTACCCATGGCCGTAACCGCTTCGACGGATCCACCCGCCGCACCCTTAACGTCAGCCTCGGCGAGGACTCGCCGACGAAATTCGACACCGGCGATTACGAGCTGCGCCAGACCACCACCAACCTCGATTTCAGCCGCGAACTGCGCTTGGGCGGACGCTCGTTCGTGCTGGCGCTGGGCGGCGAATATCGCTACGAAAACTACCTGACCTACGCGGGTGACGAGGCCTCTTACATTGGCTCCGGCGCTGATGGTGCCAACGGTCTGCGCCCCAGCGAAGAGTCGGACCTGGACCGCAACGTGTTCGCGACTTACGCCGAGTTGTCGGGCGATCTCACCGAGCGCTTCTTCGTCGACGCCGCCACGCGTTGGGAACATTACGATGATGCCGGCAGCAAACTCACCGGCAAGCTCAGCGGTCGCTACAAACTGACCGAGCAGTGGGCGCTGCGCGGTGCGGTGTCGAACAACTTCCGCGCGCCATCGCTGGCGCAGAGCGGTTTCCAGAACACCACCAGCAACTTCGGCGAAGGCGGCACGCTCACCGATATTCGTGTGCTCTCGGTCAACGACCCGATCGCCCGCGCGCTGGGGGCCGAGAAGCTCGATCCGGAAACCTCGAAGAACTTCAGCTTGGGGCTAACCTTCCAGCTCAACGAACGCTTCGACGCTTCGCTCGATGTGTTCCGCATCGACGTCAAGGACCGCATCACCCTGTCGCAGCGCATCGGCAGCGACGCCATGGAGCAATACATCAACGACAACTTCGGCGTGGCCGGGGTGCACGACGTCAACTTCTTCACCAACGCCGCCGACACCAGCACCCACGGTGCCGAACTGGTGCTCAACTACCATCAGCCGCTGTACGAAGGGCAACTGGGCCTGACCACCGCGTACACCTACAACCACACCAAAGTCACCAGCACCAAAGGCACACCCTCGCAACTGACGGCGCTGGGGATCGGCAACGATGCACTGGTCGGCGTTGAAGAAACCAATACTCTGACCGACGCTGCGCCCAAGGATCGATTCGTGTTTTCCGCCAACTGGGCCAGCGAACACTGGGGCCTGCTCGGGCGTCTGACCCGTCAGGGCGAGACCACCCGGGTGTTCGATTTCGGCGACTCGCAACCGGAGCAGACCTATGGCGCGGTGTGGCAACTGGATGCCGAGGTGACCTACAAATTCACCCCGAAATTCAGCGTCGCCCTGGGCGGCAACAACCTCACCGACAACTACCCGGAGCGCTCCGGCTCGGCGATCAATTACGGCGGCAACCTGCCGTATGACGTGCTGTCGCCGATCGGCACCAACGGCGCGTACTACTACGCCAGCGCCACCTACGGCTTCTGAGCCGATCCGCCACGGATGGCGGACTTTTTGCGGAACTCTCCATGAATCACTCCAACGGCCCCAAGCGCCATCTGCCGGTGCTGCAGGCGTTGCTGATCACGCTGGGCATGGTGATCACCACCGACATCCTGAAAACCGCGCCAACCGTGGCGCTGAACGTCGGGCCTGCCTGGTTCTACTGGGTCTGGGTGCTCGGCGGCCTGGCGTCGATGGCCGGGGCGTTGTGCTTTGCCGAAATGGCCGCGGCATTTCCACATCCTGGCGGCGACTATCACTTTCTGCGCACGGCCTATGGCGAGCGCATGGGTTTCCTGTTCGCCTGGTCGCGCTTTTCGGTGATGCACACCGGCTGGATCGCCTTGTCGGCGTTCATGTTTGCCGATTACGTCAATGCCGTGGTGCCGCTCGGTCGATACGGCTCGGGGCTGTTTGCCGGCGGGGTGATCGCCGCGCTGGTGCTGCTCAATCTCACTGGCAAGCACATCGGTTTCATCACTCAGACCTTGCTGGTGGGCTTGTTGGCGCTGGGCTTTCTGAGCATCGCCAGCGCCGGGGTGTGGCTGGCGTGGCAGGGGGTTGAAGCAGCGCCAGCGAGCGTTTCGGTTGCGCCGGAAAACACCGGTATGGCCGGGTTTTCGGCGGCGATGATTTTTGTGTTTCTGGCGTTTGGCGGCTGGAGCGATGCGGCCACATTATCGGCGGAAGTGCGCGATGGGCGGCGAGGGATTTTCATCGCCATGCTCGGTGCGCTGACGCTGCTGATGGCGATTTATCTGGCGCTGAACTGGGCGTTTGTGCGAGGCCTGGGATTCGCCGGACTGGCGGCGAGCAATGCACCGGCGGTGGAACTGTTGAACCGTGCATTCGGCGCGCCGGGGGTGCTGCTGATTCTGCTGATGGTCGGCATCGCGGCCATCGCTACCATCAACTCGACCTTGCTGGTCGGCGCCCGCACCACCTATGCCGCCGCCCGCGATGTGCCGCAGTTGCGTCGTTTCGGCGAGTGGCACGAACGCGACGGCGTGCCGCGCAAAGCCTTGCTGGCGGAGGGCGCGGTGGCATTGTTGCTGGTGCTGTTCGGCAGTTTCACCCAGAGCGGCTTCAACACCATGGTCGAGTACCTGACCCCGGTGTACTGGCTGTTTCTGAGCTTCAGCAGCCTGGCGTTGATCATCCTGCGCCGGCGTTTCCCTGAGGTGCCGAGGCCGGTGAGGGTGCCGTGGTATCCGCTGGTGCCGCTGCTGTTTTTCGGGCTGTGCCTGTACATGCTCTATTCGAGCGTGACGGTGGTGGGGTGGGGCGCGTTTCTGGGGATTGGCGTGTTGGTGGTCGGTGCGCTGCTGCTGGTGGGATTGAGCCGCCTGGCGTCGACGCCTCGGCAAGCTCTCGGACAGATGAACGATTAGAACGATACGTCGGCCGGTTGCGACAGACGCAGCACCGACAGATCCCCGGTAATGCGTTTGTACGCCAGTCGAATTGCCTCGATGTTGCCGGCGTTCTGCGGATTGTTCTCGTGCAGGATCACGATCACTTTGGTACTCAGCCGCTCCGGCTCCTTCGCCCCATGATCACGCCACTGCCCATAGGCATCGAACACGGTGAAACCGTCGGGAAACCGCGACGTCACTTCCTTGTCGAGAAACTCGCGCCAGCGCGCCGGGCTGACCGCGCCTTCCTTGCCATCCACGGTGCCCACCGAGAAGTACAGCTCGGTGCGGATCCACTGTGCCTGTGCCGGACGCGTGGCGTCGCCTTGCAGGGTTGAACTGGTGGGGTCATGGGTGTGAACGGCGGCAGGCGGCGGGCTGGCACAACCGGCGACAGTGACGAACAGTGCGGCCAGTAACAGGCGTCTTTGCATGAAGCATCCCTTTTTATGAGTTGAGTACAGGGGCGCAATTATAGAGGGCGAGGTTAATAGCGATAAAAGATTAAAAAATGGTTTTGTGGTTGATTAGTGGAATAAGGAACGAACCAAGCCAGGATGCCAAATGTACCGCCGCCTTCGCGGGCAAGCCCGGCTCCCACAGGTCTCGTGGCGTGCACAAATCCCGTGATCCACACATCTCCCCTGTGGGAGCCGGGCTTGCCCGCGAAAGCGCCGGTTCAGTCAATAAAGATGTTGGATGCACCAACGCCATCGCTGGCAAGCCAGCTCCCACAAGTTTTTGCGGTGTACACAGATCCGCTGATCGACACCATCCACTGTGGGAGCGGGCTTGCCCGCGAAAGCGGTGTATCAGTCGCTGGAGATTTTGCCTGTGCCGGCGCTTTCGCGAGCAAGCTCGCTCCCACAGTTTCTCTCGGTGCTTTCCAGCAGCGATGGCGTACTAACGCGTCGCTCAGCGCCCCTCATGCTGCTTGCGATAAGCCCCCGGTTGCACCCCCACCGACTTGGCAAACGCTCGGGTAAATGCGGCGATCGACTGATAGCCCACGGCCGCGCACACCTGTTCCACCGTGTGATTGGCCCGTAGCAACTGGCAGGCATGCCGCATGCGCAACGCCAGCAGCACTTGCCCCGGCGATTGCCCGGCCAGTTCGTTGAAGCGTTTGAAAAACGCCGAGCGCGACAGGCCGATACTCGCCGCCATGCTCTCCAGCGACCACGGCAATTGCGGTTGTTCGATCAACTGGTCCAGCAACGGCGCGAACTGCGGATTGCGCGCCAAAGCCACGAGGCCGCCGAGGCTCTGGTTGTCGGCCATCTGTTGGCGCAACACATACAAAAACAGCAGATGACTCAAGCGTTCGAGCAGCGCCGAGGAGGGCGCCGGCAAGCGTTCGCACTCTTGCAGGATCAACTCGAACAAGGCTCGCGCGGCGCTCGAAGAAGGATCGCCCGCGCGCAGGATGATCCAGTCCGGCAAGCCTTCGATGATCAGCGACGACAGCCCGGACTTGAAATGAAAGAACCCGCAGACCAGCCCGACGCCATCCTGTGCCTGACTGTCGAGCGCGGTCATGGCCCTGCGCGGCAGCGTTTGGGCGAGTGCCGGCTCTTCGGCGCTGGAGAGGCGGTAGTTCAGATCGCGCAGCAGAAATACCGCATCTCCGGCGTTCAACACTATCGACTGCTCCTGCCCGTCAATGTGCAGCCAGCAGCGGCCCTGCACGATCAAGTGAAAACTGGCGCGCGCCAGTCCGTGCGTACTTGCATGCCAGCCACCGCAATAGCGCCCGACGTGAAAAAGGCTGGCATCGAGTTCGAGGCTTTCTAATAACCAATCAACCAGGGGGCTGGACGAAATCATCTAATGGAAACACTCAGGAGCAAGTAATCGCTACTTTAGAATATGGATCGAAATTTTTATAACCAACAGACTGGCCGGACACTCAACAGCAGGAGTCCACTCCATGTCGCGCGTCACTCTTCACACCGTGCAAAGCGCTCCCGAAGCCGCCAGACCGTTCCTGGAAAATGCGCAGAAAAACTCCGGATTCATTCCGAACCTGCTGGCCGTGCTGGCCAATGCCCCGGCCGCGCTGGAAACCTACGTTACGGTATCGGCGCTCAATGGCAAGTCCGAACTCAGCCTTGCCGAGCGCGAAGTGGTGCAACTGATTGCGGCCACCCACCATGGTTGCGATTTCTGTGTCGCAGGTCATACCGCCGTGGCGCTGAATAAGGCCAAACTGCCGCCGGAAGTGGTCAGTGCGCTGCGTGAGAAAGCCACCGTGCCCGTGGAAAAACTGGAAACCCTGGCCGCGTTTGCCCGCGAAGTGATTGCCACCCGGGGCAAGGTCAGCGACCAGACCTTCAACCAATTCAAGGCTGCCGGCTACACCGAAGGCAATGCGCTGGAAGTGATCCTCGGCATCAGCCTGGCGACCCTGTGCAACTTCGCCAACGTGTTCGCCGACACGCCGCTCAACCCCGAGCTGGCGCCGTATCGCGCGTAATCGGCCAGCGCTTCAGGCCGCATCGTCTATGGTTGATGCGGCTGCGTACAAGGAGAGAAACGACATGCTCAATCAGGCATTGACGCAATGGCTGGAACACAACGCCCAGGCCCTGGATGCGGGCGACGGCGATCCACAACAGGTGCTGACGCAACTGGCGCAGGCCGGGGTGCTACGGGTCGGCATCAGCCCGGCGCTGGGCGGCAGCGGTGGTCACGTCAGTGATGCCGTGGAAACCCTGGCTGCCGTCGCCAGCCATTCATTGGCGGCGGCGTTTGTGTTCTGGGGCCAACGGGCCTTTATCGAATACCTGCTGCACAGTCCCAACGCTGCACTGAGGGAAAAACTGCTGCCGGCGCTGCTCAGCGGCGAACTGGCCGGCGCCACCGGTTTGTCCAACGCGATGAAGTACCTGTCCGGCATCGAGGCATTGCAAGTGCGTGCCGCCCACACCGCAGACGGCTGGACCTTGAACGGGCGCCTGCACTGGGTGACCAATCTGCGCAAAAGCGGTTTCGTGGTGGCGGCGGCAATAGAGCACGAGGAGGGCGGTTCGCCGTTCGTGCTGGCGATCGCCGATGACGCTGCCGGCGTACAACGTTCCGCCGATCTGCAACTGATGGGGCTGCAATCGAGTAACACCGCAGCAATCGATTTCGCGCAAGTGGCGGTCGGACGGGAATGGCTGCTGCATGAAGATGCGCGCAAGTTTCTGCCAGCGGTGCGCCCGGCGTTCCTCGGCTTGCAGTGCGGCATGGCGATTGGTCTGGCGCGACGGGCGCTGGCCGAGGTCGAAGGACATTTGCAGGACGGCCGTTCGATTCTGCTGGAGCCGTTGCAGGAACAACGCGAGCAACTGGCGCAGAGCGTCGATGCGCTCAAGCAGGGTCTGCACGACGGACGTTTCCTGACCCAGCCGGGCGCCTTGTTCCAGATCCGCATCGCGCTGGCCGAATCCGCTGCCAACGCCGTGCAACTGGAACTGCAATCCAGCGGCGGCAAGGCTTATCTGACCGAGCACGGCAGCGGTTTCGCCCGGCGCTGGCGCGAGTCGGCGTTCGTGCCGATCGTCACTCCGAGCCTGGTGCAATTGCGCGCCGAATTGCAGCGGCAGAAACGGGAAGCGACGGCATGACGGCGCCGGTGCTGGAGGCGCAGGGCATCAGCCTCGGCTACCCGCGAGAGCAGGGCTGGCACACCGTGCTGGAGCACTTCGACCTGCAATTGCAACCCGGCGAAGTGGTGACGATTCTCGGCCCCAGCGGTGTCGGCAAATCCAGTCTGCTGCGAGTGCTGGCCGGTTTGCAGACGCCGCAACAGGGTCGGGTGAGCCTGCTTGGCGAGCCGCTGACCGGCGCGCATCCACGGGTGGCGGTGGCGTTTCAGGACCCGAGCCTGTTGCCGTGGCTGACCCTGGAAAACAACGTCGCCTTCGGTCTCGATTTCGCCCGCCAGCCGCACCTCACGGCCGAGCAGCGCAAGGCGCGGATCGACCACGCCATCGCTGCGGTCGGCCTCGAACACGCGCGGTTGCAGCACCCGGCGCAGTTGTCCGGCGGCATGGCCCAACGCACCGCGTTGGCCCGCTGTCTGGCGCGGCAGCCGCAGGTGCTGTTGCTCGATGAACCGTTCGGCGCGCTGGATGAAATCACCCGCGCCGACATGCAGCAGTTGCTCCTGCAACTGATTGCCGAGCACCACACCGCAGCCGTGTTGATCACCCACGACATCGACGAAGCCCTGCTGCTTTCCGAGCGGATTCTGCTACTGGGTAACAGCCCGGCGCACATCCTCGGCGAGTGGCGCATCGACCTGCCTCAGCCGCGTGCCGAGCTGGTCGAGGAACTGGGTGCGCTGCGCATCGACATCCTCAAAACCCTTCGGCGGGCGAGCCGCAACCCCCTCACTCAACCTGTGCCCGCTACGTCGGAGATTGATCATGTGCCTGGACGACTTCACTCACACACGTCGTGACTTCCTCAAACTCAGCGCGTTGCTGACCGCTGGCGGCGCGTTGCCGTTGCTCAACAGCCTCAACGCCCGCGCCGCGTCCGAGCCGAATGCGCCGGTGCGCATCGGTTATCTGCCGATCACCGATGCCACGCCGCTGCTGGTCGCGCACAACAACGGCCTGTTCGAAGCCGAAGGCATCCAGGCTGAGCGCCCGGTGCTGTTGCGCAGTTGGGCGCAGGTGATCGAGGCGTTCATTTCCGGGCAGGTCAACGTGATTCACCTGTTGTCGCCAATGACCGTGTGGGCGCGTTACGGCAGCAAGGTGCCGGCCAAGGTCGTGGCGTGGAACCACGTCGGCGGCTCGGGCCTGACCGTGGCGCCGGGCATCACCGAGGTCAAGCAACTGGGCGGGCAATCAGTGGCGATTCCGTTCTGGTATTCGATTCATAACGTGGTGGTGCAGCAGCTGTTTCGCGATCACGGTCTGGTGCCGGTGAGCAAATCGGCGAGCGCCGCGCTGGCGCCGAACGAGGTCAATCTGCTGGTGCTGCCGCCGTCGGACATGCCGCCGGCCCTGGCGAGCAAACGCATTGCCGGCTACATCGTCGCCGAGCCGTTCAACGCCCTGGCCGAGGAACTCAAGGTCGGCCGAGTACAGCGCTTTACCGGCGACGTCTGGCGCAATCACGCCTGCTGCGTGGTGTTCATGCACGAGCAGGATCTGAACAACCGCCCCGAGTGGTCGCAGAAAGTGGTCAACGCGATCGTCAAGGCGCAGGTCTGGACCCGCGACAACCGCGCCGAGGCGGCGAAATTGCTGTCCAAGGACGGCGAAAATCGCTACACGCCGCACGCGCAACCGGTGCTCGACCGGGTGCTGTCGCCGGCCACTAGCGACCGCGAGCAGTATCTGGCCAGCGGGGCGATCCAGCACAGCCATTGGGACGAGCAGCGCATCGATTTTCAGCCGTACCCGTTCCCCAGCTACACCGAAGAACTGGTCAAACGTCTGAAGGACACGCTGATCGAGGGCGACAAGGGTTTCCTTGCCAACCTCGATCCGCAACAAACCGCCCGGGATCTGGTAGACGATCGCTTCGTGCGTAATGCCATTGCTACAGTCGGCGGGATGAAGGCATTCGGATTACCGGAAAGCTTTGATCGCAGCGAGGAGTTCAGCCTCTGATGCGTCAGCGATCTTCTTCGGCCGTTCATGGTTTGTTGGGTGTGGCGGGGCTGTTGTGCCTGTTGCTGCTGTGGTGGCTGGGCGTACACGTGTTCGGCGGCAACGACAGCCTGGCGCTGCGCTTTTCACCCGAGGCGACCCTGGCGAGCCTCGGCGAACTGCTGCTGCGCCCGGAGCTGTACGAGCATGTGCTGGTCAGCCTGAAGCGGATTCTAGTCGGTCTGCTGCTGGCGCTGCTGATCGGCGTGCCACTGGGCTTGATGATCGGCAGTCACCGGCATCTGGAAGCGGCGACCACGCCGGCATTTCAGTTTCTGCGGATGATTTCGCCGCTGTCGTGGATGCCGGTGGTGGTGATGCTGCTGGGCGTTGGCGATCAGCCGATCTACTTCCTGCTGACCTTCGCTGCGGTGTGGCCGATCCTGCTCAACACCGTGGCCGGCGTGCGCCAGCTCGACCCGCGCTGGCTGCAACTCAGCCGCAGCCTCAGCGCCACCCGCTGGGAAACCCTGCGCAAAGTGATCCTGCCCGGCGTGCTCGGCCATGTGCTGACCGGGGTGCGGCTGTCGATCGGCATTCTGTGGATCGTGCTGGTGCCGTGCGAGATGCTCGGCGTCAGCGCCGGGTTGGGCTACTTCATCCTCGATACGCGTGATCGACTGGCGTATTCGGAACTGATGGCGATGGTACTGCTGATCGGCGTACTGGGCTTTGCCCTGGATGCGTTCGCGCGCTGGCTGCATCGGCGTTGGGCGCCGGCGTGAGGCTCATCGCGAGCAGGCTCGTTCCCACAATGGATTAATGACAAGCATGCATTCCGTGTTTAGCGCAGAACCCCTTGTGGGAGCGAGCCTGCTCGCGAAGGCGGAGTATCAGTCGCCGGAAATTTTGCCTGTGCCGGCGTCTTCGCGAGCAAGCCCGCCCCCACAACGGATCAATGGCAGGCATGCATTCCGTGTTCAGCGCAGAGCCCCTGTGGGAGCGAGCTTGCTCGCGAAAGCGGAGTGTCAGTCGCCGGAGGTTTTGCCTGTGCCGGCGTCTTCGCGAGCAAGCCCGCTCCCACAATGGACCAATGGCAGGCATGCATTCTGTGTTTAGCGCAGAGCCCATGTGGAAGCGGGCTTGCTTGCGAAAGCGGAGTGTCAGTCGCCGGAGGTTTTGCCTGTGCCGGCGTCTTCGCGAGCAAGCCCGCCCCCACAACGGATCAATGGCAGGCATGCATTCCGTGTTCAGCGCAGAGCCCCTGT
>NZ_JAFLXF010000036.1:0-29493 GCF_019891575.1 Pseudomonas sp. MIS38
CCATCCCGAACTCAGAAGTGAAACGATGCATCGCCGATGGTAGTGTGGGGTTTCCCCATGTGAGAGTAGGTCATCGTCAAGATTAAATTCCAGAACCCCTGTCTGCTAACGCAGCCAGGGGTTTTGTCGTTTCAGGGCTCCCAAAACTCAGGCCGCTTTGCGAGCCTTGCTGATGCGCCGGGCCTGCCACTTGCGCCACCAGATGTAGACGCCAGTCCCCGATAGCCCCGCGATCAGAACCCCCAATACCGCGATGATCACTTGCCCGGTGAAGCCGATGATCCGTCCGCCATGTATCGGTAGTTGCAAGCGGTAAAACCGTTCCCCCAGTGTCCCTTGTCCGGCAATTTCCTGACCTAATAATCGCCCGTCAGTACCGTGGAAAAACAACCAGGATTTGCCATGCGCTTCAGTGTCGTGTTGCCCGAATCCTGCGCCGTAGAAGTTGTACTCAAAGCTGTAATACAACTCCCCGATCGCCGCTGTCAGTCCTAACCTCTTCCCCTCGACCAATGCCCTTTCGTACGCCTGTTGATAACTCAACTGTGTCACCCCCAACTCAGATGGAGGCATTCGCCCTCGAGCCTCATAAACGCTCGGCTCGATCGGTGAAAGCAGCGACACCGCCGGTTTGAAGACCTGACTGGGCAAGTTCATCGCGACACTGCTGACCGCAATCGGTAGCAACAACAACCACAGCCACAATCCACCGGCCCGGTGCAGATCGAAGTTGAGTCGATAAACGTGGCCGCCCTTGATCTTCCAGGCCGCCGACCACTTTTTCCAGAACGGCTTGCCACGAGGAAACGTCAGCCACAGCGCGATGAAACAATCGATCACCCAGGCGCTGGCAACCAGCCCCATCAACCACAAGCCCCAGTTTCCGGGCAGCGTCAAGTTGTAATGAAACTCAAGAATGAACGGAATGAAGTTCTCCCGGGAAAAGCAGCACTCGCCCCAGTAACGTTGGCCTTTCTGCTCGGCACTCACCGGGTCGAGATAGAACACCTGATTGCGCTCATCGAACGGTTTGCCGGTCGCCGGATCATTGCGCGGCACCGCCGCCAACATGGCGGTATGTCCCGCCTCCTGCGGATACTCCATGTACCAGACCTGCAGCTTCGGATGCGTGGTCTGCACAGCGTCGACCAACGCCCCGGGAGGCAATCGTTGCCCCTCAGATGAAGCCGCGTAGAACTGCGGATTCAGCCACTCATCCAACTCATGATTGAACGCAAGAATGCTTCCGGTGATCCCGGCCAGCAGCAAAAACACCGCTGTTGCCAGCCCGATATAGCGATGCAACAACACCAACAATGCGCGCATGAGAATTTCCCCACAGAAGCGACAAAGCCAGCCCCTGAAAACAGGGGCTGGCTTTTTTATGCACAAGGCAAAGGTTTAGAACTGGTAGCTGACCGTGGCGGCGACGTTGCGCTCTTCGCCCATGTAGCAGAAGTTCAGACTCGCGCAGGAGGCTACGTAGGATTCATTGGTCAGGTTGTTCGCGTTCAGGCGAACGTCGACGCCCTTCAAGCCGACCTTGCCCAGGTCATAACCGATGGATGCGTCGAACAAGGTGTAGGCAGGTACCTTCAGCGTGTTTTCCGCATCCGCCCAGCTGTAACCGACATAACGCACACCACCGCCCAGGCGCAGGCCGTCGAGTGCGGCACTGTCGAATTTGTAGTCAGCCCACAACGACGCCATGTGCCGCGGTGCCTGAGTCGGCGAGTTGCCTTTGTTCTCGATCACATCGGTCGGCGTGCTCAAGGTGCTGACCATCGACTTCGAGTACTCGATATCGGTGAAGGTGTAGCTGCCGAGTACTTTCAGGTTGTCGGTCAACTGCATGTGCGCTTCCAGTTCCAGCCCTTGCGAACGGACAGCGCCTACCGCGCGGTAGAAGTTTTCCTGCGGCAGTTTGGTCGCCAGGTTTTCTTGATCAATGCGGAACAGCGAGGCGGTGAACAGGTTGTCGGTGCCCGGCGGCTGGTACTTCAGGCCGACTTCCCATTGCGTCCCGTCAGTTGGCGGCAGAGGATTGCCGGCGCTGTCGGCATACGAGTTCGGGTTAAACGACTCGGAGTAGCTGATGTACGGCGCCAGGCCGTTATCGAACAGATACAACGCACCAGCGCGGCTGGTCAGTTTGGTGCGGCGGTCGTTGATTTCCGTGCCCACCGGACGGCCCGCTTCGGCGATACGGTTCTCATCCGACGTCTCGACCCAGTCCTGACGCAGACCCAGCGAAAACCGCCATTGGTTCATCTCGATCAGGTCTTGCAGGTAGACCCCGGTCTGCTCCAGGCGCCGCAGGTAACTGGTGTCGCCGTACATATCGATCGCCGAGTTGCCATAGACCGGGTTGAACGCATTGATCGGCGCCAGACCGCCGCTGGTCCAGTCGACCACCGTTTTGCGCCGCTGATAGTCCGCACCCATCAACACGGTGTGCTTGGTAGCTCCGGTGAAGAATTCGGCCTGCAGCATGTTGTCGACGATGAACGCATGCAGACGTTCATCGCCGCCGGTGTAGTAGCGGTTAAGTTCGTTGCTGGTTGGCGTCGTCCAGCCATAGGCGTAAACCTGATCCATGTTCACTTTGGAGTCGAGGTAACGGAAGTTCTGCCGCGCCGTGAAGACATCGTTGAAGCGATGTTCGAACTGATAGCCGAACGATTGCTGATCCCGCGAGTAGCCATCAATCCCCGGCTCGCCCTCGAAGAAGTGCGGCGGGATGCGGTTACCGTTGCGCTGATGAATCGTCCCGTCCGCCGGCACGCCGCCGTGGTAGCCGCCATCCGGATCATGTTGCAGATACGCCTGCAGTGTCAGCGAGGTGTCTTCAGTGAAATCGATACTCAGGGTCGGGGCGAGGGCGAAGCGTTTTTCCTTGTTGTGGTCGAATTGTGTGTCGGACTGATCCGACAAACCGGTCAGACGATAGGCAATGCGCTTGTCGTCATCGACTGGGCCGCTGAAGTCAAACCCGACCCCGCGCTGACCTTGGGTACCGACCGTGGCCTGAACCTGATGATAGGCCTCGTACAACGGCTTTTTGCTGGTCAGCGCCACCAGGCCACCGGGCGAACTGCGGCCATACAAGACCGACGACGGGCCTTTGAGAATATCCACGCGCTCGAGGAAATACGGATCGACCTGCATGGTGCTGTAGGTCCCGCTGTCGCCCATCGACTTGAGGCCGTCGAGGTAGATGTTATCCACCGAGCCATCGTTGAAGCCGCGCATCGCCACATAGTCGTAGCGATGGGTCGCCCCGTAAGGGTTGGTCAGCACGCCGGGGGTATAACGCATCGCCTGGGAGACGGTTTGCGAGCCTTGATCGTCCATTTGCTCGCGGGTGACCACGGACACGCTTTGCGAAGTTTCCAGCAACGCGGTACTGGTCTTGGTGGCGATCTGGCTGTGGGTGGCGTTGTAGCCTTCCATGCTACCGAGTGCGTTGCCGAGGGCGAAACCTTTGATATCGGTGGTTGGCAGTGCCAGCGCATCGGTTTCACTGACAGGACGCAGGACGTAGCTGCTGCCGTCCTGGCTGACTGCTTCCAGGCCCGAACCGCTAAGCAAATGGCTCAACGCCTGATCAGTTGAATATTCGCCCTGTACGCCCGGAGACTGTTGTCCCTGCGTTTGCTGCGGAGTCATCGCCAGGGTAATGCCGGCCTGACGGGCAAACTGGTTCAGCGCTTCGCCCAGCGGGCCGGCGCCGATGCTGTAGCGATGACTGCTCGCTTCACTGGCAGGGGCGGCGACGCTCAGGCCGGGCAGCGCACCGGCACCCAGAACGGTGGACAGCAGGGCGGCGCGAACGGCGTGGCGCAGCAGGCCCGATTCGGCAGTGAAATTCAGCGGTTTCTTACAGGTGAGGCGGACAGTCATTGTCGGTTTCCGTGGCAAGTCGCAAAGGCTGAGTTGAAGTGCTTACTGACCAAGCCGGACTTGTCGCGAAAACCCGCCAAAATAATTTCAGGCCACCGCCTCGAGTGTGACCCACCATCGGGTGCGATAACGCAATTGCACCGGCAGGGTCTGCGGCAGGATGGCCAGCAGCGTGTCGGTGTCCTCCAGGCGGAACACCCCGGACAGGCGCAAGTCCGCCACCTGCGGCGCGCACGTCACAAAGCCCTGACGATAACGCCCGACTTCATTGAGGAAATCGCCCAGGCGCATATTGCGGGTCACAATCAAACCGTCGGCCCACGCGCCCACGTCCATATCCAGTGGCGCTGCCGGGCGCACCTGATGATGATCGATCAGATAGGTCTGCCCCGCGAGTGCCTCGACGGAGGTTGCGCCGCTGCGGATGAAGACGCTCCCGGAGCTGACGGTGAGCCGTGTGCAATCGCTGTCCTGACGCAGGATGAAGCGGGCTTTTATCGGCTCATAAATACCATGACGACTTTGCACGCGAAGTGGCCGGTTGAACGTCGCGCCTTCATCGTTACCGCCGCATGTGACGATGATTTCGCCGCGAGTGAGTTTGATCAGCCGCTGCTGCGCGGTGTAGTCCAGATCCACTGAGCTGGCAGTGTTCAGCTCGATCCGCGTGCCGTCGGGCAACTGGAACCCGCGACGCTCGCCGGTCGCCGTAGCGTAATCAGCGCGCCACTGCTGCCAGACGGAGGTGTCCTTGGCCAGCCACGCCGCGGAGCCCATCAGCACCGCGCCAGACAGCAGCTTCAAGGCTTGTCGCCGCCCCAGCCCTTGCGCACTGTTTTCCAGCGTATTGAACGCCACGTGCGCGCCGGGCACTGCGCGCAGGTTATGGCTCAATTCCGCCTGCAGCGACTGCACGCGCTGCCAGGCCAGTTCATGTTCATGATGTTCGGCGCGCCACGCGTCGCACTGATGACTCAGGCGCGCATTGCCATGGTTGTTACGCAGCCGCAGCAACCAGTGGATGGCTTGCTTGACCACCTGTTGCTGCGGCTCGGCGCGGCGCGCGACTGAGTTGTTATCCACAGGCATCAACTTGCGTACCGCAACACGTAGCAGTGATACAGCGCATCGGCGACGTAACGTTCGACGGAGCGCAGTGACAAGCCCATCTGCGCGGCGATCTGCTTGTGGGTCAAACCTTCGCACTGCGCCAGCAGAAACGCCTGACGCACTTTCGGTCGCAAGCCTTCAAGCATGCGCGCGATGCTCTCGAGCAACTCGATTACCAGCGCGCGGGTTTCGGCGCTTGGGGTTTCGGCTTCGGGCAAATGGGCGATGGTTTCGAGATAGGCGCGTTCGATTTCTTCACGACGCCAATGATCGATCACCAGGCCACGGGCGATGGTGCGTAAAAATGCGCGAGGCGCCTTGAGTTCCAGGCGTTCGCTGCGCTGCAACAGGCGGACGAAGGTGTCCTGGGCCAGATCTGCGGCATCCGCGGCATTGCCCAGCCGCGCCCGCAGCCAGGCGTTGAGCCAGCCGTGATGACTCCTGTAAAGCGCCTGCACTGCAAACTCAGGTGAGGACATGAACGCGACAGCCCGAACGTCACAAATGATAATTAGTCGCATTTTTATCAGGGGCTGCGAATTTTGCAACCTCTGCTCGGAGATCCAGCAAAAAAACTTCGTGGCGAACGCTCTGGCACGCCGTTCGGCGGGAATCTGACAGAAATGCAGGCCATTTCCCACGCAGCCCTAAGATTTCCGTGAATGGTGCCGACAGACTGGTGAGACATGCGTGCACCAAAGTAGAGCGGCCGTCAGAACGCCGCCTGCGCTGTACATGGAATGTTGCATCCCGGAACGCATCCCCACTTTTGCATAAGAAGTCCCATGAAATGAATCTCAAGTTCAGCCATAAAATCCTGTTGGCAGCCTCGGGCGTCGTGGTCCTGGCTTTCGCTTTGTTCACCCTCTACAACGACTATCTGCAGCGCAACACCATTCGCCAGAACCTCCAGTCGTCTGTGCAGCAGGCCGGCGATCTGACCGCCAGCAGCGTGCAGAACTGGATGAGCGGGCGAATTCTGGTGCTGGAAAACCTCGCGCAGAACGTTGCCCATCAGGGCAAGGACGCCGACTTCCCGGGGCTGGTCGATCAACCGGCCTTTACCTCGAACTTCCAGTTCACCTACGTCGGTCAGGCCAACGGAGTATTCACCCAGCGCCCTGACGCGAAGATGCCCGACGGCTACGACCCGCGTCAGCGCCCTTGGTACAAGCAGGCCGTGGTCGCCGACAAAACCATGTTGACCCCGCCATACATGGCGGCGGTCGGTGGTCTGGTCGTGACCATCGCCATGCCGGTGAAAAAGAATGGCGAACTGCTGGGTGTGGTCGGCGGTGACCTGAGCCTGGAAACCCTGGTGAAGATCATCAACTCGGTGGACTTCGGTGGCCTCGGCCACGCATTCCTGGTCAGCGGTGACGGCCAAGTGATCGTCAGCCCGGACAAAGACCAGGTGATGAAGAACCTCAAGGACATCTACCCGAACGCCGGCGTGCGCATCGAGAAGGGCAACCAGAACGTAGTGCTCAATGGCCAGGAACGCATCCTGTCGTTCACCCCGGTCAGCGGTTTGCCGAATGCCGATTGGTACATCGGTCTGTCGATCGATCGTGACAAGGCCTACGCCGCCCTCAGCCAGTTCCGTACTTCGGCGCTGATCGCGATGTTCGTCGCGGTCGCGGCGATTGCGCTGCTGCTGAGCCTGCTGATCAACGTCCTGATGCGTCCGCTGACCACTATGGGCCGCGCGATGCAGGACATCGCTCAAGGCGAAGGCGACCTGACCCGTCGTCTGGTCGTGGCAGGCAAGGATGAGTTCGCCGAACTGGGCAGCGCGTTCAACCAGTTCGTCGAGCGCATTCACGCGTCGATTTCCGAAGTGTCCTCGGCTACCCGTCATGTGCACGACCTGTCGCAACGGGTAATGGCCTCGTCCAACGCCTCGATCATCGGTTCCGACGAACAAAGCGCGCGCACCAACAGTGTGGCCGCCGCGATCAACCAGTTGGGCGCCGCCACTCAGGAAATCGCCCGCAACGCCGCCGACGCTTCGCAGCACGCCAGCGGCGCGAGCGAGCAGGCCGATGACGGTCGTCAGGTGGTCGAGCAGACCATTCAGGCGATGACCGAGCTGTCGCAGAAGATCAGCCTGTCATGCACCCAGATCGAAACCCTGAATGCCAGCACCGACAACATCGGCCACATCCTCGATGTGATCAAAGGCATCTCGCAGCAGACCAACCTGCTGGCACTCAACGCGGCGATTGAAGCGGCCCGTGCCGGTGAAGCCGGGCGCGGTTTTGCGGTGGTGGCGGACGAAGTGCGTAACCTCGCGCATCGCACCCAGGAATCGGCGGAAGAGATCCACAAGATGATCACCTCCTTGCAGGTCGGTTCGCGTGAAGCGGTGACCACCATGAACGCCAGTCAGGCGTCCAGCGAAGAGAGCGTGGAAGTGGCCAATCAGGCCGGTCTGCGCCTGGTCAGCGTGACCCAGCGCATCGGTGAAATCGACGGCATGAACCAGTCGGTGGCCGCTGCAACCGAAGAGCAGACGGCGGTGGTGGAAACCCTCAACGTCGACGTCAACCAGATCAACCTGCTGAACCAGCAGAGCGTCGCCAACCTCAATGAAACGTTGAAGGATTGTGATGCGTTGTCGCAGCAGGCGAATCGGTTGAAGCAGTTGGTCGATAGCTTCAAGATCTGATTTTCAGATTCGAGACCGCGTTATCGTTGATCGCGAGCAGGCTCACTCCTACAGGGGAACGCATTCCAACTGTAGGAGTGAGCCTGCTCGCGATTGCGGCAGATCAGTCACTGCCAAACCGAAGCCTTAGACAAACAGCTTCAGCACATTCCCCATCGCATCATCGGCGAACCCCTGCACGAAATCCTTGAACCCCGGCAGCACCTCCTCCCCACCTGAAGCCGGCTCGGCAATGATCGTCCAGGTCGCCCGCGACTTGCCCGCCCCCAAAGATTCCACATTCATCGCCGCCCACAGATTGGCCACACCCAGCGTGTTGTAGATCGTGGTCCAGGTCATGGCCCGTGCCTGCTCATCGCGTGAGTTGAGTTGTTCGACCACCACGTTGCCGTCCTTGAAGAATTTCTTGCGCAGCGAAGACACGCCGTCGCCGGTCATGTCGATGTGCGACAGCGCCGGAATGAATCGGTCGAAGCCTGCGAAATTGCCGACCACCGCCCAGACCTGCGCCGCGTCCGCCGGCACTTCCACCGACGACACAACGTGGCAGCCGTGCGGGTTTTTGATCAGGGTGTCGGGTTGCAGATTGCTCATGGTGTTGCTCCTTTTTGGGTGAACTAGATGAAGTTGATCTGTTTCAGGTAATCGCAGCCGCGACGCAGCAGTGCCGGAGATTTTTCCGGGTAGTGCGCGCCCATCTGTTGCACGCCGGCTTCAGCGTTGGCGTGGCCGATCAGGGAGATGTCGCCGATGTCTTCCTCGAAGCCGTTGAGGTAGAAACCGAGCACGCCGAACAGCGCGTTGTCGGCATCGACCCGGCCCAGTTGCTGCTGCCAGTCGGCGACGCTGACCAGCGAAAACTCGCTGCCGGTTTCGCGGAACGAGGCGACGTAGGCATCCCAACTCAGCGGTTCGGGGTTGTGCAGGTTGAACACCGCTCTTTCGGTCGAATAGCGGCTGGCGTGGAAGGCGATGAAACGCGCTAGAAAGTCCACCGGCATCAGGTCGAAATTCAGCGCAAAGGCCGGCACCTGACCGAGCTGGATCGAGCCTTTGAGCATCAGCATCAAACGGTTTTTGTGCGGCTGGCAGACGCCGCTCAGGCTGTTGAAACTGATGTTGCCGGGGCGATACAGGTTGACCCACACCCCCCGCTCGCGCGCCCGTTCGAGGACGCGTTCGCCGACCCACTTCGACAGGTTGTAGCCGTTGCGGATGTAGATCGGCGGGGTCGGCGCGGCAGGCAATTCGAGTACTCGGCCTTCGCCATCGACGGTGCTTGAAGCGGACAGCGTCGAGACAAAGTTGAAGACCTTTTTGCTGCGTCCTTCACACAGGCGCAGCAGCTCGAAAATCGGCTCGACGTTATCCGCTGCCAGCGACTCGTAATCGAGCACGTGGTTGACGTTGGCGGCGTTGTGCACCAGTGCGCCGAACTCGCGATCGAGGCGCTGATAATCGTCGTCGGTCAGGCCCAGTTGCGGGCGGGTGAGGTCTGCCGAATAGATCCGCACCCGACTCAGATCCAGGTGCTCGAGGCGGTTCTCACGCAGCGCCTGAGCAAACCGCTGCGCCGCGGTTTGCCCGCCGCCGTCACGCACCAGACACGCCACCTCGCTGGCGCCCCAACCGAGCAGCGCTTCGACGATGTGCACGCCGACAAAGCTGTTGGCGCCGGTGACAATCACCTTGTGCACATCGCCCAGGCGACTGATCGGCAGCGGCTCGATGTTCAGCGGGCGTTCGGCGTCGGCCATGGCCTGGGCGCTGAGCACCGCGCTGTCATCGGTACCGCGCACCAGCGTCGCGAGTTTGATGATGGTCGGTAATTCGATGAAGCGGTTGATCGAGATGCTGCGCCCGAACTCCTCACGCAAGCGCAGCAACATCCGCGACAGCAGAATCGAATGCCCACCGAGATTGAAGAAACTTTCGTCGGTGGAAATATCGCTGCTCGGCAACTCCAGCAGTTCCGCCCAGATCTCCAGCAGCAACGCTTCGTCAGCGTTTGCCGGCAGGCATTTCGGGCCGCTGTCCTGCACGCTCACCGGCAGCTCCAGCAACGCCTTGCGGTCGACCTTGCCGTTGCTGGCGAACGGCATCTGCGCCAGTTCAGTCCACGCCACCGGTTGCATGTAGTCCGGCAGAAACTGCTGGGCATGCGCCTTCAACAGATCGCGGGCAGCGTCCGACTGCGGCTGCGCAAGGAACGCCAGAATCCGCCGCTGATGGTCGATCACCACCGCCACCTGGCGGTACAACTGGCTCTCGCGCAGGCAGCGCTCGATCTCTTCCGGCTCGACCCGGAAACCGCGAATCTTCACCTGATTGTCGCGTCGTCCGCACAGCTCGATGCCATGTTCGCCCCACTTGGCCATGTCGCCGCTGCGGTAGGCGCGCAAGGTCTCACCGTGCGGCAGTTGCAGGGTCAGATAGCGCTCGGCGGTCTGCTGCGCATTGTTCAGATAGCCGAGGCAAACGCCGGGGCCGACGATGAACAATTCGCCGACGGTGTTATCCGGCACCGGTTGCAGATCGTCATCGAGAATCAGCACCTGACTGTTGGCAATCGGTGCGCCAAGAGTGCGGTTGCTGTCACCCGGTTTGAGCTGGCGAGCGGTAATCAGTACCGTCGCTTCGGTGGGGCCGTAGAGGTTGTGCAGCTTGCCCTGACGGGTCAGTTGCTCGATGACGAAGGGCTCGCAGACGTCGCCGCCGGTCATCACTTCGACGCCATGCAAATGCTCCAGCGGCAGGATGCTCAACAGCGCCGGCGGCAGGAACGCGTGGGTCAGTTGCCGGCGGCGGATCAACGCCACCAACTGCAGCGGATCGCGGCGTTGAGTGTCATCGGGCACCACCAGTTCGGCGCCTTCGAGCAGCGTCGGAAAGATATCGATCAGCGATGAGTCGAAGCTCAGCGAAGAGAACTGCAACACCCGGCTTTCGGCGCGCAATTGCACGTAATCGGCGTACCACGCGGTAAAGTGCGCGAGGTTCGCCTGGCTCAGCAGTACACCCTTCGGATGCCCGGTGGTGCCGGAGGTGTAGAGCGCCATGCACGGTGCTTCAAGCGTCGGCCGTTGACGCATCAACGGTTGGCTGAGATCGGCGTCGGCACTGTCGATATGACTGACATCCAACCCGGGCATCGACTCACCGAGCGGATGCTCGCCGTCGTGCAGCAACAACACCGCGCCGGCGTTTTGCAGGATGTATTGCTGGCGCTGCAAAGGATGACTCGGCTCGAGCGGCAGATACACTGCGCCACTGCCGAGCACCGCCAGAATCGAGGCGAACAGCGCCGGGCTTTTCGGCTGGCAGATACCCACGATCCACGGCTGCGGATGCTGCTCTAGCAGTGGCTGCAGACGTTGCTGGATCGCACGGCTGTGCGCGTGCAACTGGCGGTAGCTGAGCGAGTGCTCGGCCAGGTGCAGCGCCGGTCGCTCGGCGTGTTCGATCAGGCTGCGTTGCAGGCGTTCGATCAACGGCGTCTGCGCCTGTTGCAACAATGCCGGATGCGTCGTGGCGTTGAGGCGATGGACGTAAGCCAGACTGTCGAGAAACGACAGGTCCTCCACCTGTTCAAAGTCCGGCGCCGTGGCCGGCAATGCCTGCTGAAAATACTCGGCATCGCGGGAGAAACGGCTGACCAGCAGCGCGACTTCGTCTACCACCTGCGTCAGCAATCGCTGGCGCAGTGCCTGACCATTGCCGGACGGCTCATCGCCAATCGGCACACGGCTGATCAGTGACGAGCCGAGGAAGCACAGCAGGTCGAGCGTCGGTAAACCGCCAAGGCGCTGCGCAGCGATACCCAGGCGCAGATGCAGGTGCGGGATGGCGCAGAAATCGCCGGCGCCGATGAAGCCATCGTCGATGATCAGATCTACTGGCGATTGCGCCGCGCCGCTGCGCCGTAAGGAGTGACCGTGTTGTTCGAGTTCCTGCGCCAGGTCGGTCATGGCCTGGCTGGCGCCAATCAATAAAATGTCGAGACGTCTCATGTCGGCCTCCTCATCAAACCAGATAGTCACGCAGGGCGTGCTGCACGCAGGGCGTGTCGAGCAGCGAGCTGTTGTGGAAAAACCGCACGATGTTGCCCACCAGCGGATGGTGGCGATTGATCGGGAAGGCCAACCCGGCCATTTCGTCCTTGAGCGAGCGGCGCACTGCCTCGCTGACCGGCAAGGCGTCGATCAGGCGCAGATCGAAGGACTTCTGGATGTCGTTGGTCAGGTAATGGCCGATGAACACCGGCAGGATCTGCGCGATGGTTTCCCGGTCCGCGTCATTGGCGGTGTGCCAATAGATGCGCACCATGCGCGCCCAGAAACTGGAGTGCCGGCCCTCGTCGAGCAGGTGATCGGCCATCAGCCCTTTGATCGACGGCTTGACCGTGTCGTCCCGGGCGAATGCGGCGACGTCACCAGTCACGGTGTTCTCGGCGATGGCCACGCAGATCAGTTCCACCGCGCTGCGCAGGTGTTCGGGCGCCAGTGCCACAGCGGCAGGAATTGCCCGGCTCAATTCGATTTCAGTGGGCAGTTCGATCGGCTCGATGCCGGTCATGGCTACGGTCTGCTGCATGAAGTCCATCGCCACCAGCGCGTGGTAATCCTCGTCCACCACCACGGTCATGGCGTCGTAGCGACAGGCGAACGGGAACGGCACGGCGAAGCGATTCTTGGCGATGGCGCGGGCGGTCTGGTCGACGATTTCGGTTTCGAAAATCACCACGTCGTTGATGAACTTGTACAGCGTCTGCACCAACGCAAAATCACGCTGCTGCGGGCACTCGCGCAGGAAGGTTTCGCTGAGCACCAGGGGCTGGCGGCTCAGCGGATAGATCAGGCGTTCATCGTCTTCCAGAACACGCCGTGGCCGGGTGCGGATGGTGGCGCGGGTTTCCCAGGCGTCGGCGAAGGATTGATAGTCGGCGGCGTTCATTGGGCCACCTCCGCCAAAGGTTCACGCATGCTCAGACGCAGGCCGTCCCACAGGGCGATGCGGCTTTCCACGGCCGCGATGGCGCTGGCGTAGACCTCGGCTTCACGCTGCGGATCGCCATCGACCAGGCGCTCGAGCAGTTGCTCTGCCGCCGGGCCGTGATCTTCGGAGTCGACCTCGATGTGGCGCTCCAGGTAATAGCGAAAGGTGGGTGCCTGTTCGATGCCGATCCCCCAGTCATCGAGGATGCGCTGGAACATCGTCGGGATTACGCTTTCGCGGCCATGCAGGAACGCGGCGGCGACACTGTGGCCCGGTGCGTGCAGCGCGGTGTGCAGCGTCTCGCGCACAAATTTCGCCGCTGCCGGATCAACCTCAACGCTTTGCAGGGCGACGTCGTAACTCACGCCTTCCTGTTGCAGCGCGACAAACCGTTCGACCGCCGTGGTGCTCGCACCGACTTCGCGCATCGCGTCCAGGTACAGCTCGAAATGGCTGTAATGGCCGTGGGCGGGACGATCATCCGACTCTTCGCCGAGCACGATCTCGTTGATCAGCCGCGCAGCATGCGGATCGCGTGGCGGTAACCATGGCAGCCGCGTACAGGTCAGTTCCTGCTGCAGGCGCTTGGTCAACGACATGAAATCCCACACGGCGAAGACGTGGGATTCCATGAACCGGCGCAGTACCGATAACGAATCGATCTCGGTAAAGATCGGGTGAACGCTCAATTGCGCTTTTTTCAGGGCGAGTTGTTCTTTAGTTGGCATCATGGCGAACCTCGGTGTTATTGGAATAGAGGGAGTTGCTCGTTCAGTGCATCAACACGGACTTGATAAGTTTGAAATGTTTTCTATTGGCGAACGCGGGCCTCATTCGGATTAATGAAAGTTTGCAAAGTGCATGAAAGGCTCTCGACCATGCGTTGGCGAATATTTGCCAAAGCTATTGGATGACTGCGGAGCCGTGCCGTGTTTGCAGGTAGAACCTGCTCGGCGAGGAAAAGCTAATACATCGTCAAATAACTTAACAAGTTTATTTTTAATTATTTTTAGTTGTGTGTTTTTCAAGTATGAGTCGGCCCGGTAAAACTTTTGGTTTAAGTTTTACTTGGGCGTAGTTGCTCCTTTCGGCAAATAATGGCCAAAATTGAAGACAAGAGTGAATGCCTCACTCAAAGCAACTTTAAGAAGCGGAAATTGAATGTGATGTATAGGAATGAAAGTGGGCCGGAAACGGCGCCGTAACTTCCCTTTTTCCCGTGGCAAGGCTCCTTCCGTAGGTTCCTGGTGCGGGGACTGCGCCGGCGGTGCGGCGCGTCGCCCGTTCTTCATGGGGTGGCCATTAAAGAGTGCGGGTAAATTGGCGGGACGGCTATGACCGATTCGTCCGCGCCGAGCCGCAATGGCGGGCTTGCGAGCGCTGGGAGGGTAGAGCGAACACGCGGATCCGCCACCAGGTTTGCGGAGGATCGGGGAGAGGATTTGTAAGCGGGTTATTCGCCGGTCAGGCGCGAAGGCCTGAGACCGGCGTGAAGGGTGTCAGCGCACGGCCTTGCGGTTTTGTCCGGCGGGACTGGCGAGGAAGCGGGTGATGACCTCGACGCCACGGTTGAGGTGATGTGTGAGCAACTTCACCGACAGCTCGACATCGCGCGCGATCACGGCCTGAAGCATGGCGCGGTGATCTTCCTGGGAGAGTTTGCCCAGGCCCATGGCTTCGAGATTGAAACGCAGGAAGCGCTCCTCCTCGTTGAGGCCGTCTTCGACCAGCCGCAGCAGACGCTTATTCGGTGCCTTGCTGTACAGGGCCATGTGGAACAGACGGTTGAGCCGACCGATTTCGCTGTAGTCGTGCTGGGTTTCGAGTTCTTCGATATAGCCGGCGGCAAGCGCGTGATCGGCGCTGGTCAGCAACGGGATCGACTGGCGCATGGCCTCGGATTCGAGGAGGATCCGCAACTCGTAGGTTTCGGTGGCGTCGCCCTGGATCAGCGGCGCTACAACGGCGCCCTTGTGGGTGGTGACGCTCAGCAGTTCCTGCGCTTCGAGCTGGCGCAGAGCCTCGCGCACCGGCATGCGGCTGACCCCGAACAAGTCGGCCAGATCCTGCTGGCGCAGGGCGGTGCCGCACGGCAAGCGACCGTCAAGGATCGCCGAGCGCAGGGTTTCTTCGATGATCGAGCGGGCAAGGTGTGCGGGAATCGGCCCATCGACTTTGATGCTGTGCAGCGGTTTGGGCTTCTGTGTCACAACTACTCACCCTGAATGACGACGGAATTTGGATCCAAAGACACTAGTGATTGCTCTACAGGTTGTCAAACCATGTAAAGGATTGCTGTCCTGAATGAAGTTTAGCGCGATGGCGATGATCTCATGGTGCCATTGTTTTTTGCCGGGCTAAGCTTCACCATCAAACGCTTTCCTTCCTGCCCCCTGGAAACCTGCTGTGGCGGTACGTTTCGCGATCCCCCGGACTCTGCGCTGGCTAGGCTGCGCACTGTTGCTGGCCGGCGTCATGCTGGGCGGCCTGCATGCCGATTGGGATTTTTCCGCGATCAGCCGCAAGGCTACGGCGCTCTACGGCCCGTTGGGTGCCGGGCAGCAGCGGATCGATGCCTGGCAAAACCTGCTGGCCACGCAGAAACAGGTCAGCGAGATGGAAAAGCTGAAAGTGGTGAACCTGTTTTTCAACAAACAGGTGCGTTATGTAGAAGATATCGATCTGTGGGGGCAGGTCGATTATTGGGAGACGCCCATCGAAGCGTTGTGGAAAGGCGCCGGCGATTGCGAAGACTACGCGATCGCCAAGTATTTCAGCCTGCGCCATCTCGGGGTCTCCAGTGACAAGCTGCGCATCACCTACGTCAAGGCACTGCGCCAGAATCGCGCGCACATGGTGCTGACTTACTACGCCACACCCGATGCCATGCCGCTGGTGCTCGACAGCCTGATCGATCCGATTCAGCCTGCGTCCCAGCGAACCGATTTGCTGCCGGTCTACTCTTTCAATGCTGAAGGTCTGTACCTGCCGGGAGCCAAGGGCAACAAAAAGGTCGGTGACACCAAACGCCTGTCGCGCTGGCAGGATGTGCTGAAGAAAATGCAGGCCGAAGGTTTCCCGGTCGAAACGACTAACTAGGAGCACGCGCTCAGATGTCTTTGTTCAAACAGCTGTTGATCGCTATCTGTCTGTTCCTGGTGGTCGCCTTCACCGGCAGCTTCATGGTCAGTCTGGAGAGCTCGCGCACCCAGTACGTCAACCAGCTGCGCTCCCATGCCCAGGACGCCGCCACGGCGCTGGCGTTGTCGCTGACGCCGAATATCGACGACCCGGCGATGGTCGAGCTGCTGGTCAGCTCGATTTTCGACAGCGGCTATTACGCGAGCATCCGCGTGGTCGATCTCAAGACCGACCAGACCATTGTCGAGCGCAGCGGGATTCCGGCGGTGAGCAATGTGCCTGACTGGTTCGTCAAACTGATCGGCCTGGAGCCGGCCGGTGGCGACGCGCTGGTCAGCCGTGGCTGGGAGCAGGCGGCGCGGGTCGAGGTGGTCAGTCACCCGATGTTTGCCGTGGCCAAGCTGTGGCAGAGCGCGTTGGGCAGCCTCGGCTGGCTGCTGCTGTGCGGCGCGGTCAGTGCAGTGCTCGGCGCGTTGCTGCTGCGCCGGCAATTGCGCCCGCTGGATTACATGGTCAAACAGTCCCACGCCATCGCCCGCCGCGAATTCCTCAGCCTGCCGGAGTTGCCGCGTACCCCGGAACTGCGGCGCGTGGTGCAGGCGATGAACCAGATGGTCGAGAAGCTCAAGGCGTTGTTCCAGGAGCAGGCCGAGCGCAGCGAAAAACTGCGTGCCGAGTCTTATCAGGACAACCTCACGGGGCTGGCCAACCGGCGCTATTTCGAGATGCAGCTGCATAACCGCGTGAGCAACCCGGAGCAGGCCAGTTCCGGTTATCTGCTGCTGTTGCGGGTCAAGGATCTGGCCGGGCTCAATCAGCGTCTGGGCGGTCAGCGCACCGATGAATTGTTGAAAGCTGTCGGCGAGCAACTGTCCCGCGAGTGCGCCAAATATCCGGAAACCCAGAACCTCGTCACCCGTATTCGCGGTGGTGAATTCGCCGTGCTGGCGCCGGGACTGGTGCGCGAAGAAGCGCTGCAACTGGCGCAGAACCTCGACAGCGCGCTGAGCAGCCTGCACGCCACTGGCGCAACCGATGTGCCGGCCGTGGCTTCCATTGGCCTCGCCCCGTTTGCCCACGGCGATTCACCGCAAGCAGTACTGACCCTGGGCGATCAGGCGCTGGCGCAGGCCGAGGGGCAGGGCGAGCAGAACTGGGCGTGCATCGATCAGAGCCTGGTGGCGGACGTCGGTGACGATCACCACGCCTGGCATCGCTTGCTCGATCAGGCGCTGAATCAGCAGCGTTTCGAACTGTATTTCCAACCGGTGGTGGCCGCTCAGGACACGCAATTGGTGCTGCATTACAAAGTGCTTTCGCGCTTGCTGGATGAACAGGGCCAGACCATCCCGGCCGGGCGTTTCCTGCCGTGGCTCGAGCGTTTTGGCTGGACCGCGCGACTGGACCGTCTGATGCTCGAGCGCGTGCTGGAGCAGATGAAAGGGCATGAGGATTCGTTGGCGCTGAACCTCTCTTCGGCAACCCTGGCCGATCCACAAGCGCTGAACAAAGTGTTCGAGATTCTGCGCGCACACTCCGACCTCGGCGAGCGCCTGACGCTGGAGATCGGCGAGGAGCAATTGCCGGAGCAAGCGGTGCTGGAGCAGTTGACCCGGCGCCTGCGTGAACTCGGTTTCTCCCTGAGCCTGCAGCGCTTTGGTGGACGCTTCAGCATGATCGGCAACCTGGCGCGGCTGGGGCTGGCGTACCTGAAGATCGATGGCAGTTACATCCGCGCCATCGATCAGGAGAGCGACAAGCGCCTGTTCATCGAAGCGATCCAGCGTGCGGCGCACAGCATCGATCTACCGTTGATTGCCGAGCGGGTGGAGACCGAGGGCGAGTTGTCGGTGATTCGCGAGATGGGCTTGTATGGGGTGCAGGGGCAGTTGTTTGGTGAGCCCACGCCCTGGAAGTAACCTGTTCGTTATTCGTTGTCGGTAAATCAGCCTTCGCGAGCAAGCCCGCTCCCACATTGGAATGCATTTCAAATGTGGGAGCGGGCTTGCTCGCGAAGGGGTCAGATCATTCAACGAATATGCGGGATCAGATCAGCCCACCTTCATCATCATCGATCAACTGGCTCAACCCGCCCAATGCCTCACGCGCCTGGGTGCGGTCCATCAACTTGGCCTGCGCCGCCGGCGGCAGGTCGGTGACGCGGATCACGCCTTTCTGGGTCAGCACCTGAATCAGGTCGTCGAGTACCCGAATCATTTCCAGGTCGCTCTGCTTGAGCTGTTTCAGGCTGGTTTCCACCACTTCATTGGCGAACCAGGCCTGGATTTCATGGCTGTCGGCCGGCAGCGTTTCCGTGGCCTCGGCGTAGGCCGCGGCTTCCACGCGAATCAACAGACCTTGCGCATCGCGTTGCACGTAAAACATTGAGCATCCCTCAGAAAGATCCAGCGTCATGCTGTCAGCAGCATAGGCCAACTGCGCGCGAGTATGCGGGGTGGCGACGAAATCGTCACCGCCGAGTTAGCCGCAAACGTGACGGCCGCCCCAAGGGGCGGCCGTTTTGTTCACGCATCAGCTGTTGTTGTGGTCGACCTTGATGGTCGGATCGCTGCCGGCAATCAGGTTGTGAATGTTGGCGCTCGACCAGTTGTTGCCTTCCAGTTTGATCGTCACGTCCGGCGTGGCGGCTGCCGCGTCGCCGGAGTTGAACTTGCCCGCCGAGCTGACTTGCAGCGACGACGTGCCATCAACCGTGGTGATCTTCAGAAAGTTGTCGATGGTGCTGCCGGTTTCACCCTGCAACAGATCGCGCAGGTCGATGCGGTCACCTTCGTTGGCGTTGAAGTCCTTGATCACGTCATTGCCGGTGTCGCCTGCTTTCCAGACGAAGGTGTCGGCACCGGAACCACCGATCAGGATGTCGTTGCCCTGGCCGCCGATCAGCGTGTCATTGCCGGTGCCGCCGAGCAGGATGTCATTGCCCTTGCCGCCGTCGAGCAGGTCGTTGCCGCCCGAGCCGAACAGGATGTCATTGCCTGCGCCACCCAGCAGCGTGTCGTTGCCGTCATGCGCACCGGACACATCGAACGCCTGATAGTGCTCGGTGATGTACTGGTGCACGTTGCTGGTGGTGACTTTGCTGACATCCACACCGGTTTGCTGTGCGACGTACGCCTGCATCGCCTGATAACCCTCGCCGGCAATGCCGTTGAAGCTCACCAGGTCGCCGAACAGGATGTCGTTGCCGTCGCCACCGCTGACGGTGTCGTTGCCCGGCATCGTCGCTTCGGTGTGGCCGATGATCGAGTTGGCCAGATCCTTCGGATCGATGTTGGTCTGCGGCGAGTGATCCGAGTCATACGGTTTCAGGTCGTTGAGGCTGACACCGCTGTTGATACCGATCGCCTCGACGTTCGACAGACCGCTGAGCAGAGCGAAGCTGCTGTTGGAGTTGGAGGTTGTCGCCGAATCCGTACTGCTACCGCTACCGGCCAGGCTCGACAACTCGTAAGTGCCGTCACCCTGAGCGTGAACAGTGCCCAGGTTGGTGGTGCTCCAGCCATAACGGGCAGTGTAAGTCTGCAACTGGGCATAACCGCTGGCGGTGATGCTCAGGTAATGCGTGTTGTCGATGTACGTGCTGAAAGTGTCGCCCAGCTTGTAGTTGCTGGTTGTCACCACACTGTCGAACTTCACGCTGCCGTACAGCGTCGGGTTGGTCTGCTCGCCGCTCTGGTAATAGGTCGGCTGGCCGTCGGTGATGAAGTACGTGAGGTTCTTCGCCCCGGTGTTCGCCACAGCTTCCGCGCTCTGGAAGAAGTTGGCCGTGGTCTTGAACACGTCCTCGTAGTTGGTGCCGCCGCCGGACGCCATCGAGTCGAGCACGGCTTTGAGCTTGGTCAGCGCGTTCGGGTCGTTGAGGTTCACCGACACCGACTTGTTGACCTGGGTATCGAAGTCCGCCAGGAAGATGTTCACCGTGCCCGAGTTGCTGCCGCCCAAGCTCTGCTTGAGTGTGTTGAACACCGAGGTCAGCGAGTCCTTGGCCGCGTTGATCGACGAGGTGCTCATGCTACCCGAGCTGTCGACCATGAACGCGATGTTGTAGTTGGTGCCCGGCACCACGGTCAGACCACCGATGTCGGCGACCATGATGTCGTTGCCATCGGTACCGTTGAAGGTGTCGTCGCCAGAGGTACCAACCACCGCGTTGTAAACCGCCGGCACCACGGTGACCGGAATCGTCGCGGTGCTGCTGGCCGAACCGCCGACCATTTCAGTGGAGGTCGAGGTCACGGTCAGGTTGAACTGGCCGTTGTAGTAGGTCGGCGGGGTTACGGTCAGGCTGCCCAGGTTCCAGCCGGTGACGTTGGCTTCGCCGTTGCTTGCGGTGACTGTGAAGGTGTGACCGTTGCCGTCGGAGAGAACCGAGCCGACCGGCGCGCCACTGATCTTCACGCTCAGGGTTTCCGAGCCGTCGGTGTCGGTCAGCGCGGTGTTGATCGCCGACAGTTTCACCGTGGTGCCTTCGGCGCCAGTGTTGAGCTTGTAGCCGTCGTAATAGCCTTCGCCGTTGGTGCCGTGCAGGTCGGAGACGGTCACACCGGAATTCACCAGATCCTGCACCCCGGTGTAGATCGGCACGCCGGCGCTGCTAAGGTCGATTGGCGTGCTGCCGTTGACCGACAGGTTCACGTCATAGCTGCCCGGGCCGCTCTGGTTGTGGTGGTAGATGTCCAGGGTGTAGTAGCCGCTGGTGGTCGGGGTGAACGAGCCGCTGATCGCCCCGCCCGCGCCCCAGGTACCCGACGCCACGCTCTTGCCGCCAATGGTGATCAGCAGGCTGTCGTCAGCCACACCGCTGAAGCTGTAGGTCTTGCCGGCTTCCAGATAGATCAGGCCCGAGGTCTTCGACGCGGTGCCGGCGGTCACACTGCCGTCCGACTGCACGTTGGTCACGTTGGTGCTGGAGTTCGGGGTGCCGGCGCCGTCGATCACGTTTTTCAGGGTGGTCGAGTTCGCGCCGCTGCCGTCGGTGCCCAGGCCCGGCAGGCCGGTCCAGACTTCCTTGACCAGTCCGGTGGACTTCACGCTGTTGTCGGCCACGCTCACGGTCGGCGCATCCGCCACCGGCGTGATGTCGATCTTCACGGTGCCGGTGTTGCCCAGCAACTGGCCGTCGGTTGGCTGGAACTTGATCTGTGCGTAGTCGGCCTGGTTGTTGCCCATACCGGTGCCGCCGTAACCGTTGACCCCCGACTCGTTGGCATCCGGCATGAAGCGCAGTTTGCCGGCGTCGATGTCAGCCTTGCTGAAGGTCTGGTTGTTGGCGACGTCTTTCCAGGTCGAGCCGTCCAGATACTGCAGTTTGCCTTCGCCCGGCAGCTGGGTGATTTTGATGCCCAGGCTGCTGGCCGGACTGTCGACGTCAGTCACCCCGAAGGTCGACCAGCCGAGGATCAGCGGCGTGTCTTCGGTGCCGGTGACGTTGACTGGCGCGGCGACTGGCGCATCGTTGACCGCCACCACGTTGACCGTGGTGGTCGCGGTGTTGGAGTAGTTGCCGCCATCGGTCACGGTCACGGTGATGATCCGCGGCACGGTGCTCGGGTCTTCACTGCTGTTGGTGAAGGTGATGTTTTTGATGGCCTGCATGTAATCGGCCAGCGTCGCGTTACCCGACAGGGTCAGGGTCACGGTGCCGTTGGTGCTGTTGGCATTGATGGTGATGCCGTTGACGCTGTTGCCGAGGTTCAGCGCGTCGCCGTCCTGACGGTTGGTCAGCACGATAGTCGCACCGGTCAGCATGGTGCTGTCCGGGTCGGTGATCGTCAGGTCAGTGTCGGCAATCGACACGCCGGCGCCCGGGGTGTTTTCGGTGAAGGTCACCTTGTAGTCGGCACCGGTGGCGCCGCTGGAGTTGTTGGCATCCAGGTCGATGACCGGTGGCGCATCGTTGTCGATGATCGAGGTGCTGACGCTGCCGTTGGTGCTGCTGACGGCCAGGTTCTCGAAGTTGCCGCCGGTGGCCGAGTCGATCTTGACCACGAAGTTCTCGGTGCCTTCGGTGATCTTGTCATCGATGGTCGCGACGTTGAACTGCGCGCTGCTGGCGCCCGCCGGAATCTTCACGGTGTACACGCCAGTGAAGTCCGAACCGTCGGCAGCGGTGCCGCTGTAGACGATCTTCAGGGTCACGTCGGTTTGCGCCGGGTGCGTCAGGCTGACGGTGTAGCTGGCGGTCTGGCCTTCGGTCACCGAGGTGCTGCCGGTGATGCTGACGGTGGTGGTGTCGATGGTATCGGCGACGTTGGTCACGGCCGGTGTCGTGCTCGGTACCAGGTTCTCGAAGTTGCCACCGCTGGCGTTGGTGATGGTCGCCTGCACGCTGCCGGCGTCTTTGTAGACGTCGTCAGCCGGAGCCGGAACGGTCACGGTGCCAGTGGTTTTGCCGGCGTCGATGGTGATCACCGAGCCGTTGCTCAGGGTCACGGTTACCGGGGAACCGGCAGCGTTGCTCAGGGTTGCGGTGTAGGTGATCTGGCCGCCCTCGTTCACCGCCGGGGTCGCGCTCAGCGACAGGCTGGTGGTGTCGACGGTGTCGGTCACGGTGGTGCTGACCGGGGTTTTGTCGGCTACGAGGTTTTCGTAGTTGCCGCCGCTGACGTTGGTGATCGCATTGGTCAACGGTGCGTGGCCGGTCAACACGTCGTTCGGCGCAGTGGTGGTCACGGTGCCGGTGGTTTTGCCGATGTCGATGGTGATCGTCTGGCCGTTGGACAGGCTTACGGTCACTGGCGAACCGGTGACCGGAGCGCCGACAGTGGCGGTGTAGGTGACAGTGCCACCCTCGGCCACGGTGCCAGTGGCGGTGAGTTTCACGCCAGTGGTGTCGATGGTGTCGGTGACGCTGGTTACGGCTGGCGTGGTGCTTGGCACCAGGTTTTCGAAGCTGCCACCTGTCGCCGACTTGATGGTCGCCTGCACGGTGCCGGCGTCTTTGTAGACGTCATCGGCTGGTGCAGGAACAATCACGGTGCCGGTGGTTTTACCGGCGTCGATGGTGATCACTGCGCCGTTGCTCAGGGTCACGGTCACTGGCGAGCCAGCGGCGTTGGTCAGGGTTGCGGTGTAAACGATCGAGCCACCTTCGGCCACGGTGCCGGTCGCGGTCAGCGACAGGTTGGTGGTGTCGACGGTGTCGGTCACGGTGGTGCTGACCGGAGTCTTGTCGGCAACCAGATTCTCGTAGTTGCCGCCGCTCACGTTGGTGATTGCGTTGGTCAACGGCGCGTGACCGGTCAGCGCATCGTTCGGTGCGGTGGTGGTTACGGTGCCGGTGGTTTTTCCGATGTCGATGGTGATGGTCTGGCCGTTGGACAGAGTCACCACGACTGGCGAACCAGTGACTGGCGCACCGACGGTGGCGGTGTAGACGACGTTGCCGCCTTCAGCCGCTGTACCGGTGGCAGACAACTTCACGGTAGTGGTGTCGATGGTATCGGTGACGCTGGTCACGGCCGGTACGGTGCTTGGTACCAGGTTTTCGAAGTTGCCGCCGCTGGCATTGGTGATGGTTGCCTGCACGGTGCCGGCGTCTTTGTAGACGTCATCAGCCGGGGCAGGAACGGTCACGGTGCCAGTGGTTTTACCGGCGTCGATGGTGATCACTGCGCCGTTGCTCAGGGTCACGGTCACTGGCGAACCAGCGGCGTTGGTCAGGGTGGCGGTGTAAATGATCGAACCGCCCTCGGCGACCGTATTAGTGGCGCTCAGGGACAGGTTGGTGGTGTCGACAGTGTCGGTCACGGTGGTGCTGACCGGGGTCTTGTCGGCCACAAGGTTTTCGTAGTTGCCGCCGGTCACGTTAGTGATCGAGTTGGTCAACGGCGCGTGACCGGTCAGCGCATCGTTCGGTGCGATGCTGGTCACGGTGCCGGTGGTTTTGCCGATGTCGATGGTGATGGTCTGACCGTTGGCCAGGGTCACGACGACAGGCGAGCCGGTAACTGGCGCACCAACGGTAGCGGTGTAAGTGACGGTGCCACCTTCGGCCACGGTGCCCGTGGCGGTGAGTTTCACGCCCGTGGTGTCGATGGTGTCGGTGACGCTGGTCACTGCTGGCGTGGTGCTTGGTACCAGGTTCTCGAAGCTGCCACCGGTCGCGGTTTTGATCGTTGCCTGAACAGTGCCGGCGTCTTTGTAGACGTCGTCGGCCGGGGCAGGGACGGTGACGGTACCGGTGGTTTTACCGGCGTCGATGGTGATGACTGCACCGTTGCTCAGCGTCACGGTCACTGGCGAACCCGCGGCGTTGGTCAGCGTTGCGGTGTAAACAATCGAGCCACCCTCTGCCACGGTGCCGGTCGCGCTCAGCGACAGGTTGGTGGTGTCAATGGTGTCGGTGACCGTGGTGCTGACCGGGGTCTTGTCGGCAACGAGGTTCTCGTAGTTGCCGCCGCTGACGTTGGTGATGGCGTTGGTCAGTGGCGCATGACCGGTCAACACGTCGTTCGGCGCAGTGGTGGTCACGGTGCCGGTGGTTTTGCCGACTTCGATGGTGATGTTCTGGCCGTTGGCCAGAGTCACGGTCACTGGCGAACCGGTTACCGGTGCACCAACGGTCGCGGTGTAGGTGACGGTACCACCTTCCGCAGCAGACTCGGTCGCGGTCAGTTTGACCGTGGTGGTGTCGATGGTGTCGGTGACGCTGGTCACGGCTGGCGTGGTGCTTGGCACCAGATTTTCGAAGTTGCCACCGGTGGCGGATTTGATCGTGGCCTGCACGGTGCCGGCGTCTTTGTAAACGTCATCAGCCGGTGCCGGGACGGTCACGGTGCCGGTGGTTTTGCCGGCGTCGATGGTGATCACGGCGCCGTTGCTCAACGTCACGGTAACCGGCGAACCGGCAGCGTTGGTCAGCGTCGCGGTGTAAACGATCGAGCCGCCTTCGGCCACGGTACCGGTCGCGGACAGCGACAGGTTGGTGGTGTCGACGGTATCGGTGACCGTGGTATTGACCGGGGTCTTGTCGGCAACGAGGTTTTCGTAGTTGCCACCGCTGACGTTGGTGATCGCGTTGGTCAGCGGCGCGTGGCCGGTCAGCGCATCATTCGGTGCGGTGGTAGTTACGGTGCCGGTGGTTTTGCCGACTTCGATGGTGATGTTCTGACCATTAGCCAGTGTCACAACGACAGGCGAACCGGTCACAGGCGCACCGACAGTGGCGGTGTAGGTGACGGTGCCACCTTCGGCAGCAGAATCGGTCGCGGTCAGCTTGACCGTGGTGGTATCGATGGTGTCGGTGACTTGAGTCACAGCCGGCACGGTGCTCGGTACCAGGTTTTCGAAGTTGCCACCGGTAGCGGTGGAGATGGTCGCTTCGACTTTACCCGCGTCTTTATAGACGTCATCCGCCGGAGCCGGCACGGTCACGGTGCCAGTGGTTTTCCCGGCTTCGATGGTGATCACAGCGCCGTTCGACAGGGTCACGGTGACTGGCGAGCCAGCCGCGTTGGTCAAGGTCGCGGTGTAGATGATCGAACCACCCTCGGCGACCGAGTTGGTTGCGCTCAGCGACAGGTTGGTGGTGTCGACAGTGTCGGTAACGGTTGTGCTGACCGGCGTTTTGTCGGCGACCAGGTTTTCGTAGTTACCGCCGCTCACATTGGTGATCGCGTTGGTCAAAGGCGCATGACCGGTCAGCGCATCGTTCGGTGCGATGGTGGTTACGGTGCCGGTGGTTTTGCCGACTTCGATGGTGATGTTCTGGCCGTTGGCCAGAGTTACCACGACTGGCGAGCCAGTCACTGGCGCACCAACGGTCGCGGTGTAGGTGACGGTGCCACCTTCGGCAGCAGACTCGGTCGCGGTGAGTTTGACCGTGGTGGTATCAATGGTGTCGGTGACGTTGGTGACTGCAGGAGCAGTGCTCGGTACCAGGTTCTCGAAGTTGCCACCGGTAGCAGTCGAAATGGTCGCTTCGACTTTGCCAGCGTCCTTGTACACGTCATCGGCTGGGGCCGGAACGGTAACGGTGCCAGTGGTTTTGCCTGCTTCGATGGTGATCACGGCGCCGTTGCTCAACGTCACGGTAACTGGCGAGCCAGCGGCGTTGGTCAGGGTCGCGGTGTAAACGATCGAGCCACCTTCGGCCACGGTACCGGTTGCGGACAGCGACAGGTTGGTGGTGTCGACGGTGTCGGTGACGTTAGTGCTGACCGGGGTTTTGTCAGCCACAAGGTTTTCGTAATTGCCGCCAGTCACACCTGTGATCGAGTTGGTCAGAGGCGCATGACCGGTCAGCGCGTCGTTAGGCGCGGTGCTGGTGACGGTGCCAGTGGTCTTGCCGACTTCGATGGTGATGTTCTGACCGTTGGCCAGGGTCACCACGACCGGCGAACCGGTGACTGGTGCGCCAACAGTGGCGGTATAGGTGACGGTGCCGCCTTCGGCTACCGAGGTATCGGCAGTCAGTTTGACGGTCGAGGTGTCGATCGTGTCGGTGACTTCGGTGACAGCCGGCACGGTACTTGGCACCAGGTTTTCGAAGTTGCCACCGGTGGCGGTGGAAATGGTTGCTTCGACTTTACCGGCATCTTTGTAAACGTCGTCCGCCGGAGCTGGAACAGTCACGGTGCCGGTGGTTTTGCCGGCCTCGATGGTGATGACAGCGCCGTTGCTCAGCGTCACGGTAACTGGCGAGCCCGCGGCGTTGGTCAGGGTTGCTGTGTAAACGATCGAGCCGCCTTCAGCGACGGTGCCAGTGGCACTGAGCGACAGGTTGGTGGTGTCGATGGTATCGGTGACATTGGTCGAAACCGGCGTTTTATCCGCCACGAGGTTTTCGTAGTTACCGCCGCTCACGTCGGTGATGGCGTTGGTCAGTGGCGCATGACCGGTCAACGCATCGTTCGGCGCGGTGGTGGTCACGGTGCCTGTGGTCTTGCCGACTTCGATGGTGATGTTCTGACCATTGGCCAAGGTCACGACTACAGGCGAGCCGGTTACCGGAGCACCGACGGTGGCGGTGTAGGTGACGGTTCCACCTTCAGCAGCGGACTCGGTCGCGGTCAGTTTGACCGTGGTGGTGTCGATGGTGTCGGTAACGTTGGTGACGGCCGGAACGGTGCTTGGCACCAGGTTCTCGAAGTTGCCACCGGTAGCGCTGGAAATGGTCGCTTCGACTTTACCGGCGTCCTTGTACACGTCATCGGCTGGCGCCGGAACGGTCACGGTGCCAGAGGTTTTACCGGCCTCGATGGTGATCACCGCGCCGTTGGACAGGGTCACGGTGACTGGCGAACCAGCGGCGTTGGTCAGGGTTGCGGTGTAGACGATCGAGCCACCCTCGGCCACGGTGCCGGTCGCACTGAGCGACAGATTGGTGGTGTCGACGGTGTCGGTGACATTGGTCGAAACCGGCGTTTTATCCGCCACGAGGTTTTCGTAGTTACCGCCGCTCACGTCGGTGATGGCGTTGGTCAGCGGCGCGTGGCCGGTCAACGCATCGTTCGGCGCGGTGGTAGTCACGGTGCCAGTGGTTTTACCCACTTCGATGGTGATGTTCTGACCATTGGCCAAGGTCACCACGACCGGCGAGCCAGTCACTGGCGCACCAACAGTCGCGGTGTAGGTGACGGTGCCACCTTCCGCAGCCGATTCGGTCGCGGTCAGTTTGACCGTGGTGGTGTCGATGGTATCGGTGACGTTTGTGACCGCCGGAACGGTGCTAGGCACCAGGTTCTCGAAGTTGCCACCGGTAGCGCTGGAAATGGTTGCTTCGACTTTACCCGCGTCTTTGTACACGTCGTCAGCCGGAGCTGGAACGGTCACGGTGCCCGACGTTTTACCGGCTTCGATGGTGATCACCGCGCCGTTGGACAGGGTCACGGTCACCGGCGTCCCGGCCGGATTGGTCAGGGTCGCGGTGTAAACGATCGAACCACCCTCGGCCACCGAGTCGCTGGCGGTCAGGTTCAGGTTGGTGGTGTCGACGGTGTCCGACACCGAGGTGTTCGCCGGTGTCTTGTCGGCCACCAGGTTTTCATAGTTGCCGCCGGCAACCTTGTCGATGGCCACGCTCAACGAGCTGCCGCCCGCCAATGGGCTGTTCGGCGCGACGAAGTTCACGCTGCCGGTGGTCTCACCGACGGCGATGGTGATGGTCTGGCCGTTGGACAGGGTGACCACAACAGGCGAGCCTGTTACTGGTGCAGTCACGCTTGCGGTGTAAACCACGGTTTCGCCTTCGGCGACGTTGGCGGTGGCGGTCAACGACACGGTGGAGGTGTCGATGGTGTCGTTGACGGTGGTCACGGCCGGGGTGTTGCTGGTCACCAGGTTTTCGAAGTCGCCACCGGTCGCGCCCTTGATGGTCGCCTCAACGGTGCCGGCGTCCTTGTAGACGTCATCCTTCGGCGCATCGACGGTCACGGTGCCGGAAGTTTTGCCGGCGTCGATGGTGATCACCGCGCCATTGCTCAAGGTCACGGTCACCGGGGTGCCGGCGGCGTTGCTCAGGGTGGCGGTGTAGGTGATCTGCCCGCCTTCGTTCACCGCCGGCGTCGCGCTCAGCGACAGGTTGGTGGTGTCGACGGTGTCGGTCACGGTGGTGCTGACCGGGGTTTTGTCGGCAACCAGATTCTCGTAGTTGCCGCCGCTCACGTCGGTGATGGCGTTAGTCAGCGGCGCATGACCGTTCAACGCATCGTTCGGTGCGGTGGTGGTCACGGTGCCGGTGGTCTTGCCGACTTCGATGGTGATGTTCTGACCGTTGGCGAGGGTCACGACCACAGGCGAGCCGGTCACTGGTGCACCGACAGTGGCGGTGTAGGTGACGGTGCCACCTTCAGCAGCAGACTCGGTTGCGGTCAGTTTCACCGACGTGGTGTCGATGGTGTCAGTGACTTCAGTCACTGCCGGAACGGTGCTCGGAACGAGGTTCTCGAAGTTGCCGCCGGTTGCACCGTTGATGGTGACTTCGACTTTGCCGGCATCTTTGTAGACGTCATCGGCAGGCGCTGGAACGGTCACGGTGCCGGTGGTCTTGCCCGCTTCGATGGTAATCACCGAACCGTTGGACAGGGTCACGGTGACTGGCGAGCCGGCAGCGTTGGTCAGGGTCGCGGTGTAGGTGATCGAACCACCCTCGGCGACCGAGTTGGTGGCGCTGAGCGACAGATTCGTCGTGTCCACGGTGTCAGTGACGGTGGTGCTGACCGGGGTTTTGTCAGCGACCAGATTTTCATAGTTGCCACCGGTGACGCCGGTAATCGAGTTGGTCAGTGGTTCGTGACCGTTCAGCGCATCGTTTGGCGCGGTGGTGGTCACGGTGCCGGTGGTTTTGCCGACTTCGATGGTAATGTTCTGACCATTGGCCAAGGTCACCACGACTGGCGAACCGGTGACTGGTGCGCCAACGGTAGCGGTGTAGGTGACAGTGCCGCCTTCAGCGACTGAAGTATCGGCGGTCAGTTTGACGGTCGAAGTATCGATGGTGTCAGTGACTTCGGTGACAGCCGGAACCGTGCTCGGCACCAGGTTCTCGAAATTGCCGCCTGCGGCGTCTTTGATCGTGACTTCAACCTTGCCAGCGTCCTTGTAGACGTCATCGGCTGGCGCTGGAACGGTCACGGTGCCGGTAGTTTTACCGGCTTCGATAGTGATCACCGAGCCGTTCGACAAGGTCACGGTCACCGGCGTACCGGCCG
>NZ_JAFLXF010000037.1:0-27123 GCF_019891575.1 Pseudomonas sp. MIS38
AGAGCCCATGTGGAAGCGGGCTTGCTTGCGAAAGCGGAGTGTCAGTCGCCGGAGGTTTTGCCTGTGCCGGCGTCTTCGCGAGCAAGCCCGCTCCCACAATGGATTAATGACAGGCATACATTCCGTGTTTAACGCAGAGCCCGCTCCCACAGGGGGGCTGTTATGGGGCGGAGGCTGGTTTCGCCAGCGCAATCCCCGCATCCCCCAGTCGCTTGAGTATCTCGAACAGCAAATCACTCTTGGTCCCGCCCACAATCCGCGGGCTGCCGACGTAGCCGGTCACCGTCAAGGTGATGCCATCCGGCGACAGCTTGCTGAAGCGCACGTACGACGCCGGTTTGTCGAGGATGTTTTCGTTTTCGCGGTAGGTGTTCAGCAACAGTTCCTTGACCTGTTCGGGGTCGATGTCCAGCGGGAACATCAGCTCCAGGCTTGCCACCCCCTGGGCGCTGCCGCCGAGGGTGACGTTGCGCAGGTTCTGCGAGATCAGTTGCGAGTTGGGCACGATCACGATGGAGCGGTCGCTGAGCTGGATTTCCGTGGCGCGCACGTTGATCCGGCGGATATCGCCTTCGACACCGCTGATGCTGATCAGGTCGCCGACCTTCACCGGGCGTTCGGTGAGCAGGATCAGCCCGGAGACGAAGTTCTTGACGATCTCCTGCAAACCGAAACCGATCCCCACCGAGAGCGCACTGACGATCCACGCCAGATTGGTCCAGCGCACGCCCAGCGACGACAGCGTCAGGAGGATGACCGTGGCATAACCGATGTTGGAAAACAGCGTGCTCAACGACGCGCACATGCCCGGATCCATGTCGGTCTTGGGCAGGAATTCATTGTCGAGCCAGCGGCGCAGGGCGCGGATCAGGTAGATGCCGATCAGTAGCGCCAGTACCGCATTTATCAGATGCGCCGGAACGATGTTCAGCTTGCGCAATCCGGCGCCGCCGAGAATGCCCATGACATTGGTGGTCAGTTGCCCGAACGTGGTGCCGATGCCGCCGACGAACAGGGTAATCACCGCCAGCAGCAACAGTCCGGCGCGGCTGGCACCGGACAGCACAATCGAAATCTGCTCCAGCCGCCGGTCGCCCATGCCCAGGGTCTGCTTGATGGTCTTGCCGGCCGAGTAGCGCGGCGAGAACAGGTATTCGCAGGCATCCTTGACCACTTGAATCAGCAAATAGAACCCGGCCAGCACGATATAGGCCCAGACCAATTCATAGGTGACGAAGCGGGCCAGCGACACGTAGCCGGTGAGCAAGGCCAGCGCCGACACGCACATGCACACCGTGGCAATGCTGTAGATCGCCCCGGCAAACGTGCTGCCGGCCTCCGGTTCATTGGCGGTGAGCAACGCCTTGCGCACTTTGCCGACGCGCAACAGCAGCGGCACCAGAATCACGATCACCACGATGGCAATCACCCCACGTTGAGCGATCACGATCTGGCTGCTCATGCCGGTGGCATTGCTGACCTGCACCAGTGTCACCAGCACCAGCAGTATGGCCGCGAGAATCCTTGGATAGGGTCTCAGTGCCAGCGCCACCGGGTCGGCAATCGCCGGCAGCCGCCATGAGGGATGTTTGGTCGACAGCAGTGCGCGGCTCAGCGCGGTGATCAGGACGCAGGCGTAGACGGCTTTTTCGAATTCCTCGGAAAAAGTCTGCAGCACTGGCGTCAGCGGTTCGTGGCGGGTGCAGGCGTAAAACAGCAGGTGCAGGGCGATGGCCGTGGTGCCAAGGGTCGCCAGCGCCGAGGCGAACGCCAGCGCGCTGCGGCGCAGGCGCCCCTCCGGCATGCGGTGGATGCAAACCCAGGTCAGACCACGCTCGGCGAGTCGCCGGCCGAGCGTCCAGAAAGCCAAAGCCAGCAGCACCAGCACACAGGTGAAAAAACGCTGCCCGGGCGCCCAGACCGTGGCCCAGGTGAGTTTCACCTGATTGATGAAAAAATTCAGTCGCTGGCGGTCATCCTGCTCTGGCGACACCAATGGCGACCAGAAGGCCGGACTCAGAATGCTGTCGGTGCGCAGCGTCAGTTCGCTTTCGAGCAGTGTGCGGCGAATGCCGGCGATTTGCGTGATCAGCTCGGCGGCGCTTTGTTTGAGCGCGGCAAGGCTTTTGAGCGTGGCATCGACCTTGTTTTTTTGCTCGTTGAGCTGCGCCCGTTGCGCGGCGATTTCCGCTTGTTCGGCGGCAATCTGCGTATCCGGCGCTGCGCCGAGCACCCCCAGTTGCACCGTCAATTGAGCTTGCTGCGGCAACAACGAAGCCGACAACCGATCGATGTCCAGAATGAACGTTTGCACCCGGTCTTGCGGGCCTTCGAGCTGGTTGTAGTTGTTGGCGGCGGAAATCTGCTGCTTCAGCCCGTCGAGGCGCAGTTGCAGGGCTTGCAGATCACTTTGCGAGACCTCCACCAGCGGCGCCGCAGTGGTCGCCGAAGGCGCCGGCAAATCCGCCGCCCACAACGCCGAACTGCCCGCAGCGAGCAGGAGCAGCGCGACAAACAACAATAACTTCAATGTGTTGCGCATGAGAGGGGCCGGTTCTCGTTGATCACACCAGCTATGAGGTTAGGTGATCGAACCGGGCACGGCGGAAAATTTCAGGTGAGCAGGGTGGACCAGTGGATCGGCCGCGCCGTGCACACCCTCAGTCTCAGCTAAGTATTGGCTCGTATCTTCCCCCCAGCGCAAGTTCAGCGCTGGACAGGAGAGGCGATCCACACATGAATCCCGCTAAAGCCGGATGGCTTAACAAAGTCCCCGAAGTGACACTGGCCTTCTGGGTGATCAAGATTCTCTCGACGACCGTGGGTGAAACCGGCGCCGACTTTCTCGCCGTGGATGCCGGTTTCGGTGCTGGCTGGACCAGCATCGGCATGGCGCTGTTACTCGGGTGCGCGCTGTTCTTTCAAATGCGTAAAACCGCGTATACGCCCTGGATCTACTGGTTGACCGTGGTGCTGGTGAGCATCGTCGGCACGCAGATCACCGACATCATGACCGACATGCTCGACATCAGCCTGTACGTCAGCACTGCGGTGTTCTCGGTGTTGCTGGCCGTTAACTTCCTGATCTGGTTCACGATGGAGAACAACCTGTCGATCCGCGAAATCAACACGCCGCGGCGCGAGCTTTTTTACTGGTCCACTGTGCTCTGCACCTTTGCCCTGGGCACTGCCGCCGGGGACCTGGCAACCGAAGCGTTGGGGTTGGGCTTCACCGTCGGTGCAGTGATATTCGGCGCGCTGATCGCGGCGACGCTGTTGGCCTGGCGGATGGGGGCCAACGTGGTGCTGACCTTCTGGATCGCCTACATCCTCACCCGTCCGTTCGGCGCCTCTCTCGGTGACTTGCTGACTCAGGCCAAGACCTACGGTGGCCTGGGCATGGGCGCCGCCTGGACCAGTGCGATCTTCCTCAGCGTCATCGTGCTGCTGGTGGCGGTCGCGCAGATCAGCCTTGGCAATCGCAAAACCCTCACTCAATAAACGTTTGGATACCCATCAAGGAATCAATATGCACGCCTTCAAAACGGCTTTTCGCCACGTCGCGATCATCTCGTCTCTGGTGCTGCTCGGCAGCCTCGCCGGCTGCTCGAAACCCGCCGACAAGCCCGCTGCCGGCACGCCGACCAGCTCTTTGAGCGCGCCGCCGCAATCGGGCTCGAAGCTGGGTGACCTGAGCGAGTTCCGCAACATCGCCGCTGACGTCAGCACGCTGGTCGAGAAAAACGACCTGCTCGGCGCCAAGACCCGGATCAAGGATCTGGAGACCTCCTGGGACTCTGCCGAAGCCGGCATCAAGCCGCGTGCCGCTGCCGACTGGCATGTACTGGACAAGGCCATTGACCGCGCGCTGGATGCTCTGCGCGCCAACTCGCCGAAGCAGGCTGACTGCAAGGCGGCCATGGACGACCTGCTCAAGGCCTTCGATTCGATGAACGGCAAGCAGTGATCGCAGCGCTGAACCGGCGGCGGACAAACGTCGGTTCAAGTGCTTCAATACAGGCGCGATGGCAATGACCGTCGCGCCTTTTTCTGTCGGAGCGCTGCATGCGGATTCTGCTGGTCGAAGATGACCTGATGATTGGCGAAGCCATCGAGGCGGCGCTCAAGGAAGCGAGCTACGCCACCGACTGGGTGAAAAACGGCCTCACCGCGCTGGCGGCGCTGGACACCCAGACCTACGATCTGGTGTTGCTCGACCTCGGCCTGCCCGGCAAGGACGGGCTCGATGTGCTGGATGCCATTCGCGCGCGCAACAACCCCGTGCCGCTGCTGATTATTACCGCCCGCGATGGCCTCGATGATCGGCTGCGCGGCCTCGATGGCGGTGCGGATGACTTCCTGCTCAAACCGTTCGCCATGGCCGAGTTGCTGGCACGGATGCGCGCGGTATTGCGCCGTCGCGGCGGTAACGCGCAATCGTTGCTGGATAACGGCGAGGTGTTGCTGAACCTGATTTCGAAACAGGCCTCTACCGCGCAAGTCGCCGATGTGCAGCTTTCCAGCCGCGAGTTTGCGCTGTTACAGGCACTGTTGATCCGCCCGGGGGCGATTCTCTCGCGCAGCGAACTTGAAGACCGGATTTACGGCTGGGGCAACGAAGTGGAAAGCAACGCGGTGGAGTTTTTGATCCATTCGCTGCGGCGCAAACTGGGCAACCATGTCATCAGGAATGTCAGGGGGATGGGATGGATGGTTTCAAAAGGCGTTTGAGCGACTCGGTGCAGTCACGGCTATCCATCACGCTGTCACTGGCGATACTCATCGTCGCCTTGCTCGCCGGTGCATTCGCGTTCATCTCGGCACTCGACGAAGCGCACGAAATGCAGGACGAAAGCCTGCGTCAGGTGGCGCTGCTGTTCGATCGGCAGCACATGACCCTGGGTTATCCCGCTGCCGGGCAGGTCGTTGGCGATGACGAAGACTCGCGGATCACCGTGCAATACCTGTCCGACAGCAGCAAAGCCGTCGGCACTGATGACGCGAGCATTCCGTTGCCCTTTCCCCTGACCCTGGCCGATGGTCTGGCGACGCTGAATATTGCCGGTGAACACTATCGTGTGCTGGTCAGAACCACCTCGGCAGGCGAACGCATTGCGGTCGCGCAGGAAGCCGATGTGCGCGACAAGGAAGCCCGGGAAAGCGCCTGGCGCAGCCTGCTGCCATTTCTGATTCTGTTTCCGGTGCTGCTGTTGGTGGTGGGGGATCTGGTGCGCAAGCTGTTTCGCCCGATCGCGACGCTCTCGGCGGAAATCGATCAGCGCGACCAACAGGCCCTGCATGCGATTGATGAACAGCACTTGCCGAGCGAAATCCGGCCCTTCGTCGTGGCGATCAATCGGTTGCTGCGCCGCGTTGCGCAGGCGATGGAGGCGCAACGACGGTTTATCGCCGATGCCGCCCATGAACTGCGCTCGCCGATGACGGCGCTGTCGCTGCAGGCTGAGCGATTGGCCGCTACGCCCATGTCGGCTGACACCCGGCAGAACTTTCTGCCGCTGGCTCAGGGGATCGAGCGCAGTCGCAAGCTGATCGAGCAATTGCTCGCGCTGGCCGCCGCACAATCAATCGCGCAACGCGCCGAGGCTGCCGTGTCGGTGCATGCAGTGTTCCGCCGAGTGCTGGAAGACCTGCTGCCACTGGCAGAGAACAAAGCCATCGATATCGGCGTGGAGAGCGTCGAGGATGTGCAGGTCGTCATCAGCGAACTGGATCTGATCATCCTGATCAAGAACCTGGTGGATAACGCCATCCGCTATACCCCGGCGGGCGGACGAGTCGACCTCAGCGTCGAACGGACGGAGCAGGGCGCGCGCATCGAAATCAAGGACTCGGGGCCGGGCATCCGCGCCGAAGAACAGGCGCTGGTGTTCGATCCGTTTTACCGCAGCCTGGGGACCGGCGAGGCTGGGTCCGGGTTGGGGCTGTCGATTGTCAGAGCGATCGCCGAACGGACGGGGATTCGGGTGGGTTTGAGTTTTGTCGATGAAGTGGGGCGGTGTGGCTTGCGTGTTTCGCTGTGGTTGAAAGATAGGTTGTGAGAGAACCCTGCATTTAAAAAAGCGACGGTGACAGGCATGCTATGGCTCACGCCAATGTTCGGACGTCAGGGATAGTCAGCTCCATGTGGAAAGTTTTGTTGCAAAGACTCACCGGAAAAACATCCACCACTGCAAAAACCGAACGCTCAGTAGATCCAGTAGATCCAGTAGATCCACCTGAAGTATTGCCAGTGCGTGACTGGAAGTGGCTGGTCATGTCCTGGGATGGATTCCACAGGGAGGCCGGTCTACGGCAAATCCGCTCATCGCAATCGACCGAGCGGCTGGCGTCCATTATCGTGCGGCTCAACGACTGGGTGCCGCAGGTACGTGCGGCGGCCAGAGACGCTTTCGCAGACTACCTGACCCCCGAGTATGGCCCTTGGCTGATCGCCAAGACTCCCGCCATCCTTGCCCTTGAGCAGCGCCGACGCGAAGACCACGGCGCTACCATCCAAAAGCTTGAAGCGCTGCTGGCAACACCTGAATGCCTCGCGCAAACCACAGCTGCCTTCGAAACCAGCCGTGGCGCCTGTACGCGGTTGTTTTTCAGGGTACTCGCTCAGACAAAGCGCGCAGATGAGCTGGAGGCGTTTCTTGTCGCGAGCCTTCATCATGCAGATTTCAGTGTGCGGCGAGCTGCGCTCGGCAGGGCAATGGCGCTGCCTCTGGAATCGGCGCAGAAGGCCATCGCCTATGGACTCGCCAGCAACAGCAGCATTCTCCGGCGCCTGTCGTTTCTGCAAGCCATTGAGTTGCAAACGGATCGCACACGACTGATCGAAGACTTTCTGACCGACCCATCGTCTGCAGCAAGATCGACTGCACTCTGGGCCGCCAGAAAGTATGGCGTCGACCCGTTGCAGGTACTTCAAGCGCAACTGGCAGGCGAGATTCCCGCCACCAAAGCCCGTTGGCTTGGCGTACTCGGGTTGGCGCAGTCGCTTGGCATGGCAATCCCGCAAGGGTGGATGAACGCGGCCCTCAGCCAAAACAGTGGCGAGGTTCGGTCACTGGTCCTGAGCCTCGAAGGAGAGTGCAGGCCTGATTTACTGATCGCGGCGATCGCGGATCCGTCACGCCCGGTGTTCGAGGCGGGAGTACGCGGCCTGCGTCCGCAGCCATGGAAAGTCATCGAGTCAGCATTCAGCGCTCAGCTCGAAACACTCTGGCCTGCGCTGTCCGCCTCTCGACGTCAGGCGCTGCTTGAGCTGATGCCCAAATGGATGCAGGCCGGGTATCTGTTGCAGCAGCTGTCTCGCGCACCTGCTGAACCTTCCGTGCTTGAGCAGTTGCGTGCATGGGTCTATGGCCAGACTTACTCGATTACTGACCGCGAAACATCAGAAAGCGAGCGTGCCCGAATTGTCGAGAAACTGACTGCGCTTGAGAAGGACGGGGCATTACCGACAGGGTCGGTTGCCAGGCTGATATGAAGTTGAAACCGGTGGGATACGGGCAGAACACTGATGATCCCGTCGCATTGAGCTTGATAATAATGTTTAAGCTAAAGGATCGTTATTTTTTTTAACTAGGCTCATCAACCATTGCGGTATTTTGAGTTATATTCACCGTGAACGGCCGAATCGACGTTATTGATAAAACAATTTCATAGGTTTTTACAGTAGAAAGGGGTTTGTCAGCGTATTCAAGGACAAAATGGAAGTTGAGGTGCCGGCTTTCTGCGTGTAACTTGAAATTTGCAAAAAAACCGGCTGGATACCAGGAAGGGTTGGAAATGTAATGGTGTTTTTCTCAGGATATTCTTAACGATAATAGACCAAACCCTGCATTGCTGACATCAAATTCACTTCGAATGATGTTGTCGTCTGGGAGAATAACTGTGGGCCCATTACAAGCCAGATATAACGAACCAGTACATTCTTGCGCATAAACCGCGTCGCCGCTCCAGAGGGGAAGAACAGTTCCTTTTGCGCCATACTTGAAAAGTAGCTGCCCCCGTTTGGCTCCTGGGCCGTGATATGGATATCGCGTATCACCCTCGACGCTTTCTTTACATCCACCAGGTCCGCAGTAAGGATATCGCAAGGCCCCTACAGCATTTACCACAGATTTTTCTGGTTCGGGGTCTGGAGCATATCGCCAACATGCACTGCGTTCCAAGATAGCTGGCATTGGCATTGACATGAAAGCATTCGGGCTATATCCATCACTATCTATAAGTTTCCAGTTGGTCCAGCGGGGGAGTTTCGTACTTTTCCACCCGCACTGTGCGTAAACCGTATATATCATGTCTTGTTTTGGCGTAATCGCTGGGTTTCGGGCGATTATTATTTTTATATTTCCTGAGTTTGATTCCAAATCATCATTTGTGGTGTTGATTCTGAAATAAAGCTCACCCTCTTCGTTTAAAGTGGTGAAGCTGTATTCATTCCAGACGGGCTGTGCCAGTCCATTCTCACCGTACTTATAAATTAACTGTCCCGCGCGTGCACCTCTACCACTGTAGGGGCAGCGTTTATCTGCCTCTACACTGTTGCGATTACCTTCTGGTCCGGAATACAAAGGTTTTTCGGCTCCGTATTCGCAATCCCAAACGCTTCTGTGTTCTTTGCTTGTTTCGGTGTGAAACCAAATTTGCGGGTATAGGATAGGTACGGGTAATAACAATGTTCTGTTGTTTCCCAAGTCAGCCCAGTTTCGATATCGTGCTGAGATGGTTTTAATCTCGTTGTACGTTGTAACCGCTCCTGGTCGGTGGATGCTATATCGGTCGGGGCGTTTGAATGGATCTGTGGCAAAACCATATTCAACGATATCCTCTACCATTGCTGTGATAGCAGCAGAGAAATCTCCTCCTGCACTGACTGCGATTCCCATGTTTAAGTTCTCCCTAAATGATGGTGGCGATTTTTCGAAACGTTTTTCATTTGTTTAAAACAATTGAAGCTATTTTGTCTTTAGCTGTTTGTTTTATTTCTTTGATGGCGAAATCGACGGCAATGTGTTTCACGCCTTGAGCTAATAAATTTTTGTATGCACTTTGATATTCGCGTTCAATTCTTTTTCTTTCCAGGTTTATGTTGAAAGCGTCTGTGGCTGCCTTAAATTCTTCAGGTGTTGAATTAAATTTGATGGGAGGAATTTCAATAGTGATGGTTCCGTATTCATTTTCTTCCGGGGGGTTAAAGTTTAGTTGTACGGAACTTGTGATGTTCAGCTTTTCCTGAGCTTCTAAAAATCTTGTGTTGTATTCGCGTTGCAACTCATTTGTTTTATTGTTGATGATGTCTGACTCTCTTTTGTACCACTTTGACCAAATGGCTTGTTCTACACAGCTTTGACTGATATTGGCCGAACTGTTTTTAGCGTTTGAACCGATAAAGCGCTGAATGTGTATTTGATCATGCCAGTTTCCATCTCCAAGCCTAAAGCGACAGCGATATCCATCCTCGCTAGCAAAAATATCCCCAAGCTCGGAGATGGTTATTTCAATTTTGTCAAGCGTGTCTTCATAATATTCTAAAGTTCCGGTGCGCGAACTAACTGAAAGCTTTAGTTCCTCTCCGATTTTATGTAATATCAGTCGTTCCACGACTGTGATTCTTTCGTTTTCATTATCAATTTTTGGTCGGTTCATTTGTTCTGTGTATATAGCTGATTTAGTTTCAGTGTCGACTGGGTATAGGTCCATTTTTTTCTCGAAATTGTCTTTTTGTTGAATGGGAGTTGGGAGATCTAATTCTAAAAGATAGCGCCTTTTACGCCACCTGTCAGAAGTGACAGGTTTTTATATTTTTTTGTGACTTCGGTTATAGCATTCTGAAATAACTATAACGTGTGGATTTGGATGTTTTGCTGGGAAAACAACAGTGAATCTCTGCGCAAAATACTTGGCAGCTATTGTTTCGGATGACCAAGCGTCGGAGTTTTACTTTAAGTTCGTCAGATTAATGGTTGGCCATGAATCCAGCGAATTTAATAGTAAGTTCGGGAAAGCAACGCTTCCAGTGCGGTTGAAGCATTCGCCACCGGTCAGAGGCTAAACAGTCGGTAAGCTGCAGGTCGTGGATGCCAAAGATGATGAAGTCTCTAATGGGATACGGGCAGCAAGACTGTTCGGTTCATCAAATGCCTGGGTTCAGTAGTTTTCGTTTTACCAGGAAGGTCGCTTAAGCGGTTTCAGAAGGGGCGCTCTGGGACATTGAGGCTGCATGCGCAGAAATGGGCAGAGCGTGATTCAAAAAAAAACTGCTCAAAAGACCACCCGGCCGGAAATACAGTGCTGAACGGCACCGCCCACCCAGACGCTGCCGTCCACGTTCTCAATGTGCAATCGGCCGCGGCGGCCCATGGCGGTGCCTTGGCTCACGGTGTAGCGGTCGCCAAGGATGCCTGAGCCGATCAGCCACTGAGCCAGGCTCGCATTGAGGCTGCCGGTGACGGCGTCCTCGGCGCATTCCTCGCCCATGAAGGCTCTGACTTCCACGTCCGTTTCAGCGTCGGGACCCGCCCACGGCGCAATAACCCCGACATTCAGCCCCTGCAGTGCCGCGTAATCAGGCTTGATCGCCAACAGGTCTTCACGACTCGCCAGCAACACGCCCGCCCAACCCGGACCGTTATCGACCCATTGGCTCGCGCGGATCTGCCCGGTGGCGAGGCCGAGTCCTTGCTCGATCAGGTTGAGCGTCGTTGCCTCCAGCGGCCCGCTGCGCACCAATGGTGGCGCGGCGAAAGCCAGTTGCGGACCTTGCTTGCGTACCCGAATCAAGCCCGCCGAGCACTCCTGAACAATCTCGAGCTGCTCAGGGTTGTCGTTCCGTGCCAACCACACCTTGCAGCTGCCCAGGGTGGGATGCCCAGCGAAGGGCAGCTCACGCAACGGTGTAAAGATGCGGACACGGTAGTGCGCGTCCGGCGCCTCGGGCTTCAACAGAAAAGTGGTCTCACTGAGTTGAGTCCAGCGGGCGAACGCCTGCATCTGCTCGGTCGTCAGCCCATCAGCATCCACCACCACTGCCAGCGCATTACCTTCGTAGGGGTGATCGGCGAATACGTCGACTTGTTCGAACTGCAGCGAGCGTGGCATTGAATGTCCTTATAGGTTGAGTTGGGGAAGGTTTTTTACGCGGATGGATTCGGATCACGTCTGCTGGCTTTCAGGGCCTGTCCACGACATTTCAATATGCGTGTCTGTCGTGCCAGTCTGGCGAAAGCCCAGCCGTTCATAGAGCTTCTGCGCCAGAGTGTTCGTGCGAAAAGCGCCCAATTGCAATGGCACTTGACGTGCAGCGGCTTGCAGCTGGAGGTTCTTCAGAATGCGCGAGCCAATGCCCTTGCCTTGGTATTCGGGCGAAATAGCGATGTTCTGAACATGGATTCGGTCTTCCTTTTCCAGTATTTGCACATAGCCAACAAGCCGGCCGTCTTGTTCAATAACCGAAGTGGCTGTGCATGCGAATTCCACCGCGAAATTTGCGCGTTGCCAACTCTCATCCCAGCCCCATATTTTTTCGATGTGTTCGCGGAAGACTGCTCGATGCAAGTCGAAGAGGGCTGTCAGGTCGCTATCCGTGGCGGGGCGTGCGGTCATGCGGGTCTCTGATTTGTGCTTTTGACCTGGTGAGGCTAGTGGCTGCAACAAAAAACGGCAATTCGGATCGATATGCCGCGCAGCATCTGACTGGCCCAAATACACTCAAAGCGCCACCCGCTGCAGAAACTTCCTGACCTCCAGCGAATACGCCCCCGGATGCGAAAACCTGAACATATGCCCGGTCCTCGGCATGACGACTTCCTGCGCGGTCTTTATCCCCTTCAGCAGGATCCCCGCCGCCTCTCTGCCGATCAGCCTGTCTTCCTCGGGCGTGAGGATCAGCGTCGGCACGTCGATCTTTGCCAGCAGGGCGGTGTAGTCGACGGTCTCGATCGAGCGCACGCGGTTGACGTAGGCCTTGTGTGGGGTTTGCTCGATGAAGAAGGCGCGGCTCCTGGCGGTTGACCAAGGGATTTCGCCTTCCTTGTCGAACGACGAAGCCAGTTGTGCGGCGTGGAGGCGCAGGGTGGTCTGTCGATAAAACGGCCCGGGGAAGAACGGCGCCAGCGCGGCCAGCGTTTTCAGCAGGGGCGAGGTGATCGGGTTTTTGGCGAAACCGCCGGACAGCACCAGGCCCTTGAGGCCTTTTGGCTGGCGCGTTGCAACCGCGATCGAGGCGACCGCGCCGTAGGAGTCGCCCACCAGCACGTAGCATTCGAGATTTTTCACTTGATCAACGATGAAGTTGGCGAGCGTTTCCAGATCAGCGACGTCGTCCGGTAAGCGCAACGTACGCATGGCGCGGTGCTGCAAGTGGCTGAGTTGGTCGAGCTGCCACGGTGCACCGGCGAAGCAGGGAACCATGACCAGCGTGGGCTCGGTTTGCATGAGAATTCCAGGGATGTTGAACGGATGTCCGCACTCTAGGAGCACCGAGGCGCGCGATCCAATGGCATTGGTGCAGCCTCTCGATGCACGAGGTCGATCATCAGTCGCCGATCAGCATTCTGGTGATCCATTCAACCGCCGGCTCGTTGGCGCGCCCGCGTGCGCGGACGACAAAGACCTCCCAGGTGGGCAGCGTCAGGGGCAATTCGAACAGGCTCAGTTGTGCGGTTTCCTGCATCTGCAAGGCGACACGTTCGGCGACCACGGCAATCGATTCCGATGCGCCAACCATGAATGGCACTGCGAGAAAACTCGGGCAGGTGACGCTGACCTTGCGGCTGCGACCGAGCTGTTCCAGCGCGTCATCGACAGCGCCCCGCGCGTCGCCCCGGGGCGAAATCAGAACGTGCGGCAGACGCGTGAAGTCATCCAGTTCCATATGCAAATGTTTGCCGCGCTTGACCAATGCCGGGTGCCCTTTGCGGGCGATGCCGACGAATCGCTCCTTGTGCGCGAGCTGGCAATCAAAGCGTTGCGGCACTTGCGCAAACGAACCCGAACCCAACACCAGGTCGATCTCGCCGGCGTCCAGTTGGCGCATCGCCGACTCGCCATCCACCGGCCCGAGTTTCAGCACCACCTCCGGCGCCGCAACCTGAATTTTCGCCAGCGCCGGGGCGATGACGGTCAGCACGGCGTGATCGGTGGCCGCTATCCGCAGTGTCGCCTGCAGACGCGCTGGATCGAACGGCCCCCGTGGGCTGGCGACCAGCCGCACCGATTCGAGCACCGCCGCCACTCTGGGCATCAGCTCGATGGCCAGCGGCGTCGGTGCCATGCCGCGAGGGTTGCGAATGAACAGCTGATCATCAAACGCCGTGCGCAAACGCGACAGGGCATGGCTGGTGGCCGACTGCGACAGATGCAGGTGCTGCGCCGCACGACCGACGTGCCTTTGCGCCCAAAGCGCCTCAAGAACCACCAGAAGATTGAGGTCGAAACGCGTCAGATCCAGCGGCTTCATGAGGTGTTGGCCTTTTCATCATTCGATGTTCGCCACTTTCCTACAGCCACTGGCTGAAAGCTACAGCCCGATCTTTCCTGGCAGGCATGCAGGCGTGGTCGCCTGAGAAGGTATAGGGCGAGACGACGCGGTTGTTCAGCCGTCCTTTCCGTGGCGCGTAGCCGGTGTATCAAATGCCCGTCGATGTCGCCCGCAATGTACCCATGACAATTTTTTGATTGTGATAAGCGCCAGATTTTACGATGAGTCATCGCCCATTTAGAGACTCACCATGCACATCGCCATCCTGACCTTTGAAGGCTTCAACGAACTGGATTCGCTCATCGCGTTCAGCATTCTCAACCGCGTCAAACAGCCCGATTGGCGCGTGTCGATCGCCAGCCCGACGGAAAAAGTGCGCTCGATGAATGGCCTGGTAATCGAGGCTCAGGTGTCATTGGAGGAGGCGAGCGACGCGGACGCGGTGTTGGTGGGCAGCGGAAGTCTGACCCGGGATATCGTGGCGGATACCGAGCTGATGGCGCGGCTACGGCTCGATCCGCAGCGCCAGCTCTTGGGCGCCCAGTGCTCGGGCACGCTGATCCTGGCAAAGCTCGGCCTGCTCAATGACGTCCCAGCCTGTACCGATCTGATCACCAAGCCCTGGGTGGAGGAGGCCGGTGTGGCGGTGCTCAATCAGCCGTTCATGGCCAAGGGCAATGTCGCCACCGCTGGCGGTTGCCTGTCCTCACAATATATGGCGGCCTGGTTCATCGCCCGTCTGGCCGGTGTGGAGGCCACCCGCAACGCGTTTCATTATGTGACGCCCGTTGGCGAGAAAGAGCTCTACATCGATCGGGCGATCGCGAACATCGAGGCGTATCTGTAAAGCGCGTTTAATCGACGCCTGAAGCAGCGAATCAACTCTCACGGGTTTCAACCGGTTCGGCCGCCGCTTCGGCCGCCAGTTTCGCGCGGTCGGCCTTGCTGATGTACTTGGGCTTTTTCGGCGCGAGTTTGGCGCTGGCCTTTTTGGCCTTTTCCTTGAACAACTGCTGCAGTTTCTTTTGGCGGTTCATGTTTCTACTCGGAGAAGGGGAGCCGGGCATATGCCCATCAAGCGCGCATTAAAACCGGCTCGGAGCGATTTGGCGAGTCTGCTGCAGCGATGCAGGATCAAACGGCTCACCGGTGTCCGTCATCAGCCATTTCGCAAAGGGGTTGCCGCGGCCGGGGTCATGGCTTCGACGCCGCCAGAAAATCGCTGATCAGCGCTACCACCTGCTGCTGGATCACTTCACGCGGGCGCGCATTGTCGCGATCCTGGCAAATGACGCCATCGCCCGGTGCGTCTTCCTCGAGCATCTCGATCGCGCCCGGTTTGCAGATCGACGTGAAGCTGAAGTGAGTGGCGTCGTTGATCTCGACATAACGTGTGGTAGCCGCTGGCAGGCGTTTGGCCAGATCGGCGGATTCCAGTTGCGCCGGCAGGTCTTCGGAAGGTGCGCCGGCGGCGATCACCAGCGTCGGTACTGGCAACGCCGCGAGGCTTGCGTCGGTCATTCCGCGTGACAGGCCCAGGTCCAGCGAAACGATGGCGCTGACTGGTTTGTAACGCCGGTCGGCCGCCAGGTCGGCTTTGCCTTGCGCGGTGCTGGCGGGGTTCATTTGCTTATAGACGTTGCAACTGGCGAGCTGCGCATGGGCCTTGCAGTCCTCGGCAAAACGCTCGGGGTCAAAGCGTGCACCGGCGATTTCCAGAGCCGTCCAGCCACCGAGCGAATGCCCGACGACGGCAATCCGCTGCGGCGCCACCGCGCCAAATTTTCCCGGCTGCGCCACAACGGCTTCGATGGCCCGCCGCAGATCGACCGGCCGCTGCCACAGCTGCGCCGCCGCTTGCGGACTGCGGTCGTGGGTGGTGCTGCCGGGATGGTTGACTGCCGCGACGATGTAACCCTGATCGGCCAGCGCACTGGCCAGCCACATCTGATTGCTCCAGTTGCCACGGTAACCATGCGACAGCACCACCAGCGGATGCTCGCCGACGGTCGGCGGCGCATCGCGCACCGCAGAGGCACTGACGAACACCGGACTGTCGTCAATCACCTGCGCGGTTGCATGGGTTGTCGCCGGGTACCAGACGACCATTTCCAGCGGCCGCTGCGGATCCGCCAGGGTTGTGCGGTGGAAGCCGATGGGGTGCGAGTCCGCGAGTGCGCTGGTGGACAGGCCAAGCAGAAGCAGGGCGCCGAGAGCTGTTTTCAAGGTTGATCTTCCATGAGTGCATTTGTTGTTTTGAGATACGGCTGCGCGCAGGTTAGTAGACCGGTTGCAAAGAAGATAGTGGATGCCTCGACTGTGCAGTGACAGGCCGAATCCGAAACAAGACCGCGCCCGTCCGGATTTGAAATACCCACCATTGCCCGCTAGAGTCGCGCCCCTTGTCCGGCCAACAGCGCCGGCGACGGCTGGGGAAGAGGGCGGCAGTTGAACGAACACACATTGTCCATGCGTCTGGAGCGGGTGGCGGCGCATGTACCGGCCGGCGCGCGCTTGGCGGATATCGGCTCGGATCACGGCTATCTGCCGGTGGCCCTGATGCGACGTGGCGCCATCGTTGCGGCGGTGGCCGGCGAGGTGGCGCTGACGCCGTTCCATGCCGCGGTGCGCACGGTGCGCGACAACGATCTGCAGCAGCACATCAGCGTGCGTCTGGCCAGTGGCCTGGCGGCGATCGAGCCTGATGACGGAATCACCGCGATCAGCCTCTGCGGCATGGGCGGCGAGACGATTCGCGACATTCTCGACAGCGGCAAGGCGCACCTGCGCGGGCACGAACGGCTGATCCTGCAACCCAACGGCGGCGAGCAACCCCTGCGCCAATGGCTGATGGACAACGGCTACCGCATCCTCGACGAGGAAGTGCTGCAGGAAAACCGTTTCTTCTACGAAATCATCGTCGCCGAGCGCGGCGCACCACTGAGTTATAGCGCCGAACAGTTGTACTTCGGCCCGTTGCTGATGCAAGCACGCAGCCCGGCATTCCTCGCTAAATGGCAGCGTTCTTTAAGGCAGAAACAGAAAACCCTGAACAGTTTCAAACAGGCGCGCCAGGCTGTGCCCGAGGAGAGGCTGGAAGAGGTTGCGCGGCAGGTGCAGTGGATGACTGAGTTGCTGGCGTGATTTGCCGTGTTGGCTGTTGCACTCCTTCAGGTTTAAAGTCAGCTTCAAGGTTAACGTGCTGCGGAGTCGGACATGAGAATTGGTGAACTGGCAAAAATCAGCGGACTGGCGCCATCGCGTATCCGCTTCTACGAAGCGAGCGGGTTGATCACTTCAGTCGCGCGCAAAGCCAATGGCTATCGCGATTACGCCCCCGACACACAGTGGGTGTTGCATATCATCACCGGCGCGCAGGCGGCAGGTTTCTCCCTGGAGGAAATCCGTCAGTTGATGCCGATGAACGCGAGTGGCTGGCAGCATGACCAGTTGCTCAGTGGCTTGAAGCAAAAGGTCGAAGAAATCGAGGTGCTGCAGCAACGGCTGGCGCAGAACAAGGAACAACTTCAGCTCGTCATCCAGGGCATTGAAGGCAAGCCCGTGGGAGTGGCGTGCGCGGACAATGCGCAAATGCTGATAAATCGACTGCGCGAACAAGGTGTGGTGGGCGCTGCAGAGTGTCGCGATGTGGCGCGTTAAAGCGCGAATCAGCTAAAAAGGCTATTGACCTTAAAGTTGACTTCAATCTTATGGTGGCCTCATCTCCAGTTGAGGACTGCCCCATGAATGTGTTCGACCCCCTGACCTTACCCAACGGTTCGACCATCAAGAACCGCATCGCCAAAGCCGCCATGGAGGAAAACATGGCGGACGCCGACCAGGCGCCCTCTGCAGAACTGATGCGTCTGTATCAGGCATGGGCCGACGGTGGTGCCGGGCTGATCATCACCGGCAACGTGATGGTCGACGGCCGCGCCATGACCGGGCCGGGCGGCGTGGTGCTGCAGGATGATCAGCAACTCGACAAGTTCAAGCGCTGGGCGCGGATCGGCCGTTCTGCCGGTGCGCAGTTCTGGTTGCAGATCAATCATCCGGGGCGCCAGATGCAGTCCAACCTCGGGCAGAAAACCTGGGCGCCGTCAGCGGTGCCGCTGGAGCTGGGCAAACTGTCCAAGCGTTTCGCCACGCCCCACGCCATGACCGCCAGTGTGATCAAGGACGTCATCCAGCGTTTTGCCAATACCGCACGCCTGGGTGAACAGGCGGGGTTCACCGGCGTGGAAATCCACGCCGCCCACGGCTATCTGTTGAGCCAGTTTCTCTCGCCTCTGACCAATCAACGGATGGACGAGTGGGGCGGCTCTCTGCAGAACCGCGCGCGGTTGTTGGTCGAGATCGTCAAGGCAGTCAGGGCGGTGGTTTCTGCAGAGTTTGCCGTAGCGGTCAAACTCAATTCCGCCGATTTCCAGCGCGGCGGATTCACCGCTGACGACGCGAAAAAGGTCGTTGAGCTGCTCAACGATTTGGGCGTGGATCTGGTGGAACTGTCCGGTGGCAGCTACGAAGTTCCGGCCATGCAAGGTGAGGCGCGCGATGGTCGAACTCTGGCTCGCGAGGCCTATTTCGTCGAATTTGCCCGGGACCTTCAGACCGTTGCCAAAATTCCAGTGATGGTCACCGGCGGCATCCGCCGTCGTCCGGTTGCCGAAAGCGTCGTGCACAGTGGTGTGGACATGGTCGGCATCGGTACCGCGTTGGCCATCGATCCGTACCTGCCGCGCGACTGGCTGCAGGGCAAGGACAACGCCCCGCAATTGCCGCCGATCACTTGGAAAAACAAGGCCATTGCGGCCTTGGCGAACATGGCGGTGGTGAAGTTTCAGCTGGGTAAACTCAGTCGGGCGAAAAAGCCTGATCCGGGTGTGTCACCGTTACGCGCGCTGATTTTGCAGCAGATCGCCATGGCGTTTCGCACCCGGCAATATCGGCGCTGGGTGGAAAAGCGTTCGGCGTGAGTCGGTAATTCTTTCAATCGTGACTTTGGCGGGACTCTTTGATGAGTTCCCGCCAAGTCAGCCAGTCAATTCGGCATCAGCACCGTATCGACCACATGAATCACGCCATTGGATTGCATGACGTCCGCGATGGTAATGGCCGCCTTGCCGCCTTTGGCGTCCTGCACCCACAGCTTGCCGTCGTGCAACATCACGGTCAGCGATTCGCCCTGGACGGTTTTCAGCATCACTTTGCCGCCGTGCATTTTGGCGTCGTCCATCAACTGTTTAGCCGTGTGAGTGCCGGCGACGACGTGGTAAGTCAGGATCTTCGTCAGATCGGCCTTGTGTTCAGGCTTGACCAATGTATCGACCGTGCCGGCGGGCAGTTTTGCGAAGGCTTCGTTGGTGGGGGCGAAGACCGTGAACGGGCCCTTGCTGTTGAGCGTATCCACCAGCCCGGCGGCCTTGACCGCAGCGACCAGGGTCGTGTGATCCTTGGAGTTGACTGCATTCTCGACGATGGTCTTGGTCGGATACATGGCCGCGCCGCCAACCATCACGGTATCGGCGGCAAAACTGGATCCAGCGCCGAGGCAGAGCAGGGTGAAGCAAGCGACAGCAAGGCGTTTGATGAGCATGTGCATGGTGCGTCTCCTTGATTCTTCGACCCTTCGAATGAGGGTGTTGAATATACGGAGCAGGGAGTGAAACGGATGCAGCATGCAGCGAAAAACCTTTTGCGGTGCGCTGAAACGGATTACCGCTAATCACGCAGGGTGGCTTCACCTGTGCGCGGGTTGGTCAGGGTCACATTTTCCAGCGCTCTGATGCGCCAAGCCTCGTTCTGCCTGATCAGCACCGCGAGAATCAGCGTATCCACCACATGCGCTCCGGCCGGATGCGCAGCACCGGCCGACAAACGACTCCAGAAGTGAATGATCGCCACCCCGTCAGCAACAGGATCGATATCGATCAGTTCACTCTCAAGAGTGGAGTCACGATAGATCGTCTGGTGAATGGGCGCGTGCAGCGCAACGATCTGCTCGACGCCCCGAACGAAGTGGCCGAAACGATTGACGAACGTCGCTTGCGGATCGAACAGAGCTCCGAGTGCCGCCATGTCGTGAGCGTTCCAGGCTGCCTGGAATGCGGCGGGAGCGTCTTCGGGGTTTTTTATCTGAGTCATGGCCGGGGCCTCGCAGATCGTTAGAATGCGCTTTTAAACATAAGAAGCTCAGTATGGATGTACAAGCGCTCGAAAGTAGCGACGTTTTATCGTTCACGTTGGATCAGGCACATCGCTGTTTCGAAATGGTCGTCAGCCTGAAGGACGGCTGCCGATGCAAACTGACGGCGTGGAATATCGATGGCGCAGAGTTGCCCATCAGTCTCGGTGCTCTGCACCTTCAAAATTCTCGCGTCCTCGGAGAGCTGGAAGGGATCAGCTTTGTTGAAAACGTTCTATCTCTCGAGGGCGATTTTGGCGATATGTCTATCGAGGCGGACACGGTTTTGGTCGAAAAGCTGATTTAGGCTTTGAGCGCAAGAGGAGGGATCGCCATCTCGATAGACGATTCCATTCAAATCTCTGTTAACACTTGGCGCAATAAATTCTGTCTGTAACCTGAGGTTCTGCCGGCGCGCTTGTTTCTAAACCTGACGCCAGCGCCTGATCAATCGTTTTTCCAAGGAGGTCCCCATGACAACAGGGCAGTGTCTTTGCGCGGCAGTACGCTTTTCCCTCTCAGTGGAACCGCGCTTTTTCTATCGCTGCCACTGCTCATTGTGTCGCAAGCAAACCGGTGTCGGGTTCAACCTCGCCACTCTGGTCAACGCTCGGGACTTTCGCTGGGATGCAGGGCAGGACTTGATTAACAGTTGGGTCAAACCCAGCGGCTACAGAAACGACTTCTGCGCACAATGCGGCTCGACCGTGCCCAACCCGCTTCGCGAATCGCCTTACGTGTGGATTCCGCTCGGACTGCTCGATGAGGATCTGAGCATGGAATGCGTTGGCGATTTCTGTGTGGACGATGCCATGTCATGGGATACGCAGCGTTCAACGCAGAGTTATCACGGGGCGGTGGAGTCACTGGCGTTTCTTCTGCAAAAACTCCGGGTCAATCCTGATTGACCCGAAGCTCGCGCTGCAATTACTTCCTTAGATACGCAAACATGTGCTGCACATAATCCGCCTTGCCCAGCGGCACACCATTTTGGCGCAGGATGTTGTAGGCACAGCACACTTTGCGCAGGAGCCTCCCCACGCATTTGCCGTAGGTTCAATGATTGGCAGCGTCGCTCAACTGTTGAAGCTCAAGTTGCCTGGCAGCACTCGCTTCGAGGGTCGCACGCTCTACATCCAGATACCGATGGATGCTTTGGAGGTTGGCAATTTTCTGTTTGATTTCGGCCATCTTCTTTTCAATCAGCTTCGCGCCGTCAGCACAGTCGATCAGCTTGTTGCGCTGCGCATCCAGAATCTCGCCTATTTCCCCCAAGGAAAATCCCATGCTTTGCGCGCGCTGGATAAAGTCCAGATCCTGCAGGGTTTGCTCGGTGTAGACACGATAGTTGTTGGTTTGCCGCAGCGGTGAGATCAGGCCGATTTGCTCGTAGTAACGCAACGTATGACGGCTGGCGCCGCTGCGAGCCTCGAGTTCGCCGATTTTCATGAAAACACCGCTTGACTGTAGAGTTGGGTCGATACTTTACGCTTGATTTCTCACCTTCAACAAGGAGCAGGGAAATGAGCGTGGAGTGCTTTGTCACGGGGGGAACCGGCTTCATCGGTCAACATTTGCTGGCGAACCTGAGTGCAAAAGGTCACACCCTTCGGGTATTGATGCGTCGCCCGGAGCGGCTGGCTGCGTTGCGCGAGCAAGTTGATAGTTTAGGCGGGTGCGCGACACGGGTATTTGCCGTGGCTGGCGATCTGGAACAGGACAATCTCGGGCTGAGCCTGGCTGATCAGGAGGTGCTGAGGCGCGCCAGCGTCATATTCCATCTGGGCGCTCACTTCGCATGGGGGCTTTCGATGGAGCAGTCTCGTGCGGTGAATGTGCAGGGGGCAAAGCGTGTGGCGCTGTTGGCGGCTGAGCAAAAAAGCCGTTTAGTGATGATCGGCGGCTACATGCTGAACAATCATGAACATCTGCAACGCATCGGCATTGATCCTCGTCAGCCGGAGTTGACGAACTGGCCCGCCGTCTACCGACGTGTCGGTGGATACGAGGCAAGCAAGCTGGAGGCGCATTTTGCGACCCAGCAGGTCATGTCCGCCAAGGGTGGTGAGATGACCGTTGTCCACCCTGCGACGGTCTGTGGCCACAGCCGCACCGGGCATATCGTTGACGGTCAGCCGCTGGTGGCGCTGATACGCAACCTGGTGCAGGGCAAGATGACTGCAGTGCCCGGTACCGCCGAGCACTGGCTGCCACTGGTCACCGTGGATTATCTGGTCGAACTGGTGGCTGTTTGTGCTTTTGATCCTGCCATGGTGGGCGAGGAACTGCTGGCGCTTGACGATCAAACGCCAAACTTGCGAGAACTCCTGGCACAGGTGGCTAAACCTTTGGGCTTGAAGTCTCCCAAACATCACATTTCACTCCGACTGCTGAAGTGGCTACTGAGTATTCCTCCGGTCGCGTGGTTTTTGAATACAAAACCGGAAGCCTTGGACTTTATCCAGACCACTCGTTTCAACACCGCGGCGGTCGAGCAATTTGCCAACAGGCATGGAATAGCCAAACCGGATATACGTCAGGCTTTGCAGCACACGGCAACGTTCGTCAACGCGTATTGCATAGCCAAGGGCCAGGCACTCTGACTTCACCCTTGGGCGGCGCCGTCGATACAGGGCGGCATGCTATCGAACGATAATTCAGCGACAAGGATCGTCACCGCGCAGCCTCGGATGCGCGGCAGGATCTTGTTTCGCTACTCACGGAACTATCGCGAGACCGGCGTCGTTTTTACAACGCGAACGTAGTCCCACGCGTATTTACAAATAACGAGTAGATCGAGTGACTACTGGCCATGAACAGTCGATTGCCTTCGCGCCCGCCGAAGCACAGGTTCGGGCAGCGTTCTGGCAGCGAAATGTGCCCGATGGCCTTGCCCTGCGAGTTGAAAACACGCACGCCGTCGAGTTTTTCCAGGTCGGCCTTGGGATCACCATCACCGCCCCAGCCGCACCACAGGTTGCCCGCTTCGTCGCACTTGATGCCGTCAATCGCGGCATAGTCCAAGCCTTCGATGTGCTTGCGGCGTTCACCCAGGGTGCCGTCGTCTTTCACCGTAATCGCCCAGATCAAGCGATTGGGCTTGGCGCGACCTTCGACGACATACAGGGTCTTTTCATCGGGAGAAAAGCACAGGCCGTTGGGGCCGTTAAGGTCGTCGATTACCCGAGTGACTTTTTGGCTCTCACCGTCGATGCGGTACACGGCGTGGGGTTGGGTCGGGGTGACTTTGTGGCCTTCGTAGTTGTTGCCGGTCTGGAATGGCGGGTCGGTGAACCAGATCGAGCCATCACTTTTGCAGACAATGTCGTTGGGCGAGTTGAAGGGCTTGCCGTCGAAACTGTCGGCCAGCACGGTGATCGTGCCATTGTGTTCGGTGCGCGTGATGCGGCGCCCTTCGCTAGTGGTGGTGGAGCCTTCGCAAACGATCAGACGCCCTTGTCGATCCCGGCACATGCCGTTGGAGAAGTTTGAGTGTTCGCGGTACACCGTGAAGGAGTCGGTGATTTCGTCCCAGCGCATGATGCGATTATTGGGGATGTCGCTGACCAACAGATAGCGGCCATCACCGACCCACACCGGTCCTTCGGCCCAGCGCATGCCGGTGGCGAGCTTTTCAACACTGGCGTTGAAAACGCGTAGCTCCAGGAAACTGTCGTCGAGGATATGAATCAGTGGATCAGGGTAGCGCTGACTCAAGGGTTCGGCGGCATCGGAGAAGCGGGGCAGTGCGGCGCTGCCGACAGTGGCGAGCGTGGCGGAAACAGCGAGCGACTGTTTCAGGAAACTGCGGCGGGTATTGCCTTTCACTTGGTCAAGGCTTTCAGGCTTGGCGGACAGGAATGAGTCCATGTAGCGATCTCCGTGGTTTTATTTTTGTTGAGGAGACGTAGTAATACCTTGTGATAAGACATCGTACAAGATGGCATGCCGTTGCCAGCGCTGCATTTTATTGCGGGTGAATTGCTCAAAACGCTGATTGGAATCGATCTGGCCGACACGGCGCTAACGCGGTCGCAAAGCCTCCCCCGACGATCTCCTCGGCCACCAGTCGTCCTACGACTGCCGCCAATGTCACGCCCGGATGCATGACGCAAACATAGGCACCGCTGAGGTTCGGCAGATAGCCAATGACTGGAATGCCATCGACAGGCATTGGTCTGAGGCCGACGCACGCCGTTTGCGGCTCTATGGATAGCACCCCGTGCAGTTCGTGCTGGATGACTTTGGCCGTTCTCTGTGCGATGGCTTGCGCGCTGTTTTGCGGCGCCTCATCTACGTAGTCTTCTGCAGCGAGCAACGTACCGTCAGTGTCTTGCCTGATTTCCATTTCGGGGCTTGAGATGATCGTGTTCACTCGTTGGGGTTGGGTTTTGTAACGGATGAATATTGCGGGTGAGGCGTCGATGGGCAGGGTGACGTTCAGTTGATCCACCAACAGCGGGGTGGCGGTTCCGGCTGCCAGTACGACAACGTCGGCATCGTGCTTGCCCGTCGCAGTGATCACGCCGCTGACGATACCGTCCAGAATCTGCAAACCGAGCACTGGCGTATGGGTAAGCAGAGTCGCTCCTTGCGCCTGCGCACCTGCAATCAAGGCCCGCGTTGCCTGCACGGCATCCAGCGCGCCTTCTTCGGCGGCAAAGAACGCCCGTTCTGGAGGATGTTTGAGGTTGGGTTCAAGCTCGAGAATCTGCGCGCTATATATAGAAGGCGCTTGAAACCGGCCATCGCCGTAAGACAGCGCACCGGTCCAGCGCACCTTCAGCCCCGGCAGCTCGGATTCGAGTCGGCGGTATTCTGCGATGGCCGCTGCGCGCAACGGCGCAATGGAATCCGGTCCGCCGTGCGAAGTATTGATCCAGGCGAAGGAGCGGCCCGTCACACCGGACGCAATCTCACCGGCCTCGACCATTATGACGTGTGCACCTTTCGCGGCGAGATGATACGCAACTGACGCGCCGACGATTCCCGCGCCGATGACGATGATTCGTTTACTCATATCAACCTCCGTTGTCGAGGCGCTGACGTTACTACATCGCCGTCCTTTGACGCAGGCTTGCCTGGCCCGGTGATATCAGGGAAGCTGCGCCGAATCCGGTTACGGGTCAGTTGTTGAATTGTTCAGGGAAGCGTTGATGGCACTCAGGGTGTTGGTGGTTGGCGGGTATGGAAACTTTGGCAGTATCGTTTGTCGGCATCTGATCGACATGCCGGGCGTCGATCTGGCGATCTCGGGGCGCGATCCGCAGAAGCTGGAGCGCAAGGTCGCTGAGTTGGGGGCGAGCTGCGAGCGCTGGTGTGGTGATGCGATGGGCGCCGGTTTCACCGCTGCTCTGCGCGCAATGAATATTCAACTGGTGATTCACACGGGCGGCCCGTTTCAGGGGCAATCCTATGCAGTGGCCGAAAGCTGCATCGAGGCGGGCGTCAATTATTGCGATCTGGCGGACTGCCGGACGTTTGTCAATGGCATCGGCACACTCGATGCCCGAGCGAGAGAGGCCGGTGTCGTCATCCTCAGTGGTTGCAGTTCGGTGCCGACGCTGTCGTCGGCGATCATCGATGAGCAGCGCCATCACTTCAAACGCATCGACTCGATCGAGCACGGCATTTCCTCGTCAGCGAAAATGCCGGGGTTGTCGACGATCGAGGGTGTACTGGCGTATGCGGGCAAACCGATCCGCCAGTTGCGCAATGGTCAAGTGCATGAGGTGATGGGCTGGGAAGACTTGACCCTGCGCAAGCTGCAGAACCTGGGCACTCGTGCGCTGGCCAATGTTGATGTGCCGGACATGGACATCTTTGCCAGCCGCTTTGGTGCGCACACGTTGAGTTTCAAGGCAGGTGCTGGCCTCAAGCTCGGCGGCGTGGCCAATTATCTGTTTGCACTGGGGATGAGGAAAGGGCTGGTGCGTGACCACAGGGTGTGGGCGGCCCGGTTGCATCGCTGGGGGACATGGTTTGAGCGTTTCGGTGACGGTAGAAGTGCGATGTATATAGATGTGCGAGGTGTCGGTTTGAACGACCAGCCGTTGTCGATGATGGCGCAACTGACCGCGCTGAATGACAAGGGGCCGGAGATCCCTAGTTGTGCTGCCGTCGCTCTGGCCGCGAAGATCGCCCGAGGTTACTTGCCCGAACCGGGGGCTCGTCCATGTGTTGGTGAGATCAGCGTCGACGAATACATGGCAGCGATCAACGATCCGCAGAATCTTGGCCTGTCCGTGATGTTCTCTGACGGGATGCGTTGAGCATGCTTTATCTGAGCGTGAAGTACGTGCATGTCATCGCTGCGATTTTCCTCTTCGGCTTCGGCATGGGTTCCTATCTGTACCTGATCGCCGCCAGTCGCACGGCCAATCCGCAAGTGATTGCGCATGTGGCGAGAATGGTCGTGCGCTATGACGCCTGGATCACCACGCCGGCGGGCTTCATCCAGATCGCGACGGGTTATTGGCTGACAAGGCTTTCCGGGTTGCCCTTGACCACGGAATGGGTGCTGATGTCGCTGATCCTGTTCTTTATCGTGGGCTCGCTTTGGTTGCCGGTGCTGTTGCTGCAGAAACGTTTGCTGGGGATGGCGGCGGACGCGGTGCAATGTGGCGCAAGGCTTGATGCTGATTACCGGGCTGTTTATCGGCAGTGGTTCTGGATGGGTGTTTGCGGGTTTCTCGGGATGTTCGTAATTGTTTTGATGATGGTGACGAAGATGACGCCGGGGCAGTGGCTGCAGTTGATGTAGCTGAGCATTCACATTGGCGACTTGAGAAAGCGTCGTTCGTGATCGGGATCGGGTAACAGGCAACTGTCGTACTTGCCGAAGATCCGATAGCGATTCAGTGCCACGCGGTCGTAGGTCCAGTCTCTAAGTGCTCGTGGGAAAACTCGCAGAAGCGTGATCGGCGACCAACGAGCCGGCAGTTGTGCAATCACTTCGAAAAACGCATCGGAGCGCACCCAGTAATGCTCGTCGCGGATCACCGCCATAGTGTCGAATTCGTCCACCGGGAGACCGGCCCATGCCAGCAAGGCCTGACCTTCTGGCGATTGCACTGCCGCCAGGCGCACTCGCTGTTTGTTGTCGTGGCGAATCAGAAAACGCGCCCAGCCGTTGCATAGCTTGCAGACGCCGTCGAACAGCACCACGGTCTCGCCTGGATTGAGCAGGGGCGCTGGGGTAGGGCGTATTCGGGAGCCGGGCAAGGGCCGGGATCCAGGAAGTTGGGCTGTCATTGTGAGGCATCATCCGAAGGCGTTGTTTTAGGCGATGGGCCGTATGCTGCGCATCTGTTGACGGTGCGTCTATATATAAGCAGGCTTTTTCGGTGCATTGATAGAAAACTGAAATTAACGGTTGACGGCAGATTCAGGAGGTCTATAATTCGCCCCACTTCCGGCGCAGTCGAAACGGAAAACTCCTTGAGAT
>NZ_JAFLXF010000038.1:0-22435 GCF_019891575.1 Pseudomonas sp. MIS38
GGAACTCCAAGCGAACTGTCGGGAGACAAAGGGCATGGAGTTATTCAGCGCTGAAGATGACGGCTCTGGCTACTGTCAGAAATTACAGGTAAGGAGGTATTTGCGATGAACGGTCGGGGGGCTGGGGTGATTGCGGGTGGGCACTCATCGCTCCCTCCGCGGACGAAGATACCTTGCTCGTCGAAGCCTGCGAGTCGTTAGCCGCCGAACGCGCCCTCGACCACTACCTCGCGTCCGCGCAAATCATGGCGACGCCTTACACGCCAAGCAGCATGTTCATGGTCAACCCACAAACCGACACCGAATCCCTGCTGGCCAACGCCTGCGAATCCCTGACCTCGATTTCGCTGGTGCGCTTGACGGGTCGAGTCGCAACACGGTGTAGGGCATCGCCCAGTAGCGATGCTGGGAGAGTTGGCGGTGAATCAGGCGCTGGATAATGTGGTTCCAAAGGAGTAGCCGACAGCAGTTCTGGCCTCTTCGCGAGCAAGCCCGCTCCCACAGTGGATCTGCGTTGGTCACGGGTTAAGTGCTCGGCAAAGATGCCTTGTAGGCGTGAGTCTATTAAATAAATTCGTCCCCTTATCCCGCTTTATTCCAGATTATTTTTTTGCAGTCCAAGAATTGGCCGGCATATGTTTTGAGTAATGGAGGTGCGTTTTCGGATATAGCTGTGCTCGGGTCAATTGATCGGGGTAACACTTTCGTGGGAACGCGTTACCCCGGCCAATAACCTCCCGTGTTCACTTCAGTTCATCGAAAATACACTAGCTTTAGGCGCAAATACTAAGCACCTGCCCATCAAAAAGAGGCACTAGGGCGTGGATTACGGGTTTTCACGTCAGTGATGCTTTTTTTGAAGGGTGATTGTCTTTGAGTGTGAAGGAGATTGTACGCAACGTGAAACTGTAGGTCTTCACACCTTCAATCGTAGTCGTCATCTGCAATCTTACTTCATCAAAGTCTTTGCCGTTTTTTGGGGTGATACTTTCATTAAATTTGAAATCACCTTCGCCTTCGAATAGTTTTAGAGATTCTCCTTCCAATTGCTTCCCTTCCAATAGTAAATCCCTATAGATAATCATTCTGGATGGGAAAGACACGTGGCCGATGAGTTTTGCACTCGTGGCACTCCCCTCTTTCAGTGTCAAGCCGTACCCAAAGTAGTCCTCTCTCCCTTGGCCATACAGTTCGGCCTTCAAACTCGGCTCAGGGGTCACTGTACAATTATTGTCAGACAATCCCATGGTGATAAAAACCCTCGCTTCAGTGTGTTTCCCCTCGAGCAATTCAACAGACTCTGAGATTTTTCCACCCACTGGATAAGACTTGAAGTCTTCGACGCGGGGTTTTAGCGATGTAGATGACATGGTAGAACTCCATCGATTGGTTGGACGACGAAGTTATTAAGGGAGTAATAGAAGACTTTGGCTACTGTCAGAACTATCAGGTCGGAGTGGGTTTCCGATGAACGGTCGCGCAGGTCGCAACCGCCTCGACACCCATCTGTTATCGAGCCTCATCTGCCAATTCGACTGCCCTTGGCCACCAGAATGGAAAGCCAAATAACGTCGTGCTCATCATCGATCACCCAACATCGCCCATCGGGGTGAGCATATTCATCATCAACCAAACGAAAAGGCCGATCTGTCTCACAACAGATCGGCCTTTTTCATGCCGTCAGCGCTCAGACATGCTCGCCACTCTTCGCCTGCACCTTCGGCGCGCCATGCCCATGATCGTGTTCATCAGGCTCGATCACCGGCACTTCCTTGCCATCGCAATCGTGCAGCTTGCCGTCGCTGAAGTAATCGCCTTCACGCAGCGCCGCCAGGTCGCGATAACGAAGGGTGCGCTCTTCCGCTGCGGCGAAAACCGACTGCTGGTCCGAGTTGCCGGCGGTAAAGTGGTTGAAGGTCAGGTTCAGCACAATCGCCATGATCGCCGAGGAGCTGATGCCTGAATGGAAAATGGTCGCGAACCAGCTCGGGAAATGATCGTAGAAGTTCGGCGCGGCAATCGGGATCATGCCGAAGCCGATCGAGGTGGCGACGATGATCAGGTTGACGTTGTTGCGGTAATCGACCTTCGACAACGTGCGAATCCCGCTCGCCGCCACCGTACCGAACAGCACGATACCGGCGCCGCCCAGCACTGAGGTCGGCACCGCAGCGATCACCCGGCCCATGAACGGCAGCAGACCGAGAATCACCAGAAAGATCCCCCCGGTAGCCACCACATAACGGCTCTTGATCCCGGTCACCGCCACCAGCCCGACGTTCTGCGCGAAGGCGCTCTGGGTGAACGAACCGAAGATCGGCGCAAACATGCTCGACAGCATGTCCGCGCGCAGACCGTTGCCCAGGCGCTTGGAGTCGACCTTGGTGCCGATGATCTCACCGACCGCCAGAATGTCCGCCGAGGTTTCCACCAGCGTCACCATGACCACGATGCACATCGACAGGATCGCGGCGAAGTGGAAGGTCGGCATGCCGAAGTGGAACGGCGTCGGGAAGCCGAACATCGGCCCTTGGGTAACACTGGAGAAATCCGCCATGCCGAGGAACACCGCCAGAATCGTGCCGATCACCATGGCCAACAGGATCGACAGACGCGAGATGGTCGAGCTGCCGACCTTGCTCAGCAGCAACACCAGCACCAGCGTCACCGCCGCCAGACCGATGTTCTGCATGCTGCCGAAGTCCGGCGCGTGGCTGTTGCCCCCCATGGCCCAACGCGCGGCCACCGGCATCAGCGTCAGGCCGATGGTGGTGATCACGATGCCGGTTACCAGCGGTGGGAAAAACTTGGTGATTCGCGAGAACACCGGGGTGATCAGCAAGCCGATCAACGACGCGGCAATCACCGCGCCCAGCACCGACTGGAAGCCGCCCTCCCCGCCACTGCTGACGATCGCGACCATGGTCGCCACACCGGAGAACGACACGCCCTGCACCAGCGGCAACTGACAGCCAAAAAACGGTAGACCCAGGGTTTGCAGCAGTGTCGCCAGCCCCCCCGCAAACAATGAAGCAGCAATCAACAAACCAATGTCCGCCGGCGACAGCCCGGCCGCCTGGCCGATGATCAGCGGCACCGCAACGATACCGCCGTACATGGTCAGAACATGTTGCAGGCCGTAAGCCATATTCGCGCCGACCCCGAGATTTTCGTCCTCGGGCCGTTGGTGTGAAACATGGGGCGTTTTCATGTGGGGGGTTCCCTGGTTTTTGTTATGCGCACACTGTATTCAATACTCGGGACAAATGTCCATAGAGTTGTATACAACTTGTCAGTCACATAATGGATCGGTAGCCACCCAAGCTTCTATCTCGCCACCTCCATCTCCCACAAATCCGGCAACACATCCCTTCCTGCCCCCGGTTCTTATCGCACTAGGCTGAATTATTCATGGCGACCAGCGGTGCACCGGCGCTCTTTTTTATACATATAAAGTATGCATAATGAAGTCATTCGAAATTCAGTACGACAAAAGCAAGAACGCAGCCAACAAACTCAAGCACAGGGGCGTCAGCCTTGCCGAGACCGAGCCGGTCTTTCACGACGAACGCGCGCTGACGATCGAGGACAACGACCATGACGAACAGCGCTGGATCACCCTCGGTCTCGATGGCAAAGGACGTTTGCTGGTGGTTGCGTACAGTTATCGCGAAGCCAACGTCGTACGAATCATTTCTGCACGTGTCGCCACACCGAGCGAGCGTTGCGCTTATTTTCAGGAGGCTTGAACGATGAAAGACGAATACGACTTCTCGCAGGGCAAACGGGGAGCCTTGGCGCCCACCAAGGGCAAGACCCGCATCACCATCATGCTCGATGACGCCGTCATCGAAGCCGCCCGCAGCGTGGCGGAAAACGAAGGCTTCGGTTATCAGACGGTGATCAACAACACTCTGCGCCATACCCTGCTGGAGGCTGGCAGCAAAACGCAGGACGTCGAGCCGCACCACTCCGGGCAATTCAAGAAAGGCATCACCGCCGCCGACCTCAAGAGTCTGGAAAAAAAGCTGTCGGCGGCGGTCGGGGAAATCCGCCGGGTACTGGAACCGGAGGCCAAGCCCTGAGATCAGGCCGGTACAAGCATCCGCGCCAGCGACTGGCGCACATGCGGCTGGTCAGGCACGCGCAGGCCGAATTCCTGCTCCAGCACTTCAAGCAGTTCATCGACATCCGCCACCTCGCGCCGCTCGCTGTCGGCGCCCATGTGATGAATCGCGAAGCTGCCGTTGTTCAGGGTCCGCCGCCAGCCATCGCCAGTGCGCGCAACCATTAGCCGTTTGGCGAACGGTGACTCGGGATGGGTCGAGACGTACCAGTTGCCGAGCGTGTAATCGATGTCTTCCTGGCGTTGCAGATCAAACAGGTACATCGCGCGCCATTCGCCGGCGACATTGGCGCGCAGCATGTAACCATCGGCCTGTTTCTCGATGCGATAGGACTCGTGCGGCGTCGCCTGTTCAGCCTCGGTATCGAGCAGCAGCGGCGCGGTCGGCACCATACCGCCAAAGCCGACGTCGGTGATGTAGCGCTCGCCATCGATGATTACCAGGCTCAAGCGGTGGGTACGCGCCGTCCACGTGCCTTCGGGTTGCGCCAGCACCACACGCCCGGAGATGCCACGGGCGTCGAAGCCCAGCTCCAGCAATAACGCCAGAAACAGATTGTTCAGTTCGTAGCAGTAACCACCCCGGCCACCGTGGAGAACCTTTTGTTCGACCGAGGCCAGATCGATCAGCACCGGCGCGCCAGTGATCGTCGACAGGTTCTCGAAGGCAAAGACGCCGGTGTGGCGCAACTGCAACTGCCGCAGGGTTGTCAGTGTGGGGGGCGGTGGAATGTCGAACCCCAGGTGTTGCAGGTACAACGTCGGATTCGCCAGACGTGGCTCGCTCATTGCTCAGTCCTTTTGCATGTGGCCGCGGATCGTTGCGCCGCTGGCCGACATGTATACGGGATCGAGCCCCGACTCCGACAATTGATTTCGCCAATCAGCGCTACCGACGCTTGCGCGAACCGATGCGAATCCAGGTCGGCGCATGGTCGCTGGCGTGCGGTTCGTTGCGCACCCAGGCGTCGACGCCGGCCTCGTGCAGATACGGGCTGAGTGCCGGGTTGAGCAGCAGATGATCGATGCGCAGACCGGAGTTGGTTTGCCAATGCTGGCGAAAGTAATCCCAGAAGGTGTAGAGGCGATCGTCGGGATACAGATGGCGCAGCGAATCAGTCCAGCCCTGATCAAGCAGCCGTTGATAACACTCGCGGCTTTCGGGTTGCAGCAGCGCATCCTTGAGCCAGGACCGGGTGTTATAGATGTCCATATCGGTGGGCACCACGTTGTAATCACCGGCCAGCACCACCGGATGATCGCTGCTTTGCAAATCCTTGGCGTAGCGGATCAAGCGTTCGAACCAGGCCAGTTTGTAGTCGAACTTCGGCCCCGGCTGCGGGTTGCCGTTGGGCAGGTACAGGCAGCCGACCAACACACCGTGCACCGCCGCCTCCAGATAACGGCTGTGCTTGTCCTCGGGATCGCCCGGCAGACCGCGGCGACTCTCCAGCGGCTGCGCATCGCGAGCGAGAATCGCCACGCCGTTCCACGACGCCTGCCCGTGCCAGATCGCGCCATAGCCGGCGGATTCCAGTTCGGCGGCCGGGAATGCACTGTCGACTGACTTGAGCTCTTGCAGGCAAGCGATGTCCGGTTGCTCGCGCTTGAGCCACGCCAGCAGGTTCGGCAGGCGTGCGCGCAGGCCGTTGACGTTGAATGTGGCGATCCGCAGGTTTTTCATCGTCCAGGCTCCGGCGAACAAGGTGTGAAATTTGTGACCCTGTGCTAACGGCGGTGGTTGCATCGGATCAACCGGCTGCGGCGTAATAGGCGCTCGTCACTGCCCCGAACTGCCGAGACTCGCCTCCATGCTCACCACGCTGCAAGGCCCGCGCATCCTCCTGCGTCCACTTCAGTACAGCGACACCGACGCCCTGCTCCGCGCTGCCGCCGACGGCGAACTGTGGAACCTCACCGTCACTGTGGTGCCGTCGGCGAGCACCATCGACAGCTATCTGAAAAAAGCCCTCGACGGCCGTGATGCCGGCACGGTCATGCCGTTTGTGATCGTGTTGAAGGATAGCGGCGAAGTGATCGGCTCGACCCGGTTCTGGAAGATCGACCCGCTCAATCGCAAGCTGGAAATCGGCAGCAGCTGGATCTCGGCACGCTGGCAGAAATCCTTCGTCAACACTGAAGCTAAATACCTGATGTTGCGTCACGCTTTCGAGGTGCTCGACTGCGTGCGAGTGCAGTTCACCACCGACGAGAACAACCAGAAGTCGCGCAACGCGATTCTGCGCCTCGGTGCGCAACAGGAAGGCATCGTGCGCCACGAGCGGATCATGCCCGACGGCCGCAAGCGTAACTCGGTGCGTTTCAGCATCATCGATGACGAGTGGCCGCAGGTGCGGCAGGTGCTGGAGCAGAAACTGGCTGAGGATCGAGGCTGAGGCTCGACAACCGCCCGTCAGCCAATCGGCACCAACAGCTGCGGCCGTCAGACCAAAGTCAGGTAACCGAACCTTTTTGGGAGACGTACCATGACAACGCGCAAACTGACTTCCCTGTTGCTCGCCGGGCTGCTGGCCACCGCCTCGGTCGGCGCCTTTGCCGCCAATGACGGGGCGGATGCCTCCGGCACCAAATCCGGTGCTACAAGCGGCACCAACATGCCACCCAACAGCACCCCCGGCGCTCCGAAAAACGGTGACAGTACCGATGGCGCCGGCAAGGGTACCGGCACCAACAGTGGCACCATGGGTTCTGGATCGGGAGCGGGGGGCGGCACTGGTTCGGCCGGCGGCGGAACTGGCGGTGCCGGTGGTGGCACAGGCAGCTGAACGAACAAGCGTGACCGCTGGTGATCCGGCATGAAGGCATGAATCTGTGGCGCTGGAATCCGATTCCTCGCCACAGATCAAGCGCGGAGGCTTTAGCGATCCGACCGCATCAACTCGGCAACACCCTCCTCCAGCGACAACACCGCCGCGCGATTGCGCCCGGCATTTTTTGCCTGATACAACGCCGCATCAGCACGCTGGATAAACACTTCAAGGCTGTCATTGCCGCTCGGAATAAATGAGTAGCAACCCAGACTGACCGTCAGGTATCCGGTGGGCGAACCGCTGTGAGTAATGCGTTTATCCATCACACTGCGGCGAATCTGCCCGGCGATCGCCAGTACGCCATTTATGTCGGTGTCCGGCAGCAACACCGCAAACTCCTCGCCACCGTAACGCACCGCCAGATCAGCCTTGCGCTGGCAGCAATTCTTCAACACCTGCGCCACCTGAGTCAGGCAGTGATCCCCTGCCACGTGCCCGTAGGCATCGTTGTAGCGCTTGAAGAAATCGATATCGAGCATGATCAGGCCGACCGGACTCGACTGTCGGGCACCGCGGGCAAACTCAATCTCCAGCGAACGCTCGAACAGGCGCCGATTCGCCAGCCCCGTCAAGCTGTCGTGGGTCGCGATCTGCTCCAGTGTGCGCTGTGCCTTGCGCAGGTTTTTCTCGATTCGCTCGCCGTCACGCACCTGATGAATGAACACCCAGCCGAACAGGCCGACGCCGAGAATCACCAGCGCCACAATCACGCTGGACTGAAAGGCCCGCTCATACCAACCCTTGAGAATCGTGTCGCGCGAAGAGGCGGACGCTACCACCAGCGGATAAGCCGCCAACTGGCGGTAGCCGTACAAGCGCACCACGCCGTCGACCACCGACTTGATCATCGCAGTGCCGGCCGGGGCTTCGGGCAGCAGCTTCTGGTAGATCCTGCCTCGCGCCAGCGACGAGCCGATCAGGCCTTCGTCGAACGGTCGCCGCGCCAGCAACGTGCCGTCCTTGAGTCCGAGAAACATGATGCCGTTGTCATCGAGGCTGAAGCTTTTGAAGAACCGGTCGAAGTACGCCATCTTGATCCCGGCCATCAGCACGCCCTGGAAATTGCCGGCGCGGTCGTTGATGCGTTTCGAGATCGGGATGATCCACTCGCCATTCTCGCGGCTGCGAATCGCCGGGCCGATGTGCGCCACGGTAGAAACGTTCTGTTGGTGAAACCTGAAGTACTCGCGGTCGGCCACACCCTTGCCACGGGGCAGGTCCGGGAACGAGGTGATCACCCACTGGCCCTCGCGATCGAAGAGGAACATGCCGTGCAACTGCTCCAGTTGCTGCACCCGACGCGCGAAGGTTTTTTGCAGACGTGGTCGCTGCGCGGCGCCATAACCATCGTCCTCAACCCAATCGGCAAGACTGGTGAGCACAAGGTCGGCGGCCAGAAACGTGTCTTCCGCCTGCTGCGCCATGGCTCGGGTCAGGTTGGTGGAAGCGATCTGCGCGTTCGCCAGGTCCTGACGCCGTGTCTGCTCCAGTTGCAGATAGAGCAAGCCGGACAGGCACAGGCACACCGCAACGATGAACAGCGCTGCCGCCTTGCGCAGCGGCAGGCGTTTAAGCGTGCCGGGAGTCTGATGCGGGTCGTGAATGGGGATTGGCAAAAACGTGTCCTGGGCAGGTACGACAGGGGCCGCAGCCCGAAACCCTTACTTTTCATGAGCGTAGCCCAGCGGGGTGCGCACAGCAAACCCGCCCCGCCAACACACGCCTGCCCCGCTGTATCGGCGCGCAAGGGATTTGGATGACCTCCGCACGTCGATTTATTTTCAGTGGTGGTTTTGCGGGTGATCGCCCTCGCGTATCTGCGCAGGGCAGCGATGACGGCTATCGGGGTTTGTTGATTTCGCGCAGCAGATCCGCGACTGGCAGGTTCATGGTGTTTGAGTAGTAGGGTTTGTAGCCGTACGCGGTGACGACGACTTTGCAGGGGATTTGTTGTTTGTTCGCGAGGAGTTGATTCAGTTCTATTACTGAAAGATTTCTCTCAGAACTTCGGTTGCTGGAAGTTTCACTGAGGAATGCGCGAGTAAGGTAGGAAAACTTTCCCTTGTTGTTTTCATTTTTTTCCGATCGTATCAAACCGGATGCGGAGAACTGTATGGCTTTGCCTACTGAGAAATCATGATCATCCGCCAATGCGCAATGAAGCATGCCCGAAATCATCCCAACTCGCTCCCCGCGATCAAAAAGATCCAACACATCAACGTCCGACTGATACCGGATGATGTATAGCAGCGACTTTTCTCTTTCCACAGATTCGAAGCTCAGGTTTGCGGGAGGCTTTGTGTGGTCTTTCGCACAACCTGAGCAAATAGCGAGCAAGCAACAAATGAGCACCCTGTACATCATGGAAAATCCTTCATGATTGAGTCAAAAAGCATATCGGCTGCCGATTTGCTCCCCGCGATACGGGCAGTAAACAACCCCAATGCATTTGCATGATTAGTGTCTATATTGACGTTCAATGAAGGGCCACAGGAGATAAGCCACTTTTCACCAAAATCAGCGACCCCATCTGACGAATCTCTTTTAGTTGGCATCGCTTTGATGTTGATCCAGTCGGCAGCAATTGGATCGGGGCGTTCGCGATAAATATCCGACCCCAACCAGACCAGGGCCCCTTCACCCACGGGATCAAGGGTAATCAGCATCTGAATCCGGTAACCCCATTCCGACATGATCTTTGTCAGATGCGCACCGTTCCACCCACCGAGGCTATGACCCACGATATAGACAGGACAGCTCTTGTAGGGGATCAGACTCAAGACATGTCGCTGAATATCCTGTTTTCCTCTGACTTCGTTATAGCCCAGCCACTCAGACTTATATTTACCCTCCTTTGCCAAGCTTGTCGTGCGCTCATCAAAGTCCTTCCGTGCCTCTTGGATGTTTCCATAAGGCCCCGAAAAATAATAACGTTCCTTATCCCCAGCGCCTCCGACGAAAACAACAATCGCCTTGGTACTCTCCACCGGCACAGGCTTGTCACTGACATCCTTCTTGTCCGTCAGCGCATGTTCCTTGTGCAACTTGTAATTGTTGCCTTTCGCGCACGTTACTGTTTCAGCGGCCATGCTCACTCCTCCAAAAACAGCTTGATGGTTTCAGGCAGGTGCGAGCTGACTTCGTGGGTGAACCCGTTAGCGTCAGACACCCCGTGCTCCAGACGCCCGTCTGCGCGCTGGATCACGTAGGGATGATTGGTCATGGGCTCACCGGTCACGTCATTGACCAGTTTCAATTTGTCCGTGAAATGCACCGGCATCGGCAGCAATCCACTGAAAGGTGCCGCTGTTACCGTGTCACCAATGATGACCGTGCCCGACCCGCCAATGACCACATTGCCGTGCCCACCGGTGCTGTCCAGGGTCGCGGCGTTTAAGCCATTGATAAACACCGTCGAGGAAACGCCGCCAGTAATCGGGCTGCCGCACGCTGATTTATCGGTCATTCGGGCAGCCGCCAAGCCGTCGAAATTCACATTCGGCGAGCCACTGGCAATCGGATTGGTGCCATGTCCCGGGAGTGGACAGGCGGTTGGATCGGTGACGCGGGCGGCGGGTTTTCCGCTCATGAACAGCTCCTTGCAGTGTTACGGGTCATCCTTTGGGGGGCGCAAGCATGCGTGAATTTTCCGGGTGCTTCAAACCTCCAGGCAAAAAAAGGCGCCCGATCGAGGCGCCTTTTTCATTCGTGCAACCACTCACATCAACGCGACGGCGGCACCCGAATATCCCCCGCCCGGCACTGCGTCTTCACGCCCTTGCCGCACGCGCCGAACTGCAGATCCTTGCCCATGCACACCCGCACTTCCGAGAGTTCCGGGCCGCTGCAGATCACCGCGATGCCATTGGCCGGGATCCCCGGGTTGGCCTTGCGGAACAGGTCGGCGATTTCCTGGGCTTCGAAGTAATACGAGCTGCTGAACGGTTGCAGCTCCTGCGGGATTTTCACCGCGCCAACTGCTTTGTCCGCCTCGTCCAGATAACCCATCGCGCCCAGACCGCTGCAAGTGCCGTGCTTGGACCATTCGTGGTCAAGCAGTTTCCTGGTCGGGAACAGTGTCAGGCCCTTGGTTGTTTCCGCGGCCGACAACGTGGTCAGTGGAGGGCAGGACTCCGGCCAGCCGCCGTTGGCGTATTGCGGCCACAAGCCGTGCAGCACGAAGCCGTAGCCCTTGCCGGAGCATTGCACGTCATCTTTGTGGGTGAGGCAGAACGTTGGCGACCAGGACAGCGTCAGCAGGTAGTAATCGAACTGCCCCGCTACCGCTTCCGTTTGTACCTTGCTGGCGTTCGACTGACGCGCCGAACTCAGGCCGATGCTACCGGCCGTCAGCGCGATCAGCGCCAGAATTGTAAACAGCTTTTTCATGTACCCGCTCCTTGGGACGCCTGCGTCCGTGGTTTTTGATGCTGACCAGACTTGGCCAGCGCTGATTTCGCCATGCTTGTGTTGCAAGCGCATGACGCAAGGCAACGCCACACCCCGTTGAACGGTCTACGATTAACAGGCAGACATCAAACCAAGGGATCCGAAATGAGTAAAGCAGACGAACTCGCCGCCAAACTCAAGCAAACCCGGCACACCCATGCGGATGCCGCGCTGGAGATCGATTGCTGGCCGGCGCAGGTCTACGATCTGTACCACCGCATCGAGGGCTGGCTGCAACCCGTCACCGAAGTCGGCCTGAAAATCCGCCGCAATCCAACCCACGTTTGCGAGAGATCACCGGATGGCGAAAGCCACCATTACGCGATCGACCAACTGCTGATCGAAGCCAACCAGCAAACCCTGACCTTTGATCCCATCGCCCGGTTTACTGAAGACGGCGCCGGCCGCGTGCAGATCACCCTGCCCGAGCGCAACACCTATCTGTTGCGCACCGTCGATGAACATCACGAAAGCCATTGGTGGCTGCAAACGGTGGAAACCGGGCAGGAACTGGATGCGATTGCGCTGACGGAGAACAATCTGTTGCAGGTGGTGCAGGAAGGTCTCGGCCTCTGACAGCGAACTGACCATAGGGATCAGCGCCGAGAACGTGGTTAACTTCTCGCTCCGATCCCTTTGAAGCCCGACAGACATGCCCATCAATAAAAAACTGCTCTTGCTCGGTTCATTGCTGGCGCTGAATTTCAGCGCTCAGGCCGCCGAGCAACCGTCACACCTCGACATCATCCAGCAACAAGGCCAGTTGCGCGTCTGCACCACTGGCGACTACAAGCCCTACACCTTCAAACGCAGCGACGGCGACTTCGAGGGCATCGACATCGCCATGGCGCGCTCGCTGGCCGACAGCCTCGGGGTGAAAGTCGAGTGGGTGCAAACCACCTGGAAAACCCTGATGCCGGACATGCAGGCCGGCAAGTGCGACATCGGCATGGGCGGGATTTCGGTGACGCTGGAGCGGCAGAAAAAGGCCTATTTCAGCAACACCCTCGACAGCGACGGCAAGATCCCGCTGGTGCGTTGTGCCGATCAGTCCAAATACCAGACCATCGAGCAGATCAACCAGCCCAACGTACGGCTGGTTGAACCGGCAGGCGGCACCAACGAGGCTTTCGTCCACGCGTTCCTGCCCAAGGCGCAACTGGCCCTGCACGACAACGTGACGATCTTCCAGCAACTGCTCGATAACAAGGCCGACGTGATGATCACCGACGCCTCGGAAGCGCTGTATCAGCAGAAACTCAAACCGGGTTTGTGCGCGGTGAATCCGCACCAGTACATGCAGTATGGGGAGAAAGCCTATCTGCTGCCGCGCGATGACATCAGCTGGAAACTGTACGTTGATCAGTGGCTGCATCTGAGCAAAGTCACTGGCAGTTATCAGAAGGTCATTGGTGAGTGGCTGGCGCTGCCGCAGTAATCTTCCAGGCACAAACATTTGTGGCGAGGGAGCTTGCTCCCGCTGGGCTGCGCAGCAGTCCGCTGTTTTAAAAGCGGGGGTTGCTTCGCAACCCATCGGGGATAAATCCCCTCGCCACAGGTTCAGGTTCTATTTCTATCAATCGTTGTGCAACATCCCGGAGCTGTACTGGTTCAAGCTGCTACCAATACTGTTACCGCCGAATTTGAGGGTCGTTGCATTTGTGCGACCCTCCGGCGATTGGCAATCCGAGGAGAAACAACTGGTGGTGGTCAGCCCACCGGAGCCCGAACAGGCACTCAATACCGAGACAGCTGCAGCGATCAACAGCACTTTGACGACATTGGTGCGCATCATACGGCTCCCCTTGGGATGATCTTGTGCAAGCATCCTAGGCCTAAGCGGCGCCCGGCAAGATGAAATTTTGCTGATCGACAGCGCGGGTTCAGAATCCAGGGCTGCGGCAATCGGCTGGTCTGCCGACAACGCCGCAAAAGATTCTGTCACCCCATTGGAAAAACGCCCCCGGCCCGCTCATTCCCTTCCCGGTCTGGGTATCGCAATACGGCTACTGGTCTTGACCTCACGCAACGCCAGGCTGGACTGGATGGACGCAATCCCGACTTGGCGCCTGAGCACCTGCTCGATGAAATCGCTGTAGCTATCCAGATCCTCGGCCAGCACCTGCAACACATAATCGGCATCGCCGGTGATCTTGTGACAGGACAGCACCTGGGGCAGTTGCGCAATCACCGACTCGAAGGCGTCCGGCGCGAGATCGGCGTGGGTGGAAAAACGGATGTGCACGAACGCCATGATGTCCAGCCCGAGCATTCGCCGATCAAGGTTGGCCTGATAGCCCTTGATCACCCCGGCCTCCTCCATTCTTTTGCGCCGCCGCCAGCAAGGCGTAAGGCTCAACGACAGCCGCTCACTGAGTTCAGCGTTGGAAATACTGGCGTCTTCCTGCAACAACTCAAGAATCGCCAGGTCGGTCTCGTCGAGACTGATGCGTTTGGATAATTTTTTCTGCATGACGCCAATCCTGAGTAATAACGCCCGATTAATCTACTGAATCAAGAAAACAAAGCAAAGAAAGCGCAGGTCAGCCGGAACAGAATATTTGCACTGGCTCACATTAACGGATGCGCAGAATGTTTACAGTTTTCAGTGATTCCCACCGTTTGCACCATGGCACCGAATTGAAGGACGGCGTGCTCAAGCCGTCATTCGAACAACCGAGTCGGGCCGATACCGTGCACAACCGCGTCAAACAGGTCGGCCTGGGGCAAATCGTCGAACCGCGTGCGTTTGACCGCTCGTGCTACGTCAACGCACACAGTGAGCGCTACGTCAGTTTTCTGGAAAGTGCCTGGACCGAATGGTGCGCAACCGGACGCACGCACGATGCCTTGCCCCTGGTCTGGCCGGTACGCGATCTGGGCAACGAGCAAGTGCCAACGTTCATCGACGGCAAGCTCGGCTTCTATGCCATGGATGCCGGTTCGCCCATCACCGCCACGACCTGGCAAGCGGTGAAAACCAGCGCGGATATCGCCCTCACCGGACTCGCACTGATCGATGAAGGCCACGACAGCGCCTTTGCCCTGTGCCGCCCGCCCGGCCATCACGCTGCGCGCGAATACATGGGCGGTTATTGCTACCTCAATAACGCCGCGATTGCCGCGCAACAGGCCATCACCCAAGGCGCCAAGCGTGTCGCGGTGCTCGACGTCGACTTCCACCACGGCAACGGCACCCAGAACATTTTCTACCAGCGCAGCGACGTCATGTTCGTCTCGCTGCACGGTGAACCTGCGGTGTCCTACCCGTACTTTTCAGGTTACAGCCACGAAGTCGGCGCGGGTGTCGGCGAGGGTTACAACCTCAACTACCCGCTGCCGAAAAACACCACGTGGGAGAGCTACCGCAACGCCCTGCTCCACGCCTGCAAAAAGCTCCAGCAGTTCGCACCTGAAGTGCTGGTGATATCCCTGGGTGTCGACACGTTCAAGGATGACCCCATCAGCCACTTCCTGCTGGAAAGCGAGGACTTCATCGGCATCGGGACGCTGATCGCCAGTGTCGGCTGCCCCACCCTGTTCGTGATGGAAGGCGGCTACATGGTCGATGAAATCGGCATCAATGCGGTGAACGTGCTGCATGGTTTCGAGAGTAAACGCAGCTGAACCATCCCCGCTCTGCGGCCTTTGAATGACTGAATCGGAGAACAACAACATGACGCTTTTTATTGATGTCGATGATGCTGCACGCCTGTTCACCCAGGTCGGCATCCGCCGGGCCATCCGCGACATGGCGAGCTACATCGAAGCGGACTACGCACGCTGGGCGCAATTTGATAAATCGCCGCGCACGGCCAACCACTCGGCAGACGGCGTGATCGAGCTGATGCCCACCGACGATGGCCAGCAGTACTCGTTCAAATACGTCAACGGCCATCCGGACAACGGTCAGCAGAATTTACTGACGGTCATGGCCTTCGGGCTGCTGGCCGATGTGCAGAGTGGCTATCCGACCCTGCTCAGCGAACTGACATTGACCACCGCCGTGCGCACCGCTGCCACCTCGGCACTGGTTGCGCAGTCGCTGGCTCGCCCGGGTGCGACCTCGATGGCGATCATCGGCAACGGTGCGCAGAGTGAGTTTCAGGCGCTCGCCTTTCATGAAATGTTGGGCATCAGCGAAATCCGCATCTTCGATATTGATCGCGACGCTTCGCTCAAGTTGAAGCACAACCTGGCGGCGTTTCCGCAGATCGAAGTGATTCTGGCCGACTCGGTAAAGGACGCGGTCAAGGGTGCGCATATCGTCACCACAGTCACCGCCGACAAAGCCTACGCAACGATTCTCACGCCCGAAATGATCGAACCCGGCATGCATATCAATGCGGTCGGCGGCGACTGCCCGGGTAAAACCGAACTGCACGCCGACATCCTGCGCAACGCCCGGGTCATCGTCGAATTCGAGCCGCAAACACGCATTGAAGGCGACATTCAGCAATTGGAGGCCGACTCTCCAGTGGTCGAGTTTTTCCGGATTGTGCAGGGCGAAGTTCGCGGCCGCGAGAGCGATACGCAGGTGACGGTCTTTGATTCGGTGGGCTTTGCTCTGGAAGATTTTTCGTCACTGCGCTACCTCAACGACCTGGCTCAGCAACAGCAAATCGGCCAGCGCATCCACCTGGTACCGACGCCGGCCAACATCAAAAATCTCTTCCAGTTGCTGGAGCCGCAACCGGCAACAGCCTCACGTCTGCGCACCGTCAGTTAAGCAGTAAGGGCCGCCCCAAGCGATTTTGCGAGGGGGCCATTCACTCTCCAGGCATCGCTGTGATTAGCCGCTGCCTCTCTAACAAGAACGCTCGACACCTACTTTCTGCCAAAACTCAAAAACATAAAATCAAGAGGTTTTGCGATGAAATCGAATCCTTCCGGGCTGCTTGAACAGCCCGCGCTGCAGCGCACGCTCAGCAATCGTCACATCCAGTTAATGGCCATGGGCGGTGCCATCGGTACGGGCCTGTTCATGGGCTCAGGGAAAATCATCGCCCTCTCCGGGACGTCGATTATCCTCATCTACATGATCATCGGTCTGTTCGTTTTTTTCGTCATGCGCGCCATGGGCGAAATGCTCCTGTCCAACCTGAACTTCAAAACCTTTGCCGACTTTGCCGGCGCCTACCTCGGCCCGCGCGCGGCATTTTTTCTCGGCTGGTCGTATTGGTTGAGCTGGAGCGTGGCGGTGATCGGCGATGCCGTCGTGGTCGGTGGATTCTTCCAGTACTGGTTCCCCGAGGTACCGGCGTGGATACCCGCCGTCGGCATGCTGGCGACGTTGTTTGCGCTGAATGTGCTGACGGTCAGGCTGTTCGGTGAGGTGGAATTCTGGTTCGCGATCATAAAAATCATTGCTGTCGTGACCTTGATCGGCGTCAGCACCGTGCTGATTGCCACGTCCTTCGTGTCCCCGAGTGGCGTCACCGCATCCCTGAGTCACCTGGTGGATAAACAGGCGGCCTTCCCTAACGGCTTGTTCGGCTTCTTCGCCGGATTTCAGATGGCAATTTTCTCCTTCGCCGGCACCGAGTTGATCGGCACCGCCGCCGCTGAAACCCGATCTCCAGAGAAGACCTTGCCCAAGGCCATCAACTCGATTCCGCTGCGGATCATCCTGTTCTACGTGCTGGCACTGACCTGCATTATTGCCGTGACCTCGTGGCAGCAGGTGTCTCCGGTCAAGAGCCCCTTTGTCGAACTGTTTCTCGTGGCTGGGTTTCCCGCGGCCGCCGGTATCGTCAACTTCGTGGTCCTGACATCGGCGGCATCATCGGCCAACAGTGGAGTGTTTTCGTCGAGCCGCATGCTGTTCGGCCTGGCCAACCAGCAAAACGCTCCGGGCATCTTCCGGCGACTGTCAGGAAACAGCGTGCCGCTGCTGAGTCTGGCGTTCACCACACTGCTGATGCTGATTGGGGTGCTGGTACTGTTCATCGTGCCGGAAGTGATGACCGCCTTCACCATCGTCTCCACCGTGTCGGCGATTCTGGTGATTTTCACCTGGTCGACCATCCTCGCGTCTTACATTGCCTATCGCAAAAAACGCCCGGACCTGCATGCGAAGTCGGCTTACAAGATGCCCGGCGGCGTACCGATGGCCTGGTTTTCCCTGGCATTTCTAGGCTTTGTGCTGTGTCTGCTGGCATTGCGACCTGACACGCGGATCGCCTTGATGGTCATGCCGGGTTGGTTCGTTTGGTTGGCGATTGCTTACCAGTTGACCCGCTCAAGGCAGACGAAATCGGCAGTTGAGTCGGCGAGCCAGTTTGGCTGAATCTGCACGCCTGAGCCGTCACCTCAACGTGATGGCTCAGGCTCAAAGACCAGCCGCCGTCAAATCGGCTGCCACGCCTCCACCGGAATCTGCGCCATCGCCTCAAACGCCGGTTTGGCGAACCAGAAACCCTGCATCAGATAAATCCCGCAATCGGCGAGAAAATCCCGCTCCTCGGGGTGCTCGATGCCCTCGGCAATCACCTCGACGCCCAACTCGGCACACATGCCCACCACGCCACGCACAATCGCCTGGCGTACGCGGTCGCGATGGATATCGCGAATCAGCGCCATGTCCAGTTTGATCAGATCCGGCTGAAAGTCCGCCAGCAGATTCAGCCCGGAATACCCCGCACCGAAGTCATCAATGGCCGTCTTGAAACCAAACTCGCGATACTCGCGCAGGATGTTCATCAAGTGCTTGTTGCTTTCAACGTGCTCGCCCTCGACCGCTTCGAAGATCAACCGCTCAAGCGGAAACGCATGCGCGCGCGCCGCCTCCAGCGTGCTGCGAATGCACAAGTCCGGACGATAAACGGCGTTCGGCAGGAAGTTGATCGAGAGGAACCCGGTGAGCCCCAGCTGCGCTGCCGTAGAGATCGCCCGCACACGGCACAGTTGATCGAAGCGATAGCGGTTCTGGTCATCGACCTGCTGCAGAACCGAAAGCGCCCCTTCGCCCTGCACGCCCCGGACCAGCGCCTCGTGGGCGAAGGTCGATTGATCACGCACATCGACAATCGGCTGGAACGCGAAGGAGAACGCCATATCGGCCTCGCCTTTTTGCCGGCATCCTTGGCACCCCCCGCTGGGCTGGGGGAAAATTGGTGTATTGGTCATGACGCCCCCTGAGAGCGGGTTGCAACCATCCATGGCCCAGAAAAAAATCACTGCACGGACCGGGTGGCGCCGCTTGGCGGCCCCCGCTTATACAGGCTGACCGGTCAATTCCGGCCAAGTTCATTGCGAAATGCCATCAGGTGCGGAAATGCGCCGTCATGCGTTGCAGGTCCTGCCCCAGCGATGCCAGCTCAATGGTCGCGGCAGCGCTTTCTTCGCTGGCGACGGCCGACTGATCGGCCACATCGCGCACACTGACGATGCTGCGATTGATCTCATCGGCCACCGCACTTTGCTGCTCGGCGGCGGCGGAAATCTGCAGGCTCATTTGCTGGATCGTGCCGATCGAATGGTTGATCTCGGTAATCGCCTGCTCGGCCTTCTGCGCCAGCACCACCGTGTCCAGCGTACGCTCACGGCTGGATGTCATCAGTGTCGAAGCCGCTTGAGTGCCCTGTTGCAAAGTGACAATCAGCGCTTCGATTTCCTTGGTCGAATCCTGGGTGCGCTGCGCCAGCGAGCGCACTTCATCGGCAACCACGGCAAAACCACGCCCCTGCTCACCCGCACGCGCCGCTTCAATCGCCGCGTTCAGCGCCAGCAAATTGGTCTGCTCGGCGACTGCCTTGATCACATCGATGACCTTGCCGATCTGCTCACTGTCCTGGGACAGCACGTTCATCGCCGCGCCCAAGTCTTCGATCGCCACCGACAGTTCGCTGATCTGCACGGTCGCCTGCTTGACCACCGCACTGCCGTGGCGTGCCTGCTGATCGGCCAGGGTCGCGGCGGCGGATGCGTCGGTGGTGTTGCGCGCCACCTCCTGCACGGTCGAGGCCATTTCGTGCATCGCCGTGGCGACCTGATCCACCTCGACTTTCTGCTGGCGCACGCCGGCGCTGGTCTGCTCGCTCATCGCCGAGAGCTTCTCGGCCGATGTCGAAATATGCGTCACGCCGTTACCGATCCCCTGCACCAGCGTGTTCAGGCTTTGCGCCATGTCCTGCATCGCGTTTTGCAGATCGCCCAACTCATCCTTGCGGCTGGATTTGGCTTGCACCGTCAGATCGCCTTTGGCAATCCGTCGCGCCAGCTCCACCGTCAGCGCCAGCGGCCCGGTGATCTGCCGCGAGATCAGCACCGCAGCCAACAGACCGACCACCAGCGCCAGCACGGTCAGCACGGCAATCTGGATAAACGCACGCTGTTGATCGTCCCGCGCCAGACGCTGCTGCGTGTCCATCAGGCCGGTCATGATGCTGTCCATCGCCTGGCTCTGCTGATCCACCTGCTGGCGCAGGCTCTGCTTCTGCTCGAACAGCGCGGCGACCTGCACCAGCACCTCACGATAACGGCGCATCCCGGCCTGCGCCTCTTCAAGCTGACTCGACAGAGCCGCCGGCAAACCGCTGCGCGCCTTGCTCATGTCGGCCAGAAACGCATCGGTGGTGTCCAGCAGCACCTTCTTGTTGGCCTCGCTCGGCACGGCGATATAACGCCGCAACATCAGACGAAACATCGTCATGCCATTGCGCAGATCCGCCACCGTGCGCAAGTCCGCCACACGCGCGCTGTCGGCAGATGCCAATGCGCTGGCCGTGGTGCTCTCGAACATGCTGTTGAAGGTCTCGGCGTACTTGTCCGACATCGCGCCCAACGGTTTCAGCGCATCGCTGGTCGCCTTGTCCGCCTCGACCAAACGCTTGACCTGCTGATCGTAAGCCAGCGTGGTGTCCTGCAAACGCTTCAAGGCCTGCTGGTTTTCCGCCCGCGTCAGGGTCTGCAACGCCTTGGCGATCAGCCCTTGCAACACCGTCAGCTGCGACTGATAAGCCTCGGCATAAGCGACATCCGCCGCCGCTTCGTACTGCTTCTCCGACAGCCGCATATCCTGCGTCGCATCGTTGAGCGTGCCGATCAGACGCGTGGTGTCCAAACGATCAACCAGCACATTGCTGCTGCTATAGCCAATGAAGGCCACCGCCCCCACCGCCAGCAAAAGAACGCCAAACCCGGCCCCCAACTTTCGGGAAACCTTGATGTTGCCCAGGAAATTCGATGCTTCTGCCATGTTCAGCCTCTAACGCCCTGACACGACTCAGCGTCAGGCACAAAAAGTAGATCTCTGATAACCGGAGTTACCGCTCATATTCGGGGTCGTCGTCCTGGGCGAAATACGGGCAGCTTCCACTGACCCGGCTGCAACAACCTGACGCGAAAAGCCGTACCGACGGCCCACGCACCAGCGGACAAATCCAGGACTCACACTGGATTTATCGTTTCAGCAAAGGTGTTGGAACGGATGCTATAAATTTTGGGAAAAGTTGTACAACTTTATATTTTTGTATAATCGTTGAACTTTTTTGATCGCGTGATGACGCATTGCCATCATTTTTTGTGGCACATCGCTATTGCTGCGAAAACAGGCTGAAAACCGCCATTTTGGGCGGTTGTTTTGCGCATCGACAGAACGCCCTCCGCGATCACAAGCTCGCCGCTCGCCACGGAGGGCAGCGATCTACGCCTTGAGCTCGACGTTATCCAACGCCTGATTCACCGCCAACTCCCCCAACATCACCACCTGCGCAATGCCCAGCAGCGTCTTGCGGTGCGAGACATCCAGCAACGCGGCGAAATCGTTGAGCATGGTCGTGGCGGAACCCAAGGATTCACTGGCGTTGGCGAGCAGGGATTCGGTGTCGTAGGCCGGGTTGGCGAGGAACATCGGTCTGGATTGATCACCGCTGGCCATGATCTGGCTGGCCGGGGTGAGGTAGTGATCGAGGGCGCGCTCGGCGGCTTCGTGGAGTTTGCGGGAATCGAGGGATTCGTAGGGGGATGCGGGGTTGGTTTCTGGGGGATTCGGTGTTGGTTTGAACATGGTGTAACTCCTGACGGATAAACGAAAAGGAGCCATCACTCTCGCTACCAAACGAAGGGTGGAGGCCATACGCAGGTTGGTAGACCGGTCGTCAGGAACCCCGGCGCATCCGAAGACGCCCCGCGCATGACCACCATAAAACGAAGACGAGAAACGCCCTCGCAAGACAGTAGTCTTGTGCTTCTGACGGAAGCGGGCTACCAAACCCGATCACTGGTTTGCAGTGACGAAGGGACGATAGAACCCGCGAGCTAGACGCACAAGCCGGGGGATTCTGTCTTAGGTGTAGGGGGAGGCGCAAGGTGGTGTAGGGCTAAGGTAGTGCAGATAACCACACTTTAAACAGGACGCATCTAAACCGTTTAAATTGAGGGCGTTGTCCCAAAGCATGGTTCCAGGCAAGTCTGATAAAGTCGGCACCGGTTCATTTGTTGACAGGTCTGGATGAAGAGCTGGAGTTTTTTTGACATGGAACGTTCGATGACGAATAAGGAACTCGCCTACGTCTATTGGGCGCTGTCTGACGCTTTTGTTGATACAGAAGTTGATTACGAAGCTATTGCGCGTCAGACGGAAGATTACGATCCTGACGAAATTAAGAGGATTCTCTATCATGAGGTAGCACCTGTCTGTCATACGAACCTTGAGACGGTGATTCCAATGATATGGTCAGCATTCAATTTAGAAAACTTGAAAACTGACATAAATGAAATGCTGAAGGCAAGAGAGAAAAGCAACTTCCGTCGACAGCGGGACAAATTACTAATACGCTGGCTTGAATTCAGATATGGCTACATCTGGAAGGAAATCCAAAAACACTATCAAAAATAAATCCGCGCACAAAAAAATGAAGCCAGTACACCTATTTCCCTGCAACGAGTTAAAGGAGTAAGAAATGGCCCACAGAACAGACAACTGCGTAGGTCAGATTTATTTACTACCAAGCATCCACTATCACTGAGCAAAGAAGACAGACCTCCACCAGCCTCCAACCCCGTCCGTCCCCCATTCCTGATAAAC
>NZ_JAFLXF010000039.1:0-22291 GCF_019891575.1 Pseudomonas sp. MIS38
TCCGCTTTCGACCGAGAAGATCGAACCGTCAAAAGAGCCAAACATCACCGCTCTTTCAACTCCTTCCAGGCTTCGATGAACTGAAGCAAGCCGCTGCCGAAAACTGCGTAACTCGTTGAATCTCAAGGAGTTTTCCGTTTCGACTGCGCCGGAAGTGGGGCGAATTATAGACTTCCTGAATCTGCCGTCAACCGTTAATTTCAGTTTTCTATCAATGCACCGAAAAAGCCTGCTTATATATAGATGCAACGTCAGCGAATGCGCAGTATATTGCCCAACACTTAAAACAACACCCTGCTCTCAACCCTGCTCTCACCTTCGGATGATGCCTCGCAATGACTGACCAACCTCGCTCTCTGGCCTCAATGCTGTTCCCGGTTGGCCTCTTATTAATAGCCATGGCATCCATTCAGTCTGGCGCCTCTCTGGCCAAGAGCATGTTCCCGGTGGTTGGCGCTCAGGGGACGACCACCCTGCGCCTGGTCTTTGCCAGCGTAATCATGCTGTTACTACTGCGTCCGTGGCGCGCCAGGCTGACAGCTCAGTCCCTGCGCACGGTGATCGTTTACGGAATGGCGCTGGGCGGCATGAACTTCCTCTTCTATATGTCATTGCGCACCGTGCCACTTGGCATCGCAGTCGCGCTTGAATTCACGGGTCCGCTGGCCGTCGCCATCTACGCCTCTCGCCGTGCGATCGACTTCCTCTGGATTGCTCTGGCGGCAGCTGGCCTGCTCCTGTTGATCCCCACCGGAGCGACCTCCACGGGAATTGATCTGGTCGGTGCCGGTTACGCCTTGGGGGCCGGCGTGTGCTGGGCGCTGTACATTCTGTTCGGCCAAAAGGCTGGCGCCGACAACGGCGTGACGACCGCGGCGCTGGGCGTGATGATTGCCGCACTGTTTGTCGCCCCGATCGGCATCGTGCATGCCGGCGCGGCATTGCTCACCCCGTCGCTGATCCCGGTGGCCATCGGCGTCGCCATCCTCTCGACTGCTTTGCCCTACACGCTGGAGATGGTCGCCCTCACCCGCATACCAGCCCGCACCTTTGGGACTTTGATGAGCATCGAACCGGCCTTTGGCGCGTTGTCCGGGCTGCTATTCCTGCAGGAGTACCTCACGCTGTCACAATGGATGGCGATCCTGTGCATTATTCTGGCTTCCGTCGGGGCAACCATGACCATGGGCAGTAGCGCCAAACCCGTTGTAGCGTCAGATTGAAACAGGATTTGACGAAGGTCTGGCAATTGGCGTTCATTTAGGCCATGTTTAGACCCCTTAACTCAGTGCCAGGCATGGATTTTTTCGGACAGGGATATCGAACCGCTTAAAGCGCAGGCGAATACAGGCAGACCCGAGCGCCAGACTCGTGGCTACCATAAGGACGGTAATGAAACGAATTTTGATACTGATCGCTGTATTGGCAGTAGCGGGGTGCGCAGCCACCGCCAAGACCCAAGTGAAGCACGGTAAAAAAGGGCTGCACATCAACTGTTCCGGGCTGTCGTCCTCTTGGGACAAGTGCTACACCAGCGCCGCCAATGCCTGCGCCCCAAAGGGCTACAAAGTCATCGCCAAATCAGGGGACGCCGTGGAAGAACCCGGCGACTACCCGTTCGGTCTTAATCCGGCCGGTTATACCAGCCGCAGCATGATCGTCATCTGCAAATGAATCATGCTGGCTGCTCGCCTTGTCGAGCAGCCAGCTGACGCCCGATTTCCTCATGACTGGATTTCAAAACCGTCCGTTGAATCTCCGGCGTCACCAGCATCCGCGCCACTACCAACGCTCCGACGCATTGCGACAGAATCGCCCACGCCAGGCTGTCGCTTTCCAGGATCTGCGCCCAACTGGCGTGCAACCGACAAATCCACAACTCTGCCTGCTCGCGAACCTGATCATCTGAACGGGCAATTTCCGCACCCAGTGTCGGCAAGGCGCAGCCCGATTCAGGCTGCTCCACGTGAGCCATGCTCAGGTACTGTTTCAGACAGCGTTCCAGCCGCTCACGATCCTGCGCCCCCTGCCCTCCCAGTCGCTCCAGGCTCTGACACAGTTCACGCTCGACGATCGCCGTGAACAGCTCGTTTTTCGACGAGAAGTGGCTATAAAACGCTGCGCCACTGAGGCCGATAGCCTTCATCAAACCATCGACACCGACTGTGGAAAAGCCCGAACGCTTGGCTGAAAGCGCGCTGCTGTTCAGCAGTTTTTCTCGGGTTTCCAGCTTGTGACCGGCGGAATACCGCATGTGCTTGCCCTCTTGATCGACCGCCTTGACGTTGTCCGGATCCTAGCATAACGTTCGTTCACTTAACGATCGTTTACTAAAGGGATCTACCCATGAATAACAAGAAGGTCGTGTTGGTGGTGGGTGCTGGCGATGCCACCGGCGGAGCGATTGCCAAGCGCTTTGCCAGAGAAGGTTTTATCGCTTGCGTCACCCGGCGCAGTGCCGACAAATTGCAGCCGCTGGTCGAGGCGATTCAGGCCGAGGGTGGAGAAGCACACGGCTTTGCCTGCGATGCGCGCAAGGAAGAAGACGTCATTGCGCTGATTGAAGAGATTGAAACCCGCCTCGGCCCGATCGAGGCGTTTGTCTTCAACATTGGTGCCAACGTGCCTTGCAGCATTCTCGAAGAAACTGCGCGCAAGTATTTCAAGATCTGGGAAATGGCCTGTTTCTCGGGCTTTCTCAATGCCCGCGAAGTGGCCAAGCGCATGGTCACCCGCAAACGCGGCACCATTCTGTTCACAGGCGCCACCGCCGGACTGCGCGGTGCTTCCGGATTTGCCGCGTTTGCCGGCGCCAAACACGGTATCCGTGCACTGGCACAAAGCATGGCTCGCGAGTTGGGCCCGATGAATATCCACGTCGCCCATGTAGTGGTCGATGGCGCGATCGATACCGACTTCATCCGCAACAGTTTCCCCGAGAAGTACGCGACCAAGGATCAGGACGGTATTCTCAATCCCGAACACATCGCCGAAAACTATTGGTATCTGCACAGTCAGCCACGGGATGCCTGGACCTTCGAGCTGGATCTGCGCCCGTGGAACGAACGCTGGTAAGCCCCGCCTCCTCCATAACAATAATCAGAGAGCAGCGAACATGACGAAAACCGTGGAGTTCTATTTCGACCTCGGCAGCCCTGCCACCTACCTGGCTTACACCCAATTACCGAAAATATGTGCCGCGACTCAAAGCGAGCTGATCTATATCCCGATGCTGCTGGGCGGCGTGTTCAAGGCGACTGGCAACGCGTCGCCGGCGATGATTCCGGCGAAGGGCCGCTACATGTTTCAGGATCTGGATCGCTACGCCAAACGTTATGGCGTGCCGCTGAAATTCAATCCGCACTTTCCGATCAACACTCTGATGCTGATGCGCGCGGTCACCGGCATCCAACTGCGCCAGCCGGAACGCTTTCACGCATTTATCGATTGTCTGTTCAAGGCATTGTGGGTGGAGGGACGCCCTCTCGATGAGCCGGAGACTGTCGCTGCGGTTTTGAGCGGACAGGGCTTCGATCCCAATGAAGTTCTGGCCCTGACCAGCGACGAGACAGTCAAGGCAGCCCTGAAGGACAACACCGAAACAGCCATTAAACGCGGGGTGTTTGGCGCGCCGAGCATGTTTATCGGCAACCAGATGTTCTTTGGACAGGACCGCCTCGACTTCGTCGAAGAGGCCCTGCGTCAGGCTTAGAAAAACCTCAGAACCCGGACGCTGCCAACAGCGCCCGGGTTTCAGCCATTCAAATCGCCGCTGTGCGCGTGTTCAGCCACTCCAGCGCGGCCCCCTCAAGCAATGGACTCAGACGCTCACGCACTTCGGCATGGTAGGCGTTGAACCACTGTTTCTCTTCCTGCGTCAGCAAGGATGGCTCCAGGCAACGCGTGTCGATCGGGCACAGGGTCAGCGTTTCAAACTTGAGGAACTCGCCAAACTCGCTGCTCCCCGCCTCGCGGTTCATCGCCAGGTTCTCGATGCGCACGCCCCAACGCCCCGGACGATAGGTGCCCGGTTCAATCGAGGTGATCATCCCCGCTTGCATCGCCGTTTGCGGTGCCGGTGCTGCCTGATAGGCGATCACCTGCGGGCCTTCGTGCACGTTGAGGAAATAGCCGACCCCATGACCGGTGCCGTGACCGTAATCCACGTTTTCCGCCCAGATCGGTGCGCGGGCGATGGCATCGAGCAACGGCGAGAGAATGCCTTTCGGGAACTGCGCCCGCGACAGCGCGATAACGCCTTTGAGTACGCGAGTGCAATCACGCTTCTGCTCGTCCGTCGGGGTTCCGACCGGGACCATTCGGGTGATGTCGGTGGTGCCGCCCAGGTACTGGCCGCCCGAGTCGATCAGCAGCAAGCCGTCACCCTCGATCACCGCGTGTTCTTCTTCGGTGGCGTGATAGTGCGGCATCGCGCCATTGGCGTTAAACGCGGCAATCGTGTTGAAGCTCAACGACACGTAATCCGGACGGCGCTCACGGGCAGCGGTGAGTTTTTCGTCGATGGTCAGCTCGGTGATACGTTCACGGCCCCAGGCCGATTCCAGCCAGGCGAAGAATTCGCACAATGCCGCACCATCCTGTTCCATGGCCTGGCGAATGTGCTGTGCATCGGCCTCGCTCTTCTGCGACTTGGCAAGGGTGGTCGGGTTCAGGCCTTCGACCAGTTTCACCGCGCTGTCGAGGTTATCCAGCAAACCGCTAGTCACCCGCGCCGGATCCACCAGCAGGCTCGCACCACCCGGTACGGCGCGCAAGGCGTCAGCGACTTCGCGGTAATCGCGCAGAGTCACGCCGTCCTGTTCCAGCACTGCACGCAGCTCGGCATCGACTTTGCTCAAGGCCACAAACAGCGTGGCCTGCTGTTGATTGATCAACGCAAAAGAAACAAACACCGGGTTGAACGACACGTCGCCGCCGCGCAGGTTGAACAACCAGGCGATGTCATCAAGGGTGGCGATGAAGTGCCAATCGGCGCCGCGCTCCTGCAGGGTCTCACGCAGTTTGGCGAGTTTTTCGCCACGGCTGACTGTCGCTTGCGGTGGCAGATGCTGATAGATCGGCGCATTCGGCAGGCTCGGGCGATCCGCCCAGACTTCCTTCAGCAAGTCGATGTCGGTGCGCAGACGCGCGCCACGCGCTTCAAGCTTGCTGCTCAGGGTACGTGCCGAAGCCACGGCCATCACCGCACCGTCAACCGCCACCACACCACCTTCGGGTGTCTGCTCTGCCAGCCAGTCCAGCGGACTCGGCTGACCCGGTTGCAGCTTGACCAGTTCGATGCCGCTGCCCTTGAGTTCCTTGGTCGCCTGTTCCCAATAGCGACTGTCGGCCCAGACCCCGGCGAAATCAGCAGTCACGATCAAAGTGCCGACCGAACCATGGAAGCCCGACAGCCATTGCCGCCCCTGCCAATAACCCGGCAGGTATTCCGACAGATGCGGGTCGGCCGATGGCACCAGCAACGCATGAATGCCTTCACGGCGCATCAATTCACGGGTGTGCGCCAGGCGCTGGGGAACCGTTCCTTCGGTCAAAGTCTGGGTACTCATCATGTCTCCTGCCAATCACTTCATCGTTATTGTTCGTAGCCGTGAAAACGGCTGGTTAAAGCCCTGTCGCCCAGAATGCCGGGGCACTGGCGCAGGCGCTTTTGATCAGTTCTGCCGCCTGATCGATATCGTCGGCGGTGGTGAAACGGCCGAGGCTCAGACGAATGGTGCGACCGGCCAGCCGGGCGTCGTGCCCCAGTGCCAGCAGCACGTGAGAAGGCGTGTTGCTCGCCGAGTTGCAGGCCGAGGTCGCGGAAAAGGCGATCGACTGGCTCAAGGCCGCACTGTTGAATTCACCTTCGCTGAAAGTCAGGCTCAACGTGTGCGCGATACGCTGGCTGGCGCTGCCGTTGAGGCGTACGCCCGGCAGACTCAGCAACTGTTCGAGCAGCCGTTCACGCAGCGCCACGATGGACTTTTTCTCGGCATCGAATTCGGCAGCCGCCAAGGCGAATGCCGCGCCCATGCCGGCGATCTGATGCGTCGCCAGGGTCCCGGAGCGCAGCCCGCCTTCATGACCGCCGCCATGAATCTGCGCCTGCAAACGCTGCTGCGCGCGCGGGCCGACATACAACGCGCCGATCCCCTTGGGACCGTAAAGCTTGTGCGCGGAAAACGACATCAAGTCCACTGGCCACTGCTGCAGATCAATCGCCACTTTGCCGGCGCCCTGCGCAGCATCGACATGAAACAACGCGCCACGGCCGCGCACGACTTCACCGATCGCCGGGATATTGTTGAGGGTGCCGAGTTCGTTGTTGACCAGCATCAGCGACACCAGAAAGGTGTCGTCGCGCATGGCTTCGCTGACTGCCTGCGGGGTGATCAGGCCTTCGGCGTCCGGTACCAGATAGGTCACCGCGACGCCGGCATCCTGCAATTGCCGGGCAGTATCGAGAATGGCTTTGTGTTCGATCTGACTGGTAATGATGTGGCCGCCGGCAACGCCGCGCGCCTGGGCCACGCCCTTGAGGGCGAGGTTGTTGGATTCGGTGGCGCCGGAGGTCCAGACGATCTGCGCAGCCTCGGCGCCGACCAGTTCGGCGACTTGCCGACGGGCCTGCTCGACCGTGTGCCGGGCCTGCTGGCCGAAGGCATGGGAGCTGGACGCCGGGTTGCCGAAGTTACCGTGAAAACCCAGACAATCGATCATCACCTGGATGACCCGCTCGTCCACCGGGGTGGTGGCGGCGTAATCGAAATACAACGGACGTTTATTCATAAAAGACTCGCAGAGCGTGTTCCGGGATCAGGAGGCTCGTGTCTGCAAACGGCACAGCGCAGCCTTGTGAGCTGCGCCTGGGTTCGAGACCGTCATCAATACCTGATCGGATGCCGTTAAAGAAGAACAACTTCATTTAAAAGTGCGTAGGAACGCTCCTGAAGCCGAGCTTAACAGGCATCGGGCCGGCGGTTGAAGCAATGCGTCAGTGAAAGCTTTCGAGAAGTAACGGGTACAGCGAAATCACCAACAGCGCCGCCATGCCCCAGTTGAACACGCGCAACCAGCGCGGGTCCTTCAGCACGTTACGCAGCAGCGTGCCGCACGCTGCCCAGACGCCGACGCTGGGCAGGTTGATGATGGCGAACACCGCAGCGATCACCACTACGTTGGTGAAGTAACCCTGCATCGGCGTGTAGGTGCTGATGGCGCCGATGGCCATGATCCAGGCCTTGGGATTGACCCACTGAAACGCGGCGGCACCCAGATAGCTGATCGGTTTGGCCTCGCCTTCCACGCCCTCACCCACCGGCCCCGAGTGGGCGATTTTCCACGCCAGGTACAACAGATATGCAGCACCGAGATAGCGCAGCACCGTGTAGAGAATCGGGTAAGTCTGGAACACCGCGCCCAGGCCAAAGCCCACCGCGACCACCAATACGAAGAAACCGCAGGTGATGCCGAGCATGTGAGGAATGGTGCGGTTGAAGCCGAAGTTCACGCCCGACGCCAGCAACATGGTGTTGTTCGGCCCCGGTGTAATCGAGGTGACAAGGGCAAACAGGGCAAAGCCCAACAGCAGATCAAGCGAGAGGGTCATGGGGCAATCCGTCAGGGTCATTCAGGTGTTGACCCTATCGCACGGCAGCGCGCAAACCCACGGACAGTTACGCGAAAATTCAAGCAGTACAGTTTGCGATTAGCTTGGACGACCGTGCAGCTGTATGGCTCGCCCGGCGCTCATTTCAGCTTTCTTGTCGAATTGCGATTCGCCCAGTAGTGCAGCTTTCTTCGCGTGATATTCGTCGAAAGACAAGCCGCTGCGGTTCAGCGCTTCCATTGCCAGTTCGCGGGTTTCTTCGGCGGTGTACGGCCGTTGTTCGGGGGAAACGTGGGTCGCGCAACCGGCGAGTACGGAGACAGCGAGCAGCAGCGAAACAGTCAGTAAACGATTCATGGGGAGCGTCCTGGCGAGCGGTGGTAGTCGATGGACAAAGGCTACGCCCGCGCCTCTCCGGGCAAAAATCAACGCTCTCAATAGTGGCTATCAGGATTTCAGCTTTAACGCCCTCATATCTCTTAACGATCTATAAATATCGATTAACGTTCTTTTACGGAATAACCAGCAGCCGCTATAAATCCCTGCACACGGCGAACAACTGTTGCTCCAGCAACTGTTGCCCAGGCAACAGCAGATCAGCAAACCCGCCTGATATCTGCACAACCGACTCACGCCAGAGCGCTAAGGCCCAAGTAAACCGGGCCTCTCAGGAATTGGTACAGCGCTTGCTCAAGCCTTGGCACTTACTCACTGCTCGCTGAGCAACTGTTGATAAAAAGGAACTGATCATGTCGCGTCCCCTGAAAGTCGTCGCCCTCTCCGGCGGCACCTGGCGTCCATCGCGCACGCTGGTGCTGACCCAAGCGCTGTTGGCCGAACTGGCCGGACACTTACCGGTCGAGAGTCATCTGATCGAACTCGGTGACATCGCCCGGCCGTTGGGTGGTGCCCTGTCGCGTCAGGAGCTGAGCGCCGAGGTCGAGGCCGAACTGCAAGCCATCGAACAGGCCGATCTGCTGATCGTCGCCGCGCCGGTGTATCGCGGTTCCTACCCGGGACTGCTCAAGCATCTGTTCGACCTGATCGACCTCAACGCACTGATCGACACCCCGGTGCTGCTCGCCGCCACCGGTGGCAGTGAGCGCCATGCGCTGGTACTCGATCATCAGTTGCGGCCGCTGTTCAGTTTCTTCCAGGCCGTGACCCTGCCCATTGGCGTGTACGCCACCGAGGCCGATTTCGCCGACTACCAGATCACCAGCGAACCGCTGAAAGCGCGGATCCGTCTGGCCGCCGAACGCGCCGCGCCGCTGTTCGGCACACAAATCAAACCGTTGCTGAAAATCGCTTAAGGAGCTGTTCATGGATGTTTTCTGGTTCCTGCCGACCCACGGCGACGGCCATTACCTGGGCACCACCCAAGGCGCGCGCCCGGTCACCCTGAATTATCTGAAACAAGTGGCGCAAGCCGCCGACAGCCTCGGCTATCACGGCGTGCTGATTCCCACCGGGCGCTCCTGCGAAGACTCGTGGGTGATCGCCTCGGCGCTGGTGCCGTTGACCGAACGCCTGCGTTATCTGGTAGCGATCCGCCCGGGGATCATTTCGCCCACCGTTTCGGCGCGCATGGCGGCAACGCTCGATCGACTGTCCAATGGTCGTCTGCTGATCAACGTGGTGACCGGCGGCGACCCCGACGAAAACCGTGGCGACGGCAGCTTCCTGAGCCACAGCGAACGCTACGAAGTCACCGACGAATTCCTCAGGATCTGGCGCCGGGTGTTGCAAGGCGAATCGGTGGATTTCGAGGGCAAGCACCTGAAAGTGCAGAACGCCAAAGCCTTGTATCCGCCGGTGCAGAAACCGTATCCACCGTTGTATTTCGGCGGCTCGTCCGACGCGGCGCATGACCTCGCTGCCGAGCAAGTCGACGTGTACCTGACCTGGGGCGAACCGCCCGCCGCCGTTGCCGAAAAACTCGCCGATGTACGTGAACGTGCCGCTCGCCATGGACGCAAGGTGAAGTTCGGTATTCGCCTGCACGTCATCGTTCGCGAGACCGCCGAAGAGGCGTGGAAGGCTGCGGACAAACTGATCGAGCACATCAGCGACGAGACCATCGAAGCCGCGCAGAAATCCTTCTCGCGCTTCGACTCCGAAGGCCAGCGGCGCATGGCGGCGTTGCATGACGGGCGTCGCGACAACCTGGAAATCGCCCCCAACCTGTGGGCCGGCGTCGGTCTGGTACGCGGCGGTGCCGGTACCGCGCTGGTGGGCGATCCGCAGCAAGTGGCCGCGCGGATCAAGGAGTACGCCGACCTCGGTATCGAGAGCTTCATCTTTTCCGGTTATCCGCACCTGGAAGAGGCTTACCGCTTTGCCGAACTGGTGTTCCCGCTGCTGCCCGAACCGTATGCAAGCCTGGCTGGACGCGGCGTGACCAACCTCACCGGGCCGTTTGGCGAAATGATTGCCAACGATGTGTTGCCCGGCCAAGCCAAGGCCTAAAAACGCCCATTGTAGGAGTGAGCCTGCTCGCGAAAGCGGTGTATCTGAGACGGTGATGTCGACTGTGCTGACCACATCGCGAGCAGGCTCACTCCTACAGGGATTGCATCGATTTTGAGGAACACCGTGTGACCGCCAAACCACAAAGCACCCTGCTCTCCCCGCTGCAGACCGCGCGCCAACTGGCCGCCGAATTCGCCGTCACCGCCGTCGAACGTGACGAGCGCGGCGGTACGCCGAAGGCCGAACGCGATGCCCTGCGCGACAGCGGCCTGCTGGCCCTGAGCATTCCCACCCGCTACGGCGGCCTCGGCGCGACATGGAGCGAAACCCTGCAGATCGTGCGCGAGTTCGCCAAGGTCGACAGTTCCATCGCCCACGTCTTCGGTTTTCATCACCTGATGCTCGCCACCGTGCGCCTGTTCTCGCGGCCCGAACAATGGCAGCCGTGGTTCGAACAGACCGCGCGGCAGAACTGGTTCTGGGGCAACGCGCTCAACCCGCTCGACACCCGCACCGTGGTCAAGGACTTCGGCGGTTGGCGCGAGTTTTCCGGGAAGAAAAGCTTCTGCTCCGGCGCCAGCGATTCGCAGATGCTGATCGCTTCGGCCGTCGACGAAAGTGCCGGCGGCAAGTTGCTGATCGCGGCGATTCCCAGCGGTCGCAGCGGCATCACCCTGCACGACGACTGGAACAACATCGGCCAGCGCCAGACCGACAGCGGCAGCGCCACGTTCGAACGGGTGCGGGTCGAAGAATCCGAGCTGCTGCTCGATCCCGGCCCGTTGAGCACACCGTTCGCCTGCCTGCGTCCGCTGATCGCGCAACTGACCTTCACCCACATGTTCCTCGGCATCGCCGAAGGTGCCTTTGAGGAAGCGCGCCAGTACACGCTGAGCGAAACCCGGCTCTGGCACAAATCCGCCGCCCGCAATGTGCGTGAAGACCCGTACGTACTCGCGCATTACGGCGAGTTCTGGGTGGCGCTGGAAGGCATCCGCCTGCTGGTCGAACGGGCCGCCGTGCTGCTTGACGAGGCCTGGGCCCAAGGCCCGAACCTGACGGCAGACGAGCGTGGACATCTGGCCACGGCGATTGCCACCGCCAAGGTCGCCGCCAGTCGTCAGGGGCTGGAGATTTGCAGCCGCTTGTTCGAAGTCACAGGCGCGCGTTCGACCCACGCCTCGCTGCGTCTCGATCGGCACTGGCGCAACCTGCGCACGCAGACCCTGCACGACCCGCTCGATTACAAACTCCACGAGCTGGGCGACTGGGCGCTGAATCAGGCGCTGCCGGTGCCGACGTTCTATTCCTGATCTTGCCTTTAATGGAGCGAGTCCCATGCAACTGCTGACCCTTCCGCCCTCACCCGCTCTGGCGACGTCGATCCGCGCCACCGCGCAGGTCTTCGAAGACCCCAAGTCCCAGGCCCTGCTCGCGCATCTGCAACAAGTCGCGCCGAGCGAAGCCAGCGTGCTGATCATCGGCGAGACCGGCACCGGCAAGGAACTGGTGGCGCGGCACATCCACAACCTGAGCAATCGCCGGCATCGGCCGTTTGTCGCGGTCAACTGCGGCGCGTTTTCCGAATCGCTGGTGGAAGCCGAGTTGTTCGGCCATGAAAAAGGCGCTTTCACCGGCGCGCTCAGCGCCAAGGCCGGGTGGTTCGAAGAGGCGGATGGCGGCACCTTGTTCCTCGACGAAATCGGCGATTTGCCGATGGCAATTCAGGTCAAGTTGCTGCGGGTGTTGCAGGAGCGCGAAGTGGTGCGCCTCGGCTCGCGCAAAAGCATTCCGATCGATGTGCGCGTGCTGGCCGCGACCAACGTGCAACTGGAGAAAGCGATCAATGCCGGAAACTTCCGCGAAGACCTGTTCTACCGATTGAACGTGGTCAATCTTGAGCTCAGCCCGTTGCGCGAGCGGCCCGGCGATATCCTGCCGCTGACCCGACATTTCATCGAGGCCTACAGCCAGCGCCTGGGTTACGGACGGGTCAGCATCAGCCCCGGTGCCGAACAGAAACTGCGCAGCTACACTTGGCCGGGCAACATCCGTGAACTGGAAAACGTCATCCACCACACCCTGTTGATCTGCCGTAACGGCGTGATCGAGCGCGACGATTTGCGCCTGTCGAACCTGCGCATCGAGCGCCCGGACGATCAGCAGTCGAACGCCGACGATTCACCGGAAGCGCTGCTGGAGCGAGCCTTCCAGAAGCTCTTCGAACAACAGGCCGGCGCCCTCCACGAAAAGGTCGAAGACGCCCTGCTGCGCGCCGCCTATCGCTTCTGCCATTACAACCAGGTGCACACCGCCGCGCTGCTCGGTCTGAGCCGCAATGTCACCCGCACGCGGCTGATCAAGATCGGCGAACTGGCGGTGAACAAGCGGCGACTCACGGAGAACCTGCACGGTGAACGCCTGATCCAGTTGTCGATCTAGCCCACCAGATTGCAGTGCAGCGCATCGTCATGACTGCGGGCGATGCTGCTCAACACCTGAAATGAATTGAAGGTCACGGTCTTCGCCTGATGGGCGCGGATCAGCTGCCAGAAATCCTGCTCGCCGCTTTCATAGCGACAGAACGCCGCCTCCCCGGCTTCGCGGCTCTGCCACTGGAGCAAGCTCAGCACCCGCCGACCGTCGTCGCTGACCTGGACGCTGGCGCTGACAAAGCCTGCGTAGCGCTGCGCCAGATGTTCACTCTGCTGCGCCAGCGCACTGACCAATGCCGGTTGCTGGCGCGGCTCGATCTCGAATTCGATCAATTGGGTAAAACTGCGATTTTTCGTCGAGGTTTGCATGAGAAGTCCCCATTCATCGTAAGACGAGTCTTGCGACTCGAAGGCCTGCAGGGTAAAACCTCTAGTTAAGTCAAGGTCAAGAGCCCTATTGCAAAATGATCACCCCGGAAAACCTGCACAAACAGCTCACCGTGGGCGAAGTCGCCGCGCGCAGCGGAGTCGCGGTCACTGCCCTGCACTTTTATGAAGCCAAAGGCCTGATCACCAGCCAGCGCAATGCCGGCAATCAGCGCCGTTATCCACGGGCAGTCTTGCGCCGGGTGGCGTTGATCAAGGTCGCGCAGCGTCTGGGCATTCCGCTGGCGGAGATTGGCGAGGCGCTGAAGAGACTCCCCGACGACCGCGCTCCGACAGCAGCAGACTGGAAAGTCCTGTCCGAACAATGGCGCCGCGAACTGGACGAGCGGATCAATCAGCTGACCTTGTTGCGTGACCGGCTCACCGGTTGCATCGGTTGCGGGTGTCTGTCGATGGAGGCCTGCCCGTTGCGCAATCAGGGCGATGTGCTCGGTGATCAGGGGCCGGGGGCGCACTTTCTGGACTGACTGCTCGTCGGGGAAAAATCCTGGCCGCGCAGACAGTTCTATAGTGAATCTTCCACAAATCCGGTGGAGCCATACCTCGCAAAACAAAAACAGGGAGAACGTCATGAGCGTCAAACCCATTCCCGAGGGGTATCACAGCATTACCCCGTACCTCGGCATCCTCAAGGCTGCCGAAGCCATCGAGTTCTACAAGAAAGCCTTTGGCGCGACCCAGGTCATGCGCCTGGACATGCCCGACGGGCGCGTCGGCCACGCCGAACTGCGCATTGGCGACAGCGCGATCATGCTCGGCACGCCGTGCGATCAAGGGCCGTTGAGTGGTCCGGACAATGCCGTGTCGGTCGGTCTGCATCTGTATGTCACTGATGTCGACAAGTCCTTTCAACGGGCGCTGGATGCCGGGGCGAGTGCGGTGTCGGAGGTCAAGGATCAATTTTATGGTGATCGCAGCGGGACGCTGAAGGATCCCTATGGGCACCTGTGGTTTCTGGCGACGCGCAAGGAGGATCTGACGGAAGAGCAGATCAAGCAGCGGGCGATGGAGATGTTCAGTCAGGGTTGAGATCTTCAGGGGCTGGGCCGACCCTATCGCGAGCAGGCTCACTCCTACAATTGGAACGCGTTTCAACTGTAGGAGTGAGCCTGCTCGCGATGAGGCCAGTGCGGACACATCACACTTCATGAACCTGAACACCACGCTTCAACCCTTGCCCCGAATGCCGAACACTTTCAGGATGCATCCCACCCGCACCTGAACAAGGATCAGCCCGATGTTTGCCGGATTCGTCAAAGACCAGCGCCACGTCAACGGTGTCGACATCGCCTATCGCCTCGGTGGCAGCGGCCCGGGGTTGTTGCTGTTGCACGGACACCCGCAGACCCACGTGATCTGGCACAAGATTGCCGAGCAGTTGGCGGAGCATTTCACCGTGGTCGCCGCCGACCTGCGCGGCTACGGCGACAGCGCCCGACCGGCTGCCGATGAACAACACCGCCATTACTCAAAACGCGAAATGGCCAGGGACAACCTCGAGTTGATGCAGGCGCTGGGCTTCGAACAGTTTTCGATTCTGGCCCACGACCGTGGCGCCCGGGTCGGCCATCGCCTGGCCCTCGACCACCGCGCTGCGGTGCAACGGATGATGCTGCTGGACATCGCCCCGACCCTGGCAATGTACACGCAGACCAACGAAGCGTTCGCCCGCGCCTATTGGCACTGGTTCTTTCTGATCCGCCCGGCGCCGTTGCCGGAAACCCTGATCGAGGCCGATCCCGCAGCCTATCTGCGCAGCGTGATGGGCAGCCGCAGCGCCGGACTCGCGCCGTTCACCGAGCCAGCGTTCGGCGAATACCTGCGTTGCCTGCAACGTCCCGGCAGCGCCCGAGGCATTTGCGAGGACTACCGCGCCAGCGCCAGCATCGACCTGGAACATGACCGGGCCGACATCGCTGCCGGCCATCATCTTGACCTGCCGCTGCGGGTGCTGTGGGGTGCGCAAGGCACAGTCGGGCGCTGCTTTGACCCGCTCAAGGAATGGCAGCATGTGGCGACCAACGTCAGTGGCAAGGCGCTGCCGGCCGGGCATTATCTGGCCGAAGAAGTGCCCGAACTGTTGCTCGCCGAAGCGCTGGATTTCCTGCGCTGAATCGAGCCCTGTACCGCCGATGCTATGCTGGCGGCTTGTGCCGCCAGTGCTCGTTCCCACATGTCCCAGAACCAAGACCCCGTGCCCCTGCCCGAAGACCTGCGCGTGCTGCTGACCGTGATCCGCAAGAACGGTTTCGCCGCTGCCGCTGATGAACTGGGCCTGTCCCCGGCCTACGTCAGCAAACGCATCCAGATTCTCGAATCGACCCTCGGCACCCGCCTGCTGCACCGCACCAGTCGCCGGGTGTCGCTGACCGAAGACGGCGAGCGGGTGCAGCGCTGGGCCTTGCGCATCCTCGATGATTTTCAACAACTGCATGACGATCTCGCCGACGCTCACGACAGCCCACGCGGGCGCTTGCACATCTGCAGCAGTTTCGGTTTCGGCCGCAACCATGTGGCGCCTGCGGTTTCGCGGCTGGCCGAGCTTCACCCGCAGTTGCAGATCCGCCTGGACCTGTTCGACCGCGCAGTGGACATCGTCAACGAGGGTTTCGATCTGGAAATCCGCGTCGGCGACGACCTGCCCGGCCAGCACATCGGCCGGCAACTGGTGAGTAACCGCCGGGTGCTGTGCGCTGCGCCCGCATACCTTGAGCGCCGCGGCACACCGCAGACTCTGGACGATCTGCAACAACATGACTGCCTGGTGATCAAGGAGCGCGACAACGCTTTCGGCGTCTGGCATCTGGATCGTGACGGCACACAGGAAAGCGTGCGGGTCAGTGGGCCGCTGTCTTCCAACAACGGCGAGATTGTCCTGCAATGGGCGCTCGACGGACGCGGCGTGTTGCTGCGTTCATTGTGGGATGTGAAACCATTGCTGGAACAGGGCCGACTGCTGCCTGTGCTGGCCGCTTACAGCCAGAGCGCCAATGTCTGGGCGGTGTACCCGACGCGGCTGGCCAACTCCGGGAAGCTGCGGGCGTGTGTGGAGTTTTTGCAGGGGCATTTCAAGGATTTGTCGCTATAGCGGGTGCAACACCAAACCCTTGTAGGAGTGAGCCTGCTCGCGATGGCGGTCATTCAGCCAATGATTATTTCGACTGACACGACGCCATCGCGAGCAGGCGAAGGCCTACAGAGGGCTAGTTGGGTGTCAGGTCAGCCATGGGTTGGCGGCCAGGTGTTCGCGTTCGAACGCCTCGATTTGCTGACGCCGCTGCAAGGTACTGCCAATCGCATCCAGCCCCAGCAACAGTGCGGTCTTGCGCAAGCCGTCAATCTGGAAATCGATGACTTCACCGTCCGCCAGACGTATCTGCTGCGCCTCAAGATCCACATTGACCAGTGCCGTTTCAGGCTGACTCACCAACCGGCCAATGCGCTGCACCTGTGCCTCGTCCAGGGTAATCAGCAACACCCCGTTGCGCTGGCAGTTGTCGTAGAAGATCCCGGCAAAACGGCTGCCGATCAGCGCGCGAATGCCCATTTGCTGCAACCCCCACACCGCGTGTTCGCGGCTGGAACCGCAACCGAAATTCGCCCCGACAACGAGAAAACTCGCGCCCTGCCAGGCTGGCTGGTTCAACACGAATTCAGGGTTGGGCGTACCGTCGGCAAGAAAGCGCAGATCGAAAAACAGCCCACGATCCAGTCCCTGACGGTCGATACCCTTGAGAAACTGCTTGGGCATGATCACATCGGTGTCGACGTTGGCCGCAAGCAGCGGCGCGGCCTGGCCGCTGACTTGCGTGAAGGGTTGCAGGCTCATGGGCGTTCTCCAAAGTGGCGGATGTCGGTGAGGTGGCCGCTGATCGCTGCTGCGGCGACCATGGCCGGGCTCATCAGGTGCGTGCGCGCCCCCGCGCCCTGGCGGCCTTCGAAATTGCGGTTGGTGCTGGAGGCGCAACGGTCGCCGGGCGCGAGCACGTCATCGTTCATCGCCAGGCACATCGAGCAGCCGGACTGACGCCATTCGAAACCGGCGTCGATGAAGATCTGCTCCAGCCCCTCAGCCTCGGCCTGGGCCCGCACTGCGCTGGAACCGGGCACGATCATCGCCCGCACATGCCCGGCCACCCGCCGACCGCGCACCACGCTGGCGGCGTCACGCAGATCCTCGATCCGCGCGTTGGTGCAGGAGCCGATAAAAGCGTGGCTGATGACGATATCGCGCAGCGCCATCCCCGCCTCCAGGCCCATGTATTGAAGGGCGCGGCGCATGTCCTGTCGCAGAATCGGATCGTCGATAGCCTGCGGGTCAGGCACCTGCGCGCCAATCGCAGCCGCCTGATCCGGGCTGGTGCCCCAGGTAACCATCGGCTCCAGCAGGCTGGCGTCGAGATGGATTTCGCGGTCGAACACGGCACCGGGATCGCTGCGCAGTTCACGCCACTTTTCCACGCCCCGCGCCCACAGCACGCCTTGTGGTGCGCGGGGTTTGCCGTTGAGATAAGCAAAGACTTTTTCGTCCGGCGCCATGAACGCACCGCGTGCACCGGCTTCGACCGCCATGTTGCAAATGGTCATCCGCGCTTCGACGCTCAGCTCATCGATGGTCGATCCGCAGAACTCGATCGCATAGCCAGTGGCGCCCGACGCACCGATGCGGCCGATCAGCGCCATGATCACGTCCTTCGACGTCAGCCCCGGCACCAGTTCGCCATCCACCGTCACGCGCATGCTTTTCAGACGTTTGTAGACCAGCGTCTGCGAGGCCAGCAGGTGCTCGATTTCCGAGGTGCCAATGCCAAATCCGAACGCCCCCAGCGCACCGTACGTGGTGGTGTGGCTGTCACCGGCAGCGATGACCATGCCCGGCAGAATGAAGCCTTGCTCCGGGGCGATCACATGCTCGATGCCCTGACGTTTATCGAGGATATCCAGCAGTTCGATGCCGAAATCCCGGCAGTTCTCCGCCAGATACGACACCTGCCGCGCACCGCCGGCATCAGGCATCGCCGCCACCCGTTTGGGGGTGGTCGGGTTGACGTGATCGACCACCGCCAACGCCGTACCCGGCCGCCAGACCTTGCGCCCGGCAGCACGCAGACCGCTGAACGCCTGCGGGCTGGTGTATTCGTTGATCACCTGGCGATCGATATACAGCAGCACATGGCCCTGATCGTCGAGGCGGCACACGGTGTGCGAATCGATGTGTTTGTCGTAGAGGGTTCTGGGGTTCATCAGGGCGCTCGCTCAAGGGAATGCGGTGCTTTCCATCATAGGGAGCGCTTTGATGGCATCAATTGGCAGGCAGTGAGAGCGGCGTTCATGAATCGTGTTTGATCGGCTGATCAATGACTGCCTCTGTGGGAGCGGGCTTGCTCGCGAAGGCGTCGCGTCAGTCGACATCAAAGTTGAATGATCTACCGCATTCGCGAGCAAGCTCGCTCCCACAGGGGTTGGTGGTGACTGGGGGAATTGCGAAACATTTGCTTTCATATCACCTTTCGGGATTTGTCCGGCTCATCCGTCCTATAGAGATGCAGGCCGTTCGCACAGGCAACAGCCACGACCGCGCCTTTTGCGGACACCCGCGCTGCGAAGCCCGTAGCCGCGTGCCCTTTCATCGAAATCAAGACGCGCAAACATGTCGAAGAAATCCCGTTCCAAACTGTGGTTCCTGGTGCATAGCTGGCTCGCGCTGCCGATCTGGTGTTTTGTCCTGATCGTCTGTGTCACCGGCACGCTGGCGGTGGTCAGTCAGGAAATCGTCTGGCTGGCCAACCCGCAAATGCGCGCCAGCCAGCCATCGGATGACGCACCGCGGCTCAGTTACGATCAAGTGCTGGCCGCGATCAAACAGGCCGAACCGCAGACGCTGGTGGAAAGCATCAGCCGCCCCGACGAATCGCACTTCGCCCTCGACGTCGAGGTCAGCTACCCCGACGGCCGCTCGCAGACGGTCTACGTCAACCCGTACACCGGGGTGATCCAGGGCGCGGCGCCGGACTTCAACTTCAAGGCGTTCACCCGCGCCCTGCACGGCTGGTGGCTGGTGCCGTTCACCAACGGTTTCAGCTGGGGCTGGTACCTGGTGTCGTTCCTCGGCCTGCCGATGCTCGCTTCGCTGATCACCGGGCTGGTGGTGTACAAGCGCTTCTGGAAAGGTTTCTTCAAACCCACCCTGCGTTTTCGCCACGGCGCGCGGATTTTCTGGGGCGACTTCCATCGACTGAGCGGCATCTGGTCGATCTGGTTCATCGCGGTGATCTCGATCACGGGCACCTGGTTTCTGATCCAGGCCATTCTGGCCGACAACCAGGTGTCCATCAGCAGCGAACCGATCATTCCCGCCATGTCCCGGGAAAGCGTACCGATGTCGAGCGACGCCAGTCCTCCCCCACGAATCAGCCTCGATCGCGCGGTACAGATCGCCGAACAGCACATCCCCGGGCTGGAAGTCAGCTTCGTCAGCCTGCCGGGCAATGCCTACAGCCACTTGAGCCTTGGCGGGCGCGGCTGGTATCCGCTGATGTTCCAGACCGCCACGCTCAACCCGTACAACGGTGAGATGGCCGCCACGCGACTGCTGACCGACCGTTCCTCGCTGGAGTTCGTCACCGAGTCGATGCGCCCGCTGCACACCGGTGATTTCGGCGGTCTGTGGATCAAACTGATCTGGTTCTTCTTCGGTCTGCTGCTGAGCATGATGGTCCTCAGCGGCCTGTTGATCTGGACCAAGCGCACCGCGCTGGCCACCGCCAACGCCCTCAAGCGCGAAAATAAAAAGGCCCGCAGCCCTCGCGTCAGCCGTGAACCGGCGGAGGTCAGCCCGTGAGCCCGTCCAACCGCACTGCCCAACCGTCCGCCCTGCGCCGCTTCTGGCACAAATGGCGCTTTCACCTGAACGCCTTGTTGCTGCTGATTCCGTTGGGCTTCATGCCCAAGTATTTCGCCGATGCCGCGCTGTTTCGCGGTGACGTCGGCCTCGGTGAGCATGAGGTCGGCGAAATCCAGGTCGGCCCGTGGAGCCTGCGCCTGGCCGAACTGCGTAACGAAGCACCGCGCCTTAGCGGCCCCGCCGGCTACATGAAGGACTTCAATGCCGCCCTGTGCGATGCCTGTGTCGAACAGGTCAAGGCCACCTACCTGCGCATCGGCAAACCGCGCAGCCTGCGCGCCGCCGGGGTGATTTTCTTTGGCACGCCGTATCGCATGGGCGCGCAATTGCCGGTGGCGGAAAAGACCAAAGCCGATGCCGAACTGTGGATCACCATGGAAGGCTGGGACGGCAGCATGCATCAGGCCTCGATTCCCCTGAGCCAGGCCTCCCCCGCCACCCTCGCCTGGCTGAACCAACAAGGAGCCAAACCATGAACCGCGTTCAACGCCCTTCCCGCCTGCAGTTGCGCGCCGCGTTGCTGATGCTGTGCGCAGGTTTCAGCGCCGGCGCCCTGGCCCATAACCCGATGTGCGAATGCAAAGCCGTCGATGCCGAGCAGATCAAATGCACCGGCGGCTTCTCCGACGGCAGCGGCGCACCGGGGGTGACCCTCGATGTGATCGGTTACGACGAAACCATTCTGCTGCCGGGCAAGCTCGGCGCCGACTCGACCGTGACGTTCAAGAAACCGGCGGCCGAGTTTTATGTGCTGTTCGACGCCGGCCCCGGCCACGTTGTGGAAATCGACCAAGCCGACATCGAGGCCCCATGAGCACGCCCACCACCCAAGTCGTCCGCCCGGCCGGTGCCGGGCATGAAACCCTCAATGTTCTGCTGTTGTGTTTACTGATCCTTGCCGTCGCCGGCTCGGTGGTGGCGTGGCGCGGGGTGTCCCATGAGCCGGAGCCGGTCGCCAGCCATCAGCTCGATGCGCGGCGCGATCTCAGCGCCGCCGAGCAAGGCATCTACGCCGACCTGCGGGTGACCCTCGATGAAATTCGCCTGCTGCATGAAGAACAGCAGAGCCTGCCGACGCCACAGACCCTGGCTGAAGAAGGTTTCGCCCCGTTCGCCCAGGACGCCAGTTCGGTCAGCCGTGGCGGGCATGCCTGGCAATTGCTGGCGGACACGGCCTATTTCGGCCACAGCCAGGCGCCCGCCGTCGCCGGTTCGTTCGTGATGCTATTGAGCGCCGACGCCACTGCCGCGCCGGACATCTGGCTCAACCGCGCCGCAGAGCTGCAGACGCCCACCGAACTGACTGACGCCGCGCTGTCCGCCGCCGGCTGGAAACAGATCGTCGCGCAGTTCGATGCCGGTGTGACCCGCGAGCATCGCCACTGAACCTTCGCCTTCACCCGAGAGAAGACCGCTTGCCCATGCTTATTTCCCTGACTCGCCGTCCCCTCCTGCGCACCCTGCTGTTAGGCCTGTGCGCGTGCCTGCTGAGCCCGCTGGCCAGCGCCGATCCGGGCAAACGCCTGCGCATCGGCATCACCCTGCACCCGTATTACAGCTATGTGGCGAATATCGTCGGCGACAAGGCCGAGGTGGTGCCGCTGATTCCCGCCGGCTTCAACCCGCACGCCTACGAGCCACGCGCCGAAGACATCAAGCGCATCAGCGGGCTGGATGTGATCGTGCTCAACGGGGTCGGTCATGACGACTTCGCCGACCGCATGATCGCCGCCAGCGAAACGCCGAACATCAAGACCATCGAAGCCAACGAAAACGTGCCGCTGCTGGCGGCCACCGGTACCGCTGCGCGCGGCGCCGGCAAAGTGGTCAACCCCCACACCTTCCTGTCGATCAGCGCCTCGATTGCCCAGGTCAACAACATCGCCCGCGAGCTGGGCAAACTCGATCCGGACAACGCCAGGGCCTACACCCAGAACGCCCGCGCCTACGGCAAACGCCTGCGGCAGATGCGCGCCGATGCGCTGGCCAAACTGACTCAGGCACCGAACGCCGAACTGCGCGTGGCCACGGTGCACGCCGCGTACGACTATCTGCTGCGCGAATTCGGCCTGGAAGTGACGGCCGTGGTCGAGCCGGCCCACGGCATCGAACCCAGTCCGAGCCAGTTGAAAAAGACCATCGACCAACTGCGCGAACTCGACGTGAAGGTGATCTTCTCGGAGATGGATTTCCCTTCCACCTACGTCGAAACCATCCAGCGTGAGTCCGGCGTGAAGCTGTACCCGCTGTCGCACATTTCCTATGGCGAATACAGCGCCGACAAGTACGAAAAGGAAATGACCGGCAACCTCGACACCGTGGTGCGGGCAATTCAGGAGTCCGGGGCATGACAGCAAAAGAAACCCTCTCTGACACCCCGCCATCCCCTGTGGGAGCGGGCTTGCTCGCGAAAGCGCCGGA
>NZ_JAFLXF010000040.1:0-21463 GCF_019891575.1 Pseudomonas sp. MIS38
ACAGATAGTCCGAGCTCATGAACTGCTTGAGGTTGGTCAGCGCCGGGTTGGTTTCGATCAGATATTTGTGCGGGTTGGAGCGCACGCTGGTGTCGGGCAAGCCCTGTACGCGTGGTACATCAAAGGCGGGGTTGCCCCGAGCAGGAACCAGCACACCGACTGGACCGTCAGCGGCGGTTGCACCCACGTTGAACTGAGCCGTTCTGTCGTTAAGATTCAACGACGAGGCATCGCTCAGCGCCAGATCGCGTTTTTTTATCGACACCGGGTCGTTGTTGTCGAACTGGAACTGGGTGGACGGCCGAGCGGGCATGCCGACCGTATGACGGGTCGACTCGCCGGACAGCGTACCGATGGTCCAGGACGGCGCGGGCACCGAGGACTGTTCGCTACCACCTTTGCCGCTCAGGCGGAACATACCGTTGTCACCGAAAGGCAGGCTGAAGCCGGGTAATGTCAGCGGGTTGACCTGTTGTTGTGCCAAGTCCGGTGGCAGTTGGCTGTTGAGGCTGATGACGGTGGTTTTACCGGTGCCGCCAGCGCCGGTATTGGCGTTGCGAGAGGTGCCGGCGGCGCCTGAGCTGTAGGCCTTTTCAACACCGTTGCTGATTTTGTTGCTGGCGTTGATGGTGACATTGCCGGCGGCCTGGATGATCGCCGAGGCGAATCCTGAAGGGCCGGAGGTGACAATCTTTTCATTGAACACGGCATTCTTTATGAAGTCTGGAGCTTCGGTTCTGACTCCCGAGGAATAGAGAGAATCTCCGAACTTGACGGCCTGACTCTGTTTATTCAAAGAAATGATGGTCGAGCCGAACGTCTGGAACCAGTTATCAGCCTCACCCTTGGCACCATATCTGACGACCTTGGAAACTACCCGTGAGTCATATTCGTTGGCATTCCAGAAGTGCAGATCCTTGTTGTAGTCCGCGTCGTTGTACATGTTGTACGCAACGACTTCGTTCCACTGGGCAACGGAGAGCCCGCCATTGACGTATTTGCGGGAAACGTAATCACCAGTGGCAGTACCCGAATTCTCGAAGTTGGCCACGTTGACGTTGATGTTTCCAGAAGCGGCGATCGACGAGTTCGAATTCAGGAACGAGCCGCCCACAGCATCAAAGTTTTTTCCGGCAGTTATGGACGCGGCTTTGGAACTTTCCCCCTCCGAAATGCTTACCTTGAACTTTTGCTCCCAGACCAGGTGAGATGGTAGTTTGCCTCCTTGCAGATCTGTCCAGTTAAGCGGGATCTGATCACACGAATAGCAACGCACTCCAATATCCGACGAGTACATCTCGGAAACCGTCTTGAACTGATCTCTACGGTTAACAATCGAGTCGGCCTTGATCGAGAAGTCGCCGGTGCTCTCCATCGTCCCGGAAAGATTCTCCACCGTTGCCGCGCGATTACCGGCATCGTCCCGTGCGATGTCAATTCCGCCAAGGCTGTAAACATCGGATTTCTTGTTGCTGAGGCTGCCCACGCGAAGCTTCATGTCGCCACCGCTGAACAGGAACCCGCCCTGATCGTTGAGCAGTGATGATGCCGTCAGTTTCATACCCGACGCGCCCGCGAGCGTGCCGTAGTTGTTAACGGTGCCGCCATTGAGGATCAGATTATTGGCAGCGCTGAGCCGGCCATAGTTGTTGACGATCGCCAGGCCTCCGCGTGCGCCTACGGTCGTATTGCCTCCGGCCGCGATACTCGTAGCGCTGTTCAGGTTGAGGGTGGAGGCGTCGAGTTGCAGATCGCCCAGACTGCTCGTGCGCCCGTTGCCGCCGTAATTGCCACTCAGCTGGATATCGACGCTGCCATCGCTGGCAATCAAGCCTTCATTCGTCCAGTTACCACCACGCCCCACCAGTTGATTGGAAGCGAGCAACTGCCCGCTCACAGTCTGCACAAAGTTGCCGACATTGACGGTCAACCGCCCAGCCTGAATCACGCTGCTGTTGGTCCAGCTGTCCGCGTTCAGCGTCAGGCCGCCACGGGTCACCAGCGAGCCGCCGGCGTTCATCACGTTGGCGGTGGAAATGCCGAATTCACCAAGGCCGACATGCGTCACCGAGCCGCCTGCATTGAGGAAGCTCGGCGCGGCCAGTGTGAAATCGGTGTTGGCGGTTTCCACCAGACCATTACGGTTGTCAAACAGGCTGCCGATCTGGAAATCGGTTTTGCCGCTGGTGCCGAGCGCGCGCAGTTTGCCGCCCTGGTTGTCGAGGTTGGCGGCGCGAATCGCCAGTGTGCCGGCGCTTTCGATCAGGCCGCTGCGGTTCGTCAGATTGCCGTCGACACCCAGCTCGATGCTGCTGCCGCTGATCTGGCCGTTGTTGTTGCTCATCAGGCCGGCGATGGTTTTCACCACGCCTTTGGCATAGATTCCGCCGCCGCTGTTGTCGAGGGTGTTGCCGCCGGCGTTGAGCAGAATATTGCCGCTGTTGGCGGCGATCCGTCCGCCATCGCTGTAGATACCGCCGAGCGCTTGCAGGTCGAGGCGGCTGCCTTCGATCTTGCCGCCTTGGCCGTTGCGCAACACGTCGGTCAGGCGGGTCTGCATCAAACCCTTGAGGCTCGACAGCACACCGCCACGGCTGTCGAGGCTGGCGGCGGTGAGGGTCAGGTCGCCGTTCTGGGCGATGATCTTGCCGCCCTGGTTGTCGATGGCGCCGCTGCCAGTGTTCACGCTCAGCGCGGTCATGCTTTGTACCGCGCCTTTGGAGTTGTTCAGTGCGGCGGCGGTGATGGACACGCCGGCATCGCGGCTGGACAGCAAGCCATCAGCGTCGTTGCGCAGCGTGCCCGCCACGGTGAGATCCAGTTGGCCGTTGGCCGAAACAGTGCCGCGTTGGCTGTTGTTCAGATCGCCACTGGTGAGCAGGCTCAACAGCGTCTGGCTGATCAACTGGCCGCCCTGGTTGTCGACGCTGGCAGCGCGTTTGATCAGCAGCGCAGCGCCGCTGCCGAGTGCGCCGTTGACGTTGGTCAAGGCGCCGAGCAGATCTAGGGTGACGCTGTCGTCACCGACCAGACTGCCGCTGGTGTTGTTCAGTGGCCCGCCGGTGAAGGTCAGAGCTTTTTTCGCCATGACGTTGCCGGAGCTGTTGTTCAGGCTGGCCGCGCGAATGTCGAGGATATCGCCGCTTTTGATCAGGCCACCCGAAGCGTTGCTGATCGCGCCGCCGGTCATGGTCAGGGTTTGTTTGCCGTCACTGCTGACCGTGCCGCCGCTGTTGTCGAGACTGGCGGCCGTGATGGTTACTTCGCCGAGGCCGCCGATGCCACCCTTGCTGTGGTTGAGCAGTGCGCCGCTGAGGTCGATGTTGACGTTGCCGAGCTGGCTGGAGATCGCGCCTTCCAGACTGTTATCGAGGGTGCCGCCGCTGAGGCTCACGCCTTTCCAGCCGGAAACCAGACCGTTCTGGTTGTTCAGGTCGGCCGCTTTTACGGTCAGTTGGTCGTTGCTGATCAGGTTGCCGCCACGGTTATCGAGGCGGTTGCCGGTGAGGCTGAAGCTGTTGACGCTGGAGATTTCGCCCTGCTGGTTATTCAGGTCACGCAGCGTGGCGATGCTCAGCACGCCTTTGCTGTTGATCACGCCGTTCTTGTTATTCAGGTCGCGCAGATGGGCAATGCTCAACCCGCCTTTGCTGCTGATCACACCGTCTTGGTTGTTCAGATCCTGCGCGGTGGTGCCCAGATCCATCGTCAGGCTTGAGACGCCGACCAGCGTGCCGCCCTGATTGTTCAGGCCGGTGCTGTTGAGGGTCAGTTGTTGCGCAGCGCGGATGCTGCCCTCGTTGGTGTTTTTTAACAGGCCATCGACAGTGACCTCGATGTCGCTGTCGCTGAGCAACACACCGCCGTCGCTGTTGTCCAGACTCGCGGCGCGAACCTGCAAGGCCGCAGCGGCAATCGTGCCTTTGATCGAGGTCAGGGCGTTGTCGAGGGTCAGGGTGAGTTTCTGGTTGCTCAGCAATTGGCCGCCACTGTTGTCCAGCGATATGGCGATCAGTTCAAAAGCCTTGTCGCTGGAAATCTCGCCGCCACGGTTGTTCACGTCGGTGAGGTTTTTCAGTAGTAACTGGTTCGGCGCGTTGATCACGCCGCCTTGGTTGTTCAGCGCGCCGCCGTTCAGATCAACGCTGACGGTGCCGCCGCTGAACAGTTTGCCGCCCTGCTGATCGAGGCCTTGGATATTGGCGGTCAGCGTCTTGCCAGAGCCGAGGCTGCCAGCGGTATTGGTGACCTGGCCGGCATTGATCCTGACATGGTCGGCCGCGTAAATGCTCGCTTGGCTGTTGTTGAGTTCGCCAGTGCTGATGCTCAGGTTGGCCTTGCTGCTGAGCACTCCTTTTTGCTGGTTATCCAGCGCGCTGCTATTGAGGGTGAGGTCGCTGTCGGTCAGCAGTTTGCCGCCCTGATTGCTGACGGCGTCGCGAGTATCGACGGTGAGTGCCTTGGCGCTCGAGACGGTGCCGCCATTGTTGTTGAGGCTTTGCGCAGTAATCGCCAAAGCGCCTTCGTTGACGAGGCTACCCTGCGCATTATTCAGATCTGCAGAGAGGTTGATCGCGAGATCTTTCTGGCTGGTCAGGCGGCCACTGTTCTCCAGCTTTTTACCGGTCAGTGTCAGCCCGGCGTCGCCAGACAGCAGGCCTTTATTGCGGTTGATGACCTCATTGACGGTCAGCGCCAGATTGCCGCCGGCGAGCATATAACCGCTGTCGCTGTTATCAAGCCAGGCGCCGATCAGGCTCACGTCGGCCTTGCTCGACAGCTCACCGCTGCGGTTGTCGACACGCTCAACGCTGAGTTTCAGCGCGTTGGTCGAACCGATCAGACCTTGCTGACGGTTATCCAGGCGGGTGGCGGTGATGATCAGGCCGTTGTCGGCGATGACCACACCGTCCTGGTTATCGAACATTGCGCTCACGCTGAAATCGGCATTGCCACGACCCCGGATTTCACCGTGGCTGTTGTCCAGACTGGTGCTACGGGCTTCGAGGTCGGCTGAGGCGATCAGGCCCTTGACGTTGCTCAGGGCACGGTCGATGACCAGGGTGAGCTTTTCGTTGCTGAGCAGTTTGCCGCCGTCGTTGTTCAGGCTTTGTGCGTTGACGCTCCAGGCCTTGGCGGCGGAGATTTCGCCGGCGCTGTTGTTGACGTCCTTGAGGTTTTTCAGCAGCAACTGGCCCGGCGTATGGATATTGCCGCGCTGGTTATTGAGCAGACCGTTGTTCATGTCCAGAGTCAGGTCGCTGTTGCTGAACAGCTCGCCGCCGTCCTGTTCCAGCGAGGTCAGCGAAGCCTGAAGTGTCTGCTGGCTACCGATGGTGCCCCCGGAGTTGTCCAGGTGCCCGGCGGTCAACAACAGCGTGGCATCGGTGGCGATACTGCCGCTCTGACGGTTCTTCAACTCGCCGGTTGTCAGCGTCGAATCGGCCTTGGCGCTGATGATGCCGTTGGCGCTGTTATCCAGGCTGCCACTTTTGAAGGTCAGGCCTTTCTGCGAGACGATCAGGCCGCCCTGGCTGAGTACCGCACCGGTGGCGGTCAGCGCCATTGCTTCAAGGCTCGACAGTTTGCCCAAGCGATTGTCGAGACTGCCGGCGCTGAGGGTCATCTGCCCTTCACTGCTGATGAGGCCTTGCTGGTTATCCATCGCGCCGTCGAAGGTCAGCCCCAGACTGTTCTGACTGACGATCCGCCCTGCGACGTTACTCAACCCGGTGCCGCTCAGCGTGCTCGCGCCCTTGCTGAAAATCAGGCCGTTAGTGGCGTTGATGATCTGCGCGACTTTCAGCGCCAGCGTGGTGTCGGACAGCACCTTGCCGCCGTCGCTGTTGTCCAGACGCGAACCGTTGATGTGCAAATCCAGCTGGCTGGACAGTGTGCTGGCGCGGTTGTCGATCTGCTCGACGTTGACGGTCAGGGTTTTGAGCGAGCCAACGAGGCTGTCCTGATGGCTGTTGAGGGTTTTCCCGGTCAGCAGCAGATTGCCTTCGGCGACCAGTTCACCGTGCTCTTGATTGAGGGTGTCGACGTTGGCGTCGATATCGCCTTTGGCGGACATCCGTCCGCCATCATTGATGACTGTCTTGGCTTTGAGGCTCAACAGGCCGGTCGAGGTCAGCAGGCCGCCATTGCTGTTGTTCAGCATGTTGCCGTCGAAGGTCAGCGCCGTCTTGCTTTCGAGGCGACCCTTGTCGCGGTTGTCCAGGGTGTCGATCAGTAACTTCGCCGCTTGGTCGGCGCGAATCGTCCCGCCACGGTTGTCGGTGTTGGCGCTGCTGACGGTCAGGGTGTCGAGACTGGAAATCTTGCCGGCGCGGTTATCCAGGCGCGTGGCCTGCACGTTCATGGCGCCGTTGGCCTGAATCAGGCCCTTGTTCTGGTTGTTCAGTTGCTCGCTGATCCGCGTGGTCAGCGTGCCTTCGCTGGTCAACTGGCCCTGCTGGCTGTTGTCGAGCTGTTGGGCTTTTACCGTGAGATTCTGTTTGGCGCCGATCTTGCCGGTGCGATTGTTGATCGCGCCGAGGGCGCTGATCTCGAGCAGACGGCCGGCGCTCATCAGGCCGGCAACGTTATCCAGTGAGGTGACGTTGAGAACCGCGTCGGTCTGGCTGCTGAGTTCGCCGTTGCTGTTGATCAACTGGCCGATGTTGGCGGTAAGAATGGCGTTGCTGTTGATCACGCCCTGGCTGTTGAGCACCTGCGCGGCGTTGAGGTTCAGCATGCCGTTGCTCTGCACTTTGCCGGCGTTGCGGTTGTCCAGCGTGCCGGCGCTGATCGCAGCGGTTTGTCCGCTGAGCGTACCGCCCTGGTTGCTCAGGGTTTGCGCAGTGCTGACTGTCAGATTGCGGCCGGCGATGAGGCTTTTGCCAGTGTTGTCGAGGTTTTGCGCACTCAGGCTCAGATCACCGTTGGCGTTACGTCCGCCGTCGGCATTGACCCCGGCCTCGATGACTCCGGCGTTGGTCAGCTGACCACCGGCACTGAGGTTGATACTGTCGCGGGCAGCCAGGGTCTGGCGGTTGGTCAGATTGCCTTGGGTTTGCACGTTCAATGCCGTGCCGGCATACACCGGACCGCGCGCATCGAGGCTGGCCGACTTGACTTTGACCGCACCGGTCGCCGAGGTATCGGCCAGGCTCAATTGACCATTAGCATCAAGCTGAATATCGCCACCGCTGGCGATCAGTTTACCGTCGAGCTTCACCCCGACCCCGGCCTCGGTGCCAACCAGTTTGATCGCCCCGGCATACATGCCGCCGAGTGCCGAGGAGTCGATTGCCAGTTGCGGTTTGGTGCTGCCGTCATCGGCACGGGCCGTGGCATTCAGGGTCTGTGCGTTGACGTCGTTGCGCCCGGCAACGATGGTCAGGTTCTGCGCCTGGATTTCGGCATTGATCTTCGCGCTACGGGTGATGATTTCGAAGCGGTCGACGTTGGTCGCGTTAAGGCCGGCGCCTTCAATGGCCACAGAACCCTGATCAACCTGAAAACGATCCAGCCGCCCCGCGCCATCCAGCACCGGTTTGCCGGTGGTCAACGTGACCCTTGGCGCATTGATGAAACCGCAACCATTACAGGTGATGCCATACGGATTGGCCACGATCACTCGCGCCGACTGCCCCGCCACTTCGGTGTAACCGCGCAACTGGCTTGGGTTGCCGCTGATGACTTCGTTGAGAATCGCTTGCGCCGAGCCGCTGTTTTTCAGGTTCGGGTTGCCGATGATGTGGCCGCCCAATTGTGTGTTCGACGTCTGGCTCGAGCCGTTGTTGAGGATGACACCCTGCGCGCCGACGTTGTAATCATGAAACTGGTTGTGCGACAGGCCCGCGCCGTTGGGCGTGGCGATGTTGATGATCGGCACGCCATTGCCGGCCCGATCCAGCGCGGTGTTCGGGTTGGCCACGACAATGCCGTCGGCCTGCGCCCACATCGGTTGCCAGAACATGACGTTCGCCAGCAGGAACGCCAGCCCGCGCTTGGGCATGCCCAGAAACGACTCACGGTTTTTTACGGCCGCAGAAGGCTGGCCTGCAAGGAAGGCGAACTGACGAACATCCATGTCGATGGTCTCGAAGAATTTGAATTAGATGAAAAAGTCGAGGCGGAAATAGATCGGCGCTTCGCGCTCGGTCAGCACGTCCGGGCGCTCGAGGGAATGCGCAAAGGTCACGCTGGCAGCCACGTGTTGACCACGGGCGAACAGTTCCAGCGAGTTGCTCGACATGCGTCCGTGCTGATCACCGTTGTAACGATCGCCACGAATCACGCCCTGGTCGTAACCGAGGCTGGTGCCGTATTCAGCGAACACCGGGCGCAGCCATTCGGCCGTGACCGGTCGGCTCCAGCGCAGATCGTTGCGCCAGTAGCCGCCGCTGTCGCCGGACAACGATTGATCCTTGTAGCCACGGATCGACGACAGCCCGCCGAGGCTGGTGCGTTGTGAACTGAACAGCACGTCTTCGCTGCGCTGGCCAGTCATCAGGCTACTGAAGGTGAAGGATTCGCCCCATACCTTGAACGGCTGCAGGTAGCTCAGGGTCGCGGTGTATTTGCGGTAGCGTGCGTCCGGTTCGCCCGGGCCTGGATCGTGGCTGCCCTGCGCGTCGAACGCGCCGATGCCTTCCTGCATGCCGGCGTCGAAGTTGACGAAGGCACTGCCGATGCGGCGACCGTGGTTGAAGCCGAACTGCGCTTCGCTGATGCGGTTGCTGCTCAGCTTGAGCTTGCTGTCTTCGATGTAGTTGTTGGTGCGCAGGTAGGACAGCCCGGCGCTGAGCGAAGTCTTGCTCACCGAGTCGCGATGGATCACTCGCTCGGCGCGCAATTGATGGTTTTCGCTGTCGCCGGTCTGCTTGAAGTTGTAGCCGTTGGCGGCGATCTGCGAGCGGTAGTCGCTCTGGCTGTAGGTGTAGCTGAAGTTCCACCAGCCCCACGGCAGGTTGTAATTGAGCATGGCGTTGCTGGAGATGTGCTGGTGATCGGTCATTGCATCGTGACCGCCGCGCAGGCTCAACTGATCGGCCAGGCCCAGCGGGCTGTCCCAATCGAAAGTGGTGCCCCACTGCTGTTCACCGGTGCTGCGTTGGCCGTCGTTGCTGCGCGACAGTCCGGCCCGCCATGGCTTCTGCGGGTTATTGGTGACCAGCACTTCACTGCCGCCGACGTTCTTGCCCGGCGCCAGCTCCATCTTGGCCTGATTGGACGGCAGGCGATTGAGCTGATCGACCATCTGCTCGATCTCGCGCAGGTTGACCAGTTCGCCGGACTTGCCGGGAAATGCCATCGCCAGTTCACGCTCCGAAAGCTTGCTGTTCTCGGCGCCTTTCATGCCTTCGAGCTTGCCTTCGACCACCAGCACTTTCAGGTGCCCGCCAGACAGATCCTGCTGCGGCAGGTAGGCGCGGCTGGTGACCAGGCCTTTCTCGATGTAATGGTCGGTGATGACCTTGAGCAACTCGTTGAGTTGCGGCACCCCGAGGCACTGGTCGATGTAAGGCTTGAGCAAGCGGGTTTTGTCGCTGTCGGACAGACTGTCGGCGCCCTTGAGCTCGATGTCCTTGATCGGGAAACAGCGGGTATCGGTGGGCGCTGCCGGTTGCGCAGGCTTGGCATCTTTGCCGGGCAAGTCCTTGAGTTCTTCCAGACGCCGCTGCTGCTCTTCAAGCAGGCGATTCTGGCGATCGCGGATCAGGTCGGTTTCACCGGGAGTGGGTGCAGCGAAGGCAATCTGAAGTGGAGACAGGCACAGCAAAGCTGCGCACAACCTCGCCGCGAGGGCGGGTGGGTACATGTTCGATCCCTCGATACGGAATGACATCAAAATAGTGGCGCGATATTAGATGGCCATCATTTTGACGTCAAACAATCGTTTCAACCTTTTGTCGGGTTTGTATCAAGGAATTAACAAAGGAAGCAGGAGCCGTTAAGCCATGAAAAAAGGGGCGCATCCATTGGCCAGAATGGATGCACCCCTTTCTTGCGCAGACCGACTCAACCGCGAATACGGTGCTCGGTGAACTCGTAGTCTTCCTGGCAATCGCCCGAAGGGTCCTTCGCCACATTGACGTAATGCACCGTGTCGGCATCGATCAGTTTGTAGGTATAGATATCGGGCAGGGGCACGCCGGCGGTGCGCAACTCGTTCTTGCCGTTGGCCGCCTTCCAGATGCCGTGTTCGGTCTGGATCGGCTGGGTCTGCTGAGCATCCCGGAAGAAAGTAATGTTGAAGGTGCCGTCAGGCTTGAAGTTGTTTTTCCAGGACAGGAACTGGCACTTGCCGTTTTCCGACCGCATACCTTTCCATGAACCGATCAGGGATGGATCGTTGCCCGGTTTGTTGGCGGCACAGCCACCCAGTGTTGCAGCCAGGACGATGAGCGCCAGGCAGAGATTGCGTTTCACTTGGTATTTCCTTTCTTCAACTGAATTCGATGCATCGCGTATGCAAGATCAACCCGCTACAGGAATGCGCTGCGGGGGTTGGGTAACGTCGTAGACGTGCTGCTCGCAGAGATCACCGGAGAACTGGAATTCCACCTGGTACACCTTGCCCTGCTGCGGAGTGAAGGTATTTTTCAGCGGCCCACAGGTATAAATGCCGGCGGTCACCCGGCTGCTCGAATACCCCGAGACCTCAAACGGCTTGCCGGCATCGGCCTGTGCTTCCAGTTGCGGAAAGCGTTTGACCGTCGCGCTGTTGGCCACTTCGTTGAGTTTGGCGATCCAGCCGAACACCTTGCCACGACCGGAATCCACAACGGTGCCGAGCACTTCCATGCGGCGGTCGGGATCATCGGCGCGGCGAATGGAAAACTCCACCGGATAGGTGCCCCCAGATGATTTCATGATGACCTTGGCGTGCTGGGCGTCCACCACCACTTGGTCCTGATGCAACTGGATGCCGTCTTTCAGCAGACTGGGGGAAGAGTTACGCACATTGGAATGGCAGCCTGGCAGCGCGAGCAGCAGGGTCAACATCACGAGCACACGTTTATTCACGCGGAAATCTCTATTGAGCAAGCAGGACGGGGAATGACATCAAAACAACGCCGCGATATTAGATGGCCATCATTTTGACGTCAAACCTATGTTGCGCTCGCCTGTCAGTGTTCAACGCCTGTCTCCGTCGCCACCTCGTGCGGTGCAAGCAAGCGGCCATCAGCCGACATCAACTGCAGCTTGCGAATTGGCTGACGATCCTTTGCATCAACCATCACCGAACCCGGCTCACCCGGCGCATACAGGTGCTCCCCGCCCCACTGCGACAGCGCAACGATCACCGTCTGCAAGGCCTTGCCGCGTTCGGTCAGCACGTATTCCTTATAGGCACCGCCATCGGCGGCCGGCACCGTTTGCAGGATCCCCTGCTCGACCAAGGCCTTGAGCCGGGCGCTGAGCATGTTCTTGGCGATGTCCAGATTCTTCTGAAAATCACTGAAGCGGCGGATGCCCTCCAGCGCATCGCGGATGATCAGCAGCGACCACCAGTCACCGATCAAATCCAGCGTACGGGCGACCGGGCAGGCGTTGCCGTGCAGGCTTTTGCGCTTCACAGGGTGTTTCTCCATCAAATCCAGCGTGTGGTTGCATCTTACAACTGTGGCGCTGGAAAAGAACCACGCCACCCGCCATGGCAATTGAGCACTTGCGTACAAGTGACAGCCGCGATTTGCGCCGATAGTGATGGGCGGCCATTGCGGCATCCGGCCTTCCGAACGATCGCCCACAGCAAGGAGTTCCCATGAGCACATTCACTACCGATGACGGCACACAGATCTATTTCAAGGACTGGGGCAGCGGCAAACCCGTGTTGTTCAGCCATGGCTGGCCGCTGGATGCCGACATGTGGGAATACCAGATGGAATACCTGAGCAGTCGCGGCTACCGCACGATTGCCTTCGACCGCCGTGGTTTCGGGCGCTCCGATCAACCGTGGACCGGCTACGACTACGACACCTTTGCCGATGACATCGCGCAACTGATCAACCACCTCGACCTGCGCGACGTGACGCTGGTCGGCTTCTCCATGGGTGGCGGCGACGTCAGCCGTTACATCGCCCGCCACGGCAGCGAGCGCGTTGCCGGGCTGGTACTGCTCGGTGCGGTGACGCCGCTGTTCGGCAAGAAGGCCGACTACCCGCAGGGCGTCGACACCTCGGTGTTCGACGGGATCAAGGCCGGCCTGCTCAAGGATCGCGCGCAGTTCATCGCGGATTTCGCCGCGCCGTTCTACGGCACCAATCAGGGCCAGAAAGTCTCCGATGGCGTGCTCACGCAAACCCTGAACGTCGCCCTGCTCGCCTCGCTGAAAGGCACCGTGGATTGCGTCACCGCGTTCTCCGAAACCGACTTCCGTCCGGACATGGCGAAGATCGACGTACCAACCTTGGTGATCCACGGCGACGGCGATCAGATCGTGCCGTTCGAAACCACCGGCAAACAGGCGGCGGCGATGATCAAGGGCGCCGAGCTGAAAGTCTACGCCGGCGCGCCCCACGGTTTTGCCGTAACGCACACCGAAGCGCTGAACGAAGACCTGCTGGCGTTCCTGAACCGCTAAAAACGCTGCGCTGACCAGGCATCCATCCGGTCAGCGCACGTTGCGGTACAGCATCAAACGCGCGCTTTCGTGCAGGCCCCGCGTCAACTCCAAAAGGCGCTGGAATTCCTCGGGATTTTGCCCGGCGACGTTATCCAGCGGGGTCTTCGACGCCAGATCATGCAGGGTCGGCGAGCTGCCGTCATGCTGCATCTGCAGGAGGAAATCCTTGGTCACCCCGCCAATCAACGGAAACGTGCCCTCGCGCAGCACCAGCGGCACCACGCGCTCACCTTCCGGCGCCGGTTGCTGGACATCGCGGCCCATCGCGCCATTGCTGAACGGCACGCCGGCCATCCCCGCCACCGTCGGCAGCAGATCCGTCAGCCCCACCGCCTCCTCGATGACCTTCGGCGCAAGCATGCCCGGGGCGTGAATCAGCATCGGCACATGATTGCTTTCCAGGCCCAGTTGCTCGAACGCCGGCGGCATGTGCGGGATCTGGCTGATACGCGTGTTGTGGTCGCCGAAGAACACAAAAATCGTGTTGTCGTAATAGCCGCCAGCCTTGGCCAATTCCATTAGTTTGCCGATATTGAAATCCAGCAGGCGCACCGCGTTGTACTGCTCGACGCTGCGCGAACCGGCGGCCTGCACCTGCTCCAGCGACAGGTTGCTGACCTCGAAACCGTCGTTGTCCTTGGGGATGGTGAATGGCCGATGGTTGCCCGAGGTTTGCACGTAGGCGAAGAACGGTCGGTTCTTCGGCAAGTCGCGCAGGATGCGGTCGCTCTCCTTGAACAGATCCAGATCGGAAATGCCCCACACGTCCACCAGCGGCGAACGCCAGTCACTTTCCTGATACAGGCGCACGCCGTCGATGCTCTGTTGGATCAGCGCATTGATATTGGCCCAGCCGGCGTTGCCGCCGATCATGTAGAGCTTCTGGTAATCGGTGAACGCGTTGATCAGCGTGTGCTGACGGGTGATCAGCGGATGACGGGTGGCTGTCTCGCGGCGCGTCACGTCGGGAACGCCGGTGATGCTCGCCCACACGGTTTTCGCAGTGCCGGTGACTGGCACATAGAAGTGTTTGAAGAACCAGCTTTGGGCCGCCAATTGATCGAGGTTTGGCGTCGGGTTCAACGGATTGCCGTAGGCGCCAACGGCGCTGGTGCCCAGCGATTCGAGCATGACGAACATCACGTTCGGCGTGCCCGGCAGCCGATACGGCTGCACGCCTTGCTGACGCTCGAAGTTGAGCGATTGCGGATCCGGTCGATCCACGCCCAGATAACGGGCAATCAGCGGATAGTGCTCGCGCACCTGCGCCTCATCGAATTGCGCCTGCCCGGTTTTCAGCGTGTCGTACAGGAACAGCACCGGGTTCAGACCGACCGCGGCGATCTGCGCGTTACCGGAAAAGAACGCATCGCTCCAGCGCAGCGGCACCGGGTTTTCCAGGTTGAGATTGTCGACCCGACCGAGCAACGCCAGCAGGACCGCAACCACGCCCAGCCCGGTGCCGAATGCCAGCGACGGACGCCGGATAACCTCGGGTTCACGGGCCAGCGTCAGCCGTTCCAGCTGCAAAAGTCCGTAGAACCAGACGCCCAGCACCGCCAACCAGCCGAGCGCGATCCACAGCACCGGATAGGTTTCCCAAACCATCTGTTGTGAGATTTGCGCATCTTCCAGATAACGCAGCACCGTGGCGTTGATCCGCACGCCAAGATAGGCGTAATGACCGAAATCGATGATGTACAGCAGGCCGATAACGCCGAGCGCCAGCAGCCAGTAAATCCGCGCGACCCAGCGCAACCACGGCAGACGCGTGAGGTTCCAGCGCGGCACCCAGGCCAGCAACGCCAACGGCAGGATCAGCAACACGGCGAGGCGCAGGTCGAAGCGCAAACCGATCCCGAGGGTTTCGCGCAGCGCCGGATTACCGATGAACTCGCTGGGCGCGATCCCGGAAAACCCCAGCACGAACACCAGCCTGAGCACGGCAAACAACAAAAACGCCAAACCTGCCGCGCCCACGCCATAGCGCAGGCGTCGCGATTGCAACCAGCCCATCATTGACCTCAGTGTCGTTGGTTCAAATAGAAGATGTCGCGCCGGCCGGTGCGGCTCGCAGCAGACGCCTGACCTCACGGATGCACAGCGCTGCAGCGGCGATCAGGCAGTAACCCAGCAGCAGCGGATCGATCAGGTAATCCCAATAGTTTTCCGAGGCCTTGAGACGCAAGGCGAACGCCAGCGTGCCCAGCGCAAGCATCGACACTGCCAGCGTATTGCGCAGCCACAACAGCGCCAGTGCCAGCAGGCCGATACAGACGATCATCGGCCGTGGGTTGAAGCCCCAACGGTACGGATCGAAATACGTCAGGCCCATCGTCGCCGGGTACAGCAGCGCGGCCAGCACGGTAAACAGCACCAGCACCTGCACCCGTGCCGGCAATGTCTGCCGCTCGACCACGCCCAGTCGGACCAGACTGGCCCAGCCGAGCAACACCAGCGTGGTGATCGCCAGATCATCGGTGAAGCTACGCACGTACGCCGCCAAAGGCAGTTCGTTGATTGGCACGAAGCTGACCAGCGCCAGCAGCGGCAACAGCCACGGGCGCCAGCGTCGCGTGCATTGCAACGAGCCGAGCAGGACAAAACCCAGCAGGATGAATGTCAAATGGGCTTGCCAGAGCAACAGCATCACAGGCGCTCCTCGAGCCACGCTTCATTGAAGCTGACATGTTTGATGAAGGTGTTATTCCACGAATACACCAGGTGATAGAGGCCATCGCTGCCGCGACTGAAGTACGGATACTCGTACTCGAAATCACAGCCCTGCGGCTTGCACACCCGGTAATCCAGATTGCTCAGAAAGCGTTGCTCCAGCGGCAAGCGCCGGGCACCACTGGAAGCGCGAAAGCCTTCGCCGATGATCGCCTTGTAGGCTTCGGGGGCGAACGGCTGGCCGAGCGGATCGGGCGACTGATCGAGTTCGATCACGTTGCGCCAGTGGTTCAGATTGGCATCGGTGCCATAGAGGCTGAGCTTGAAGCGCCCGTCCTGCAGATCATTGAGCGCCACCAGCAGACCGTTGTCGTCGGTGCCGACTGCCGCGAGCGATGAATTGGGGTTGGCCGGTTCCAGCGGATACGGCTCGCTCCAGGTCTGCCCGGCGTCTTCGGTGCGGCTGGCCAGCACTCGATGATGAGTGTCGCCGGCATAACGCAGCATGGCCACGGCACGTTTTCCGTCCAGCGGCACAATGGTCGGCTGCAACGAATGCTTGCCACGGCTGATACGGAATTTGTCGATCACCGCGCCGTCCGCGCTCAGGTACAGGTACTCGGCGAATTTGCCCATGAACTCGTGATACACCGGCAGGCCGATCGAGCCGTCGGCATGGAACACCGGCGCGGCGCGCACCAGCGTACTGATGTTGAAAAACGGTGAGGTGATCAGCTGTCGCGGCACCGACCAGTTGCGCCCGAAATCATCCGAGACCATCACGTTGATCGCACTGGTGGCCCAGCCGCCCACGGATACCGAGACATAAAACATCCACAACCGTTGATCCGGCGCGAGGGCGATCACCGGATTGCCCAGTTTGCGGATGTAGCGGCGGGTGCCGTCGCGGGTCGATTCGCGAGTGGCCAACACCTGCTCGGCGCCCCACTCCGCGGTGTTGGCGTCATAGCGGGCGGTACGGATCTGCACGTCGGCGGCGCCTTCGCGGGAACCGGCGAACCACACCGCCATCAGGTCGCCGCCCGGCAGCGCGGTCACCGACGACGAGTGCACGAAATCATTCAGTTGCGAGGAGACGAAGCGACTGCTGTACAGCGGCTCCGGTGCCTGCAGCGAAGCATCGACCGGCGGCGTGGCCTCGGCAAATGGCGCCAGCACATGAGCCGGATGACTGCGCCAGGCACCAAAGAAAACCAGGCTCACGGCCAGTCCGCCGAGGATAAGTTTCAAGCGATCGGGAAGCGCACGCATAGTGGACTCACGGCAAAAACAGGATGGAGGGCAATCGACAAAACATCCCTGTCAGCGCGGAGGATCGTCCGGCAAGCGCCGTCGGCGTCCGGTGAGCATCGACAACGGCAAGTTGTCGCGCAGCAGAAAACTTTCGAACAGCGCGGCGGCGATGTGCAGGCAGACCAGCACCAGCAAGATGTCGGTAGCGGTTTCGTGCACCTGCAACGGCCAGTCGGCGCCCCACAAGGCATCGACCTCTTCCATGGCCCAGCCGCTCAAACCGGTGATGAACATCGCCAGCAACATCAACAGCATCACCAGCGCACCCATCGGCGAATGCCCAAGACGATGCTCGGGCCGACCGGCAATCAACGAGCGCGCATGGGCGAACAGTCGCGTCGGCGTCGGCCAGAAATCCGCCCAGCGCGCACTGCGCGGCCCGACGAAGCCCCATACCAGCCGCACCAGCAGCCAGCCCATGGCGTAATAGCCGAGCCAGACGTGCCAGGCGTCACCGGCTTCATTGAAGAAGTAATTGGCGACGAAGACGCCCGCGATGGACAGATGAAACAGCCGCACCACGGGGTCCCACAGGCGCACGGACGTGCTCGGCATCAGCCCTTGATCTCGGTTTTCACCGCTTTGCCGCTGACCGGGTCGTGGTAGATCTCGACCTTGCGCTTGTCCTTGTCGAAACCGTAGATCTCGTAGCAGTTGCCGTCGGTGACCTTGAACTTGCTGATCTCGTAGCCCTGAGCCTTGAGCTGCTCCTGAAAGGCTTTCTGGTCTTGCCATTGCGAGCGTTCGGCGGTGGTGCATTGCGGGCCGGCGACGGCCAACGGACTGGCAACGATGAGGGACAACAGCAGAAGTTTGCGCATGGAAACACTCTCGCTCGATGAGGAAGGCCTCACTGTGCAAAAGCAACCTTAGTAGAAGCTTAGTTGGCAACGAGTCGTTACATCTTTCCCGTCGGGTCAGCTGCCACAGCTGGCTGCACAGCGGCATGATGCCGCCGGTCAACCGCCGTGTTTCCTCAAGAGAATCCGTTATGCGCCTACTGCTGGTCGAAGATGATCGCGCCCTCGGTCAAGGCATTCGCGTTGCCCTCGGCAGCGAAGGCTACACCCTCGACTGGTTGCAGGATGGGGTCAGCGCCCTGCACGCCCTGCGCAGTGAGAGCTTCGACTTGCTGCTGCTCGACCTCGGCCTGCCACGGCTCGACGGCCTCGCGCTGTTGCAACGCTTGCGTGGTGAACAACAGGACTTGCCGGTGCTGATCCTCACCGCCCGCGACGGCACTGCCGAACGCATTGCCGGACTGGATGCCGGCGCCGACGACTACCTGATCAAACCGTTCGATGTCGATGAACTGAAAGCGCGGATTCGCGCGTTGCTGCGCCGCAGCCAGGGCCGGGCGCAACCGGTGCTCGAGCATGCGGGAGTGTGTCTGGATCCGGTCACGCAGCAGGTCACCTGGCACGGCACCGACGTGGTGGTGACGCCGATGGAATATCAACTGCTGCATCAACTGATGGCCCGCCCCGGCAAGGTCGTCACCCGCGAACGCCTATCGCGAGCGCTGTATGGCTGGCAGGATCGGGTCGAGAGCAACACCCTCGAAGTGCTGATCCACAACCTGCGCAAAAAACTCTCGAGCGATTTGATCCGCACCGTGCGCGGTGTCGGCTATGTGGTGGAGCTCAAACCATGATTTCCATACGCGCGCGGATTCTGGTGCCGGTGCTGATTCTGGTATTGATCGGCGACCTGCTGATCAGTTGGCTGGTGCTGCGCGACAGTCACCATGAAATCGAAGAGGTCTATGATGCCCAACTGGCACAAAGCGCGCGCCTGTTGCAAGGCGTGCTGGCCCAGCGCGCGCCCGGCGACAACGACTGGAGCCGGCTCTATCAGGCCTTCGATGAAGCCATGAGCCGGGTCGGCGACGGCGAGGCCGCGCACCCTTACGAAACCCGTCTGACCTTTCAGGTATGGCGCAGCGACGGGCAGTTGCTGGTGCGCTCGGCCGAAGCGCCGGAGCTTGCCGCACCGCCCACCACCCTCGGCTCCCATGACCTGATGGAGAACGGCCACGACTGGTGTGCGTTCCTGCTCAAGGATTCGCAACAAGGGCTGCTGATCTGGGTCGGCGAGCGCGACGACATCCGCCAGGATCTGATCGAGCGCATCGTCGGCCACACCGTCTGGCCGAGCCTGATTGGCGTACCGCTACTGGCTGCGTTGATCTGGCTGACCATCGGCTGGGGCCTGCAACCGTTGCGCGCCATGGCGCAGAGCATTCGCGGCCGTGACACCGAAACCCTGAAACCGCTGCACCTCAGCCCCCTGCCCCACGATCTGGAACCAATGCAGACCGCGCTCAATCGCCTGTTGCAGCAGATCGACAATCTGCTGGCGCGTGAGCGGCGCTTCATTGCCGACGCCGCGCACGAGTTGCGCACGCCGCTGGCGATCCTGCGGATCCACGCGCAAAACGCGCAACTGGCGGCGAACCCGCAACAACGCGAAGAGGCGCTGGAATATCTGCTCAGCGCGGTGGATCGGGCGACGCGTATCGCCAGTCAATTGTTGACCATGGCGCGCATCGAACCGCACCTGGCCAATCCCGAAACCCGCAGCGTGGAACTGACCGAACTGGTGCGCGAAGAGCTCGCCGAACTGGCACCGCTGGCCCTGGAAAAAGACGTCGAACTGATCCTCGACAGCGACCACCACTGCCCGGTCGACACCGACCCGGTGGCCCTCGCCATCGCCTTGCAGAACCTGGTGACCAACGCCCTGAACTTCGCCCCGCCGGGCAGCGAGGTACGGGTTCAGGTGCAACCGCAGGCGGGCGGCGCGGTGTACATCAGCGTCGAGGACAGCGGGCCCGGGATCAACGAGCAGGAATACGCGCGGCTGTTCGAGCGTTTCTACAGCCACGGCCACGGCAATGGCGCCGGACTGGGGTTGGCGATCGTGCAGATGATCGTCAGCAAGATCGGCAGCACGTTGCAGCTGTACAACCGACCGCAGGGCGGGTTGTGTGCGGAGTTGCGGATCAATGAGCTCTCGAGTCAATAACATCGCCCGAACCCTGCACAAGCATTGTGGCGAGGGAGCTTGCTCCCGCTGGACTGCGCAGCAGGCCTTCTGCTGTTCGGCAAAGAAAGGGCCGCTGCGCGACCCGGCGGGACGGTGCGACGATTCGACAAGTTCCCTCGCCACAGAGTCTGGTGTTGATCGATCGCCTCAATGCTTTTGACAAAATTTTCATGTTTGCCCCCATAAGATCCGCAGCCTCGTTGGGGAGTAGCCTGTTTCCGAGTCCCTCGGAAGCGTTCGTATCAACATTCTCGGCAACCTGCCGTGGTACGAACACCTTTTGGTTGGTGAGACCGACGACACATCCATGCCTGAAGTCGGGCGTGTGGTTGTGTCGTTGACTCATAGCCCGACTGGAAGTGTGCCCCCGTGAATCCTGTTTCCCTCATATTTCTCGCTCTGGCCATGTCCACGGACGCGTTCGCCGCAGCCATCGGCAAAGGCTCCAGCCTGCACAAACCACGTCTGACCGAAGCGCTGCGCACCGGTCTGATCTTCGGCGTGATCGAGGCCATCACCCCGATCATCGGCTGGCTGATCGGCCAGGCTGCCACCCGCTGGGTCGCCGAATGGGACCACTGGATCGCCTTCACCCTGCTGCTGATTCTCGGTCTGCACATGATCTACAACGGCCTGAAACACGAAGACGAGGAAGAAGAAAAACCCGGCCAGCATTCGTTCCTGATTCTGGCGGTCACCGCGTTCGCCACCAGCATTGACGCGCTCGCGGTCGGCGTCGGCCTGGCGTTTGTCGACGTGAATATCTGGGTGGCGGCAGCGGCCATCGGCCTGGCAACCATGACCATGGTGACCATTGGCGTGATGCTCGGCCGGGTGCTCGGTGCGGTCGTCGGCAAGCGTGCGGAAATCGTCGGTGGCGTGGTGCTGATGATCGTCGGCGCGACCATTTTGTACGAGCACTTGTCAGCCTGATTCAGGCCCGGATCAGCGCCGCCAGTGTCATCGCGTTGCCCAGCGCGGCGCCACTGGCGGTGTTGTCGAAAATGCACCAGACGCTGGCGCCTTCAGCAGCACAGAGCTGCATGTCCTGCGCAAGCTGCCGCAGATAAGGCAACTCGTAAGCACTGTGATAAATCCGTGGTGCGCCATGCAGTCGCCAATAGCGCACACCCGCCCAGCCCTGCGCCGAACCGTCGGTACTGATCCGCGACGGATCGACCACGACCTGGGAAATCCGATACGCCTGCAACATCGGCGCCGCCACCACCCACGACTCATGCCGTGGCTCAAGCACCACGTCACCGGCGAAGCGTTGGCGCAACGCCACGAAAAACGCCTCTGCGCGTGCCGGCTCAAAGGCCAGCGACGGTGGCAGTTGCACCAGCAAACACCCCAGCCGATCGGCCAGGCCTTCGCACTGCCCGAGAAACTCATCCAGCGCTTGCTCACAGTTTTGCAGACGCAACTCATGAGTAATCTGCTTCGGCACCTTCACTGAAAAGCGAAAACCCGGCGGCACCGAATCCGCCCAGCGCGCATAGGTCTGACGCCGATGCGGGCGATAGAACGAGCTGTTGATTTCCACGCAGTCGAACCGCGCGGCATAACGCTGCAGATGCGTGCCCTCGGCCGGAAACTGCGGCCAATACTCACGCCCCAGACTCCAGCCTGCGCAACCGATGAACATCAAAAAAGCCCCTTCGCCGCTTCACGCATGAAAATCTCCACGGTCTCGTTCACAGATTTCAGGCACAACGAAATACCTGTGGGAGCTGGCTTGCCAGCGAAGGCGTCGACACCTCCACAATCGCTGTGCCTGACACAACGCTTTCGCGAGCAAGCTCG
>NZ_JAFLXF010000041.1:0-18374 GCF_019891575.1 Pseudomonas sp. MIS38
GCTCGCGATAGCGGTGTATTGGATGTCGATGTGTTGTCTGACACACCGCTATCGCGAGCAGGCTCACTCCTACAGAGATCTACGACACCCTAAAGCTACCCGGAAACCCCGGACGCTAATTTACAGACCCCCTCGTTTCCCACCGCGCTGATCGCGGCGGAGACGAACATCCAATAAATGATTCGAGGGGAAACACTCATGTTGCGTGCAGCAATCGCCGGTCTGGTACTGGCTTCATTGACCCTGTCGGCCTCGGCCGAAACCATCCGCATCGCCATCGGCACCCAGGACACCACCATCAATTGCGCCGCCGGCGGCCTGTTGATTCGTGAACTCGGCCTGCTCGACAAATACCTGCCGCACGACGGCGCCTACAAAGACGCGAAATACGATGTGCAGTGGAAGAACTTCACCAGCGGTGCGCCGCTGACCAACGAGATGGTCGCCGGCAAACTCGACTTCGGCGCCATGGCCGATTTCCCCGGCGCGTTCAACGGGGTGGCGTTCGAAACGGCCGGCAAGCACAGCCTGTTCATCAGCGTGCTGTCGGGCAGCATCAAGGGCAGCGGCAACGGCATCGTGGTGCCGAGCGCGTCCGGGGTGCAGGCGCTGAGTGAGCTCAAGGGCAAGACCATCTCGGTGCCATTCGCCTCGACCGCCCACGGCATGTTGCTGCGCGCGGTGGCGGAGCAGGGTTGGGACCCACTCAAAGACGTCAACATCATCGCCCAGCCGCCAGAAGTCGCCGGCTCCGCGTTGCAGGCCGGCAAGATCGACGCCCACGCCGATTTCGTGCCGTTCGCCGAGCTGTTCCCCAGCCGTGGTTTCGCCCGCAAGATTTACGACGGCGCCCAGGCCAACGCGCCGACTTTCCACGGTGCACTGGTGGATCAGGCCTACGCGAAACAGTACCCGGAAATCGTCGTCGCCTACCTGCGGGCGAGCATCGAGGCCAATCAGTTGCTGGCTGCTGAGCCTGAGAAGTACAGCGAGCTGATCGCCAAAGTCACCGGCGTCGATGCCGAGGTCAACTACCTGTTCCACGGCCCGCTTGGCGTGCAGACCCGTGACCTGAGCTGGAAGCCGGAATACCGTCAGGCGGTGGGCACGGCGATCGACACCCTGAAGCTGCTGAAGAAGGCCGATCGTGGCCTCGACCTCAACACCTTCATCGACGATCAGTACATCCGCGCCGCGTTCAAGGCCGCGAATCTGGACTACACCGCGCAACTCGCCAACTACGCGCAAACGCCGTTGAAAGCGCTGGATGCGGCGACCGGTAAAGCCATCACCGACTTCAGCCACGTCGCCGAAATCTGGGTGCGCGGCGAAGACAAGGTGCGCCAGTACGCCTCCGCCGAATCGGCCTTCACCGCGTTGGCCGCGCTGAAGCAGGAAGGCAAAAACATCCGCGCGGTGTATGCGCAGGCCAGTGACAGCGGGATCAAATTGCTCGCCGATCGGGCGTGGTTCGCCAGTGACGCCAAGGGGCGGTTGAGTGCGTTCCTGCTCAAGGGCCAGGCGCAGCAGTTCGCGGCGGCGCAGGGTGGCAAGGTCTTCGACTTTACCGATGCCACGACCCAGGCCGTGGCTGCCCGCTAATTGAAGATCAAAAACTCACCCTCACCCTAGCCCTCTCCCGGAGGGAGAGGGGACCGAACGAGGTGTTTGCGGGAGCTAAGCCGACCTGAAATATCGAGCCGAACTCAGTTTTTGAAAATCATGAATATCTGCTCGCTATCGAGCCGAACCGAGATTTTGAAAGGCTTGAAGATCTGCTCCCTTTCCCCCTCGCCCCCCTGGGGGAGAGGGCTGGGGTGAGGGGGGCGATCTCAGCCATCACACCGCTCCAAACATGGAAACCCGATTCATGAAAATCCCAAAACCCCGCTGGATCACCAGAGCAACCTCCATAGCGCTCTGCCTGCTGTTCTGGCAACTCGCCGCGAGCCACCACTGGAACCTCGGCCTGGTCACCTTCGCCAACGTGCCCACCCCGTTGGCGGTGATCGAAGCGGCGTTGGGTCTGGGCGATTCCGGCAAGCTGCTGCAACACCTGACCGCCAGTCTCAGCCGGGTCTTCGCCGGTTACCTCGCGGCACTGGTGATCGGCATCGCTCTGGGCTTGGCCATCGGCCGCTCGAAATGGGCCGAAGACCTGCTGCTGCCACCGCTGGAAGTGCTGCGGCCGATTCCGGCGGTGGCGTGGATTCCGTTGGCGATCCTGATGTTCCCGTCGTCGGAGCTGTCGATGGTCTTCATCACCTTCACCGGTGCGCTGTTCCCGATCCTGCTCAACACCGTGCACGGCGTCGAAGGCGTTGATCCACGGCTGATCGCCTCGGCGAAAAGCCTCGGGGCAGGGCGCCGGGCGATTTTGCTTGAAGTGATTTTGCCCGGCGCCGCGCCGAGCATCATCACCGGCCTCGCCATCGGTATGGGCACCTCGTGGTTCTGTCTGGTGACCGCCGAGATGATCTCCGGCCAGTTCGGCATCGGTTACTACACCTGGGAGTCCTACACCATTCAGAACTACGCCGACATTGTCGTTGGCATGCTGCTGATCGGTGTGCTGGGCATGGGCAGCAGTCTGCTGATCAAGCGCCTGGGCGGGCTGTTCACGCCCTGGCATCGACCACGAGGGAAAGCCTGATGAGCGCAATGCAAACCCCGGAAGGGCGGATCGATATTCGCCAGTTGTCGATCGTTCTCGGCGAAGGCCAACACGCTTTCGAGGCCGTGCAGGGGCTGGATTGCCAGATCGAACCGGGCCAGTTCGTGTGCATTCTCGGCCCGTCCGGTTGCGGCAAGTCGACCTTGCTCGGCGCACTCGCCGGACACTTGAGCGCCCATACCGGCAGCCTCAAAGTCGATGGCGGCGAGGTGTCCGGGCCGTCGCCACAACGCGGCATGGTGTTCCAGCATCACACGCTGTTTCCGTGGCGCACGGTGCGCGATAACGTGGCTTTCGGCTTGAAGATGCGCGGCATCGGTAAAACCGAACGCCATCGCGCCGCTGATGAAATGCTCAAACTGGTGGGCCTCGACGGTTTTGCCGAGCGCTGGCCCGATCAGCTCTCCGGCGGCATGCAGCAACGGGTGGAGATTGCTCGGGTGCTGGTCAATCGCCCACGGCTGTTGCTGATGGACGAGCCGTTCGGCGCGCTGGATGCCTTGACCCGCCTGAACATGCAGGAGCTGCTGCTGGACATCTGGACGCGGATTCGCACCACCGTGGTGTTCGTCACCCACGACATCGACGAGGCGCTGTTTCTCGCCGACCGCTTGCTGGTGATGAGCGCACGTCCGGGGCGAATCATCGAAGACCTGCGCCTGGATTTCCCACGCCCGCGCACCACTGAGCTGGTAACCAGCGCCGAATTCTCCCGCCTCAAGCGCCATTGCCTCGACCTGCTGCGCCACGACAACTCCCGCCCGCTGCCGCGCCTCAACCCGCTCGGCCTGCCTCCCGAAAACCCCTTGCCGCGATTTGCCCTATGACCTCATTTTTTGCTGTGACCGATAACGACGACATCCTCGCCCTGCAACCGCGTCTGACCGCTGACGATGCTGGTGTGCGGCGCATTGCCCTGATTGATCTGGCGGATCTGGAAGAACCGGATGGCCTGCTGTGGCTGGTCGAAAGACTGAGCGAAGATCCCGCCGAAGAAGTCCGCGCCGAAGCCGCGCGGCTGCTGGAAGCCTGGGAGGACGAACCGGTAGTGGCTGCGCTGTGCCAGGCACTGACCGATCCATCTGCGGCAGTGCAGGCAGCCGCTGCGCAAAGCCTGAGCCTGCTCAAAACTGAAGCGGCAGGCCGGGTGATTCTGCCGTGGACCGGTCATGCGCAAGTCAGTGTGCGCATCGCCGCGTTTCGGGCATTGCGCGAACTGCGTTTCGCCGATGCCGCGCCGGCTGCTATCACCGCATTGAGCGATGCCGATGCCAATGTGCGTCGCGAAGCCGTCGGTGTGCTCGGCTGGCTCAAGCAGCTCGACGCACTGCCGGCTCTGGCGCGTCTGGCCAGCGCCGACCCGGACACCGAAGTGCGCCGCGCCGCCACCGGTGCCCTCGGTCTGGCGTCCGGTGCCGAAGTGCTGCCGGCCCTGCGTCAGGCGCTGCAGGACGATGCCTGGCAAGTGCGCGAAGAAGCGGCCACGACGCTGGGCAAGGTCGGCCACAGCGACGCTGGTCCGGCGTTGATCGCAGCCCTCGGCGATGACTACTGGCAAGTGCGCCTGCGTGCTACCCGCAGCCTCGGTCGCTTGCGTTTTGTACCGGCGCTGGACGCTCTGATCGAGACCCTCGGCCATCGCATCAGCAACCTGCGCAAGGAAGCCGCGCTGGCCCTCGGTGAGTTGCATGATCGCGGCGCGGTGGCGGCGTTGCAGGCGGCGCAGGATGACGGCGACCCGGAAGTGCGCAAAGCGGTGCGGATTGCCTTGAGTCAGTTGCAATGAACCCGCTGTCAGTCGGCAATTCGCAGAGCCAGCGGACGCTGCGCCTGAGCTGGCCGGACGGCCGCGAATCGCTGTTCAATCACGCCGAACTGCGCCGCCAGTGCCCGTGCTCGCAGTGCCGCGCGTTTCGCCTGAAAGGTGTGACTCCGCTGGTGGATGAGCGTGTTCGCCTGATTGAGATCAACCCGCAGGGCTACGGCGTGCAACTGGTGTTCAGTGACGGCCATCAACGCGGGATCTACCCGTGGGACTATCTGGCACAACTCGATTCTTAGGTTCACCACCATCAACTGTGGGAGCGGGCTTGCTCGCGAAAGCGGTGGATCAGTCGCCACCAATATTGACTGAACCACCGCTTTCGCGAGCAAGCCCGCTCCCACAGGGATTTGTGCAATATCCGGGTTACTGCCCAGCCGTCATGGCTGGCCGGCACCCGCGAAACACATCCAGCCCAGGCTGATACAGCGCGGTCTTCACCTCAAACAAGCCCAGCACCGAATGGAACAGGTTGTCATGGCTCAGGTCCGGCTGCCCGGTCTTGCCTTGCAGGCAATCGCGATCAATCCCCAGTTGCGCCAGGGTATTGTTGCCAAACCACATCACCATCGGCACATGGGTCTGCGCTTCTGGCGCCAATGCATACGGCGCCGCATGCAGGTACAAACCGTTTTCACCCAGCGATTCGCCGTGGTCGGAGACATACAGCATCGAGGTATCCAGGGTGTCCTGATTACGCTTGAGCAACTCGATGACCTTGGCGAGGAAGTGGTCGGTGTAGAGGATCGTGTTGTCGTACACGTTCACCAGTTCATCACGGCTGCAACTGCCCAACTGGTTGGTGTGGCAGATCGGCTTGAAGCGTTCGAGCGCTTGCGGATAACGCTCGTAGTATTCCGGGCCATGGCTGCCGTCGGCGTGCAACACGATGATCGCGTGGCCCTTGAGGCTGTCGATGTAGCTTTGCAGGTCGGCCAGCAACGCCTCATCGAGGCAGTTGTTGCCGTCGCAGAACGGCCCCGGCTGATTCTTCGCGATGTCGCGGTGCGGCACGCGCAGGCAGGTGCCTTTGCAGTCGCTGTTGTTGTCCAGCCACAGCACTTGCACGCCGGCGCGTTGCAGGATATCCAGCAGGCCTTCGTAGGTTTTGCCTTTCTTGTCGCTGTAGTCCTCACGCGGGAACATCGAGAACATGCACGGCACCGACACTGCCGTGGACGTGCCGCAGGAGTGCATCTGGGTGAAGTTGAGGATGTCCAGTTTGCTCAGCTCGGGATTGGTCTCGCGCGCATAGCCGTTCAGCGAAAAGTGATCGGCGCGGGCGGTTTCGCCGACCACAAATACCATCAGCGATTTCTTCTCGCGGCTGGCGGCTTTCGCGCTCATCACCGCGTCTTCACCGATGGCCTGCACCACAAAGTGCTTTTTGATGCCCAGGCGCTGCTTGGTGTACTTGCTGATGGCGTAGATGTAATTGGTCGGGTTGATGAAATGGGTGAGCTTGTCTTCTTCGCGGAAGATCGGCGCATAGGTCGAATAGAACGCGCCCACCGAGGCGCCGATCACCAGCACGCACGCGGCGATCACCAGCAGCTTGTTGAGCACGCCGCGAAAGAACGGCCGATAACGCACCGGCCAGCGCCAGATCAACGCCGCCGGCAGCACGCCGAGCAGCAACACGTAAGCCAGCAGCTTGCCGTTGAACAGCGCAGCGGCTTCGCCCGGGTTGGTTTCGAACACGTTCTGGATCATCACCGTGTCGATGGTGATCCCGTATTCGTTCATGAAATACGCAGCGCAGGCCGAGAGCAGGGCCACCACAGTCAGCGCCGGTTTCAGCGTCCAGCGAAATGACACCAGGGTCAGCAGCAGGGTGATCGCCGCCCACAGGAACAGGCCGAACGAAGCGAAAAACGCCAGTTTGTGTGCACCTTGCAGGGTGATCAGCGTACCCAGCGCCTTCCAGGTCGCCAGGTTGTACAGCGCCACCAGTGCCAGGGAAAACAGCAACACCAGCCGGGTGGAAGTGATGGACGGTAAACGCAGTCCTTTGCCCAAAGCCATTACAGACATTCCTCTAGCAGAATAGAAAACACACGCGGTTACGCGCGTAACTGTAGAAGAACATTGGTAAAAAATTTGTAAACATCTCGTAACAAACAATCAGGTCAACGCAAAACCCTGTAGGAGTGAGCCTGCTCGCGATAGCGGTGGGTCGGCCGACATCGTTGTTGAATGCCACACCGCCATCGCGAGCAGGCTCACTCCTACAATGGGTACTTTGGTGGGTCAGAAGGATTTGCTCAGGCTGGCGACCACCGTTGCGGTGCACACATCCTTGAATCCCCAGTTACTCAGGCACTGGCTCTGCGACAGATCGGTATCGATATAGCTCAGGCCCAACACCACCCCGGCCAGGTTGTGGGTCAGCTTGACCTCCCACTCCCGATAACTGTCCTCGCCATGCCCGGACGCCGAGTACAGGTGCGGGTCCTTGAAGTCCATGTTGCCGTAACGCAGTTTCAGCCCGGAATCGAACGGCAACTCGGTTTCATAACCGACATAGGTGTAGAGCGAGCTCTGCTTGCTGTCGATTCCCGGCGCATCGCTGGAGTAATACGCCGCCAGCTTCACCCCGTAGACACCGAGAATCCCGTAGACCTCGCTCTGGTTGAACTGGCTTTCCTTGGGATAGGCGTACTTGAGATAACCCAGATCAAGGCTGACATCCTCGGTGGCCTGCCACAGCCAGCCGGCGTAGTAATCGACTTCCTGCCGGGTTTTCAGGCCACCGCCGAAGTCGACGTTGGAACTCCAGGCACCCGCGTACAAACCGCTGCTGTGGGCCAGGGTCAGACCGGCTTGCAAGGCAGGGTCATTTTGGGTTTGCGAGATGCCGCGGGTGCGGTAGTCGCTGGCCAGGGTCAGGTCGACCAGCAAGGCGAAATCGTCGTTCAGGGGGATCGCGTGGCTGCTCAAGGGCAGCAAACTGGAAAAACCGAGGGCGAACAGGGGCAAGGCTTTCATGTGAAGTCCCGGTGTTGTGATTGTTATGGGGGCTGGAAAAAGCAGTGGAAATGCTTGGGTAGGGTGAAAGTCCCTGTGGGAGCGGGCTTGCTCGCGAAGACGGTGGGTCAGGTATCGAAATGTTTGCTGACCGGACGCCTTCGGGAGCAAGCCCCCTCCCACAAAAGCGAGGGGGGCCTGTTGTTATGGGGTGGCGGTGTAGACCTGACGCCCACCAAACCAGGTTTGTAGAACCTGGGTGTCATGCAGGGCTTTTTCGTCGACGCTGAACACGTCGCGATCGACCACGATGAAATCAGCCTGTTTGCCCGGCGTCAGTGAGCCGATCTGCTGGTCCAGGCCGATGGTTCGCGCCGCGTTGGCGGTATAGGCGTAAAACATGCTTTCGCGATCCAGACGCTCGTCGGCATTCAGCACGCCCAGCGGGCCGACGCGGGTGATGGCCTGGGCCATGGCGTTGAACGGGTTGGGCGACGACACCGGCCAGTCGCTGGCACCGGCAATCGTCGCGCCCTGTTTCAGCAGCGAGTGCGCCGGGTATTGATAACGGAAGGCGAGGGCGCTGACGTAGGGCTTGATCATGTCGGTGGTGTAGTCATCGGCACTGGCCCACAGCAATTGCATCGAGGCGATCACGTTCAGCGGCTTGAAGCGGGCGAACTCTTTCGGATTGACCATCTGCAGGTGCGTAATCGAGTGAGTGATGCCGCTCTGCCGATCCTTGCGCGCACGTTCGATGCCATTGAGTGATTCACGCACCGCACGGTCGCCGATGGCGTGGATGTGCACCAGCCAGCCGCGCTGGTCGATGGCGCTGACCAGCTCGCCGAAATGTTTTGGATCGATCAGCAGTTCGCCCTGTTTGTGCGAGTTGCTGTACGGGTCGATCATCGCCGCGCTCTGCGCCGGGTACTCGATCACGCCGTCGGCGAAGATCTTGACCCCGGGCAGGGTCAGGTTGGGGATGCCCTGAAACTGCTGGCGCACCTTATCCAGCGTGTCGAGGTCGGCGGGCAGGCTTTTCGGGTTGGCCACCAGCAGCGCGGCGACGTGCACGCTCATGCCGCCGCTTTCCGACAGCGCTTTGTAGGCTGGCAGCACGCCGACGGTTTTCTCAGTGGGTTTGAGGGCGAAGACCGGTTCGCCCGGTGCGGCGTTGGCGGCGGGGTCCATCCACGCGGTGATGCCGAGGCTGTTGTTGAAGCGCACCGCGGATTTGGCCGCGGTGAGCATATCGGCCGGGCTCGGCACCGGCATTTTCGCGGCGACCCGGTCCCAACCGGCATCGACCAGAAAACCGTTGGGCTCGCCGCTGGCCAGTGCGCCGATGGTGTCTTGTTCCGCAGCGGGCAGGGTCTTGAGCAACGCCGCGTCGATACCGGCGCGCTTGAGCATCACGTTGTTGGCCCACGCGGTGTGGTGATCGCTGCCGGTGAACACCACCGGCACGTCAGTCCACTCGCCGTGGTTGAAGGTCTTGCCCAGCGCTTCGGCCTGCGCCCAGTACGCCGAGCTCATGCCGGCAATGCTCAGCACATCGCCATGTCTGGCCTTGCCGTCGTCACGCCAGGCGCGCAGGCGTTTTTCCAGTTCGGCGAGGGCGACGACTTCGTCTTCCATGTTGGCCGAGACCATTTCCAAGCCACCGAAAATCGCGTGGGAATGGCTGTCGATCAAGCCTGGCATCAGCGTCTTGCCGCCGAGGTCGATCACCTGCGTGCCGGGTTCGATCAGCGCCTTGATCTGCGCATCGCTGCCGACTTTCAGCACCTTGCCGTTTTCCACGGCCAACGCCTGCACCTTCGGTTGCGAGCGATCGGCGGTGAAAATCTTGCCGTTCACCAGTACCAGATCGGTGGCGGCCATGGCTTCCATCGAGGCAAAACTTACAGCGCTCACCAACAGACTCGGGATGAATCTTTTCATTGAAGATTTCCTTGTTATTGCGTCTGATGGCCAGATTAGTGGCTGACACTGGCCGACAGAACGCCTCCCTCACGAAAAACGTTTTTGCCTGAATGGAAAAAGCATGGACAAGCTGGGTGCACTGAAAATGTTCGTGGTTACCGCGCAACTCGGCAGTTTCAGCCGCGCGGCGGAGCAACTGGGCAAGACCCCATCGGCCCTGACCAAAGCGGTCAATCATCTGGAGTCGGAACTTGGCGCGCGGCTGTTCGAACGCAGTACGCGGCGGATTCTGCTCACCGAAATCGGCCGGGTTTATCTGGAAACCGCGCGACTGGTGTTGCAGCGACTGGAGGAGGCCAGCGAGGAAATCGAGCAGTTGCAGCACGGTCTGCGCGGCAGCCTGAAAATCACCGCACCGCTGGCGTACGGGCGGGCGTTTCTCGATCAGGTGTGCGACGGCTTTTTGCAGCAATACCCGCAGATCAGCCTGCAAGTGGACCTGTGCGACGCGTTCGTCAATCTGCTGGAAAGCGGCTATGACCTGGCCTTGCGCGAGGGCCATGACGACCTGCCGGGGCTGATCGCCCGGGTGGTCGGCAGCAATCGCCTGGCCTTGTGCGGCAGCCCGGACTATCTGGCGCGCAAGGGTTTGCCGGTGAATCCGCAAACCCTTGAGCAGCATGAATGGCTGCTGTATCAGCACCCGTTGCTCAGTCGCGAGTTCTGGTGGGCCGAGCGCGATGGCCAGCGGCTGAGCCTGCCACAGCCGACGGCGCCGCGCTTGCGCAGCGACAATTACGACCTGTTGCTGGCCAGTGCTTTGGCCGGACGCGGCTTGCTGCACACACCGCTGTGGAGCGCCGCACCGTACATTGCCGACGGGCGTCTGGTGCGGGTCATGGCTGACTATGAAATCGACCCGGACAGCTTCGGCCCGCACATTCTCGCGGTGTACCCGAGCCATCGACGGGCCACGGCCAAGGTCGTCGCCTTCATAGATTACATCTCGGCATTTCTGGCCGAGCGCGGATTGAACTGACACCCGTTCCCTGTAGGAGCTGCCGAAGGCTGCGATCTTGTGATTTTTGTGGATCGCCAGCGCAGGCCGACTGGCGGTGCTTGTCAGTAAAATCCCACAGGAGTACAAATGTACTCCATGACAAACCTGACTCCCCGCCGTACCGCCATCCTGACCTTTATCCGCGAACGCATCGCCGAACACGGTCAGCCCCCAAGCCTCGCTGAAATCAGCGAGGCTTTTGGTTTTGCCTCGCGCAGCGTGGCGCGCAAGCATGTGCTGGCGCTCACCGAAGCCGGGTATATCGAGGTCAACCCGCACCAGGCCCGGGGCATTCGCCTGCTCGGGCAACCCGCGCGGCCGGAGCTGCTGGACATTCCGGTGCTCGGCCGGGTGGCTGCCGGTGCACCGATCGGCGCCGATGCCGACATCCATAACCGCTTGATGCTTGATCCCGCGCTGTTCTCCCGTGCGCCCGACTACATGTTGCGGGTGCAGGGCGACTCGATGATCGAGGACGGCATTCTCGACGGTGATCTGGTGGGAGTGAAGCGTAATCCCGAGGCGCTCAACGGCCAGATCGTGGTGGCGCGACTCGATGGTGAGGTGACGATCAAACGCTTCGAGCGTGTCGGCGCTACGGTGCGCCTGCTGCCGCGCAACCCGGCGTACCAGCCGATTGTCGTGCGCGATGATCAGGACCTGGCCATCGAAGGCGTGTTCTGCGGTCTGGTGAGGCAAGGCTGATGGGCGCCGTCGTTGCACTCGATACGCTGTTCAATGGCGGCCAGGTCTGGAAGGGCCGGCCTGCGCCACCGGCGGCCAGCCCGCAACCCACCGGGCATGCCGCGCTGGATGCAGCACTGCCCAGCGGTGGCTGGCCGGAAGCGGCGCTGAGCGAAATCCTCCTGGCCGGCCCCGGGGTTGGCGAGTTGCAACTGGTGTGGCCGACGCTGGCGCGGATGTCGGCGGCGGGCGAGCGCATCGTGCTGGTGGCGCCACCGTTCGTGCCGTACCCGCAGGCGTGGGCGAACGCCGGGGTCGATCTGCGCCAGTTGTCGGTGATTCAGGCCAGCGAACGCGATGCCTTGTGGGCGGCGGAGCAATGCCTGCGTTCCGGCAGTTGCGGCGCGGTGCTGTGCTGGCCGCACAAGGCCGATGACCGCGCGTTGCGGCGCTTGCAGGTGGCAGCGGAAACCGGCCAGACCCTGGCGTTTGCCTGGCGCCCGCTGAGCGAGGCGATCAACCCGTCGCCGGCCGCGTTGCGTATTGCCATCGACGCAAGACCGGCCCAGTTGCGCGTGCTCAAGTGCCGTGGCGGACTGGCGCGCACGGCGCCGATTGCGTTTGCCGTGGGGCACTGAGGTCGTCATGCGCTGGGTGTGTATTCTGTTCCCGCAATTGGCCCTCGACGCCGTGCTGCGTCAGCGTGCCGATCCTGCTGAGCCGTTGGTGCTGCTCAGTGGCCCGGCCCAGCGCCGGGTGCTGCAAGCGGTGAATGCAGCGGCGCGCCAGCTCGGCTTGCGCGCCGGCCAGTCGATGACCGCCGCGCAGGCCCTAAGCAAAGGCTTTGCCACCGCCGATTACGACCTCGCCGAGGTCGAGCACTGGCAGCAGTTTCTCGCCGCGTGGGCCTATCGTTTCAGCGCGCAGGTCAGCGTGCATTATCCGCGTACCGTGGTGTTCGAGATCGAGTCGAGCCTGGGCCTGTTCGGCTCCTGGGCGCAGTTCGAAGCGCGGCTGCGCAAGGAACTGACTGAGCTGGGTTTCCGCCATCGCATCGTCGCCGCACCGAATCCGGTGGCGGCGCGGGTGCTGGCCAACGCCTACGACGGTCTGGTGGTACCTGACGGTGAGGCCCTGCAGCATCACCTCGGAAAGTTGCCCGTCGACCGTGTCGGGCTGGAGCCGCAGGTCGCCACCGCGCTGACGCGCATGGGCCTGCGCAACCTGAACCAGCTGCAGAGCCTGCCGCGTCAGGCCCTGGCCCGGCGCTTCGAAGCGTCGATGCTCAAGCATCTCGACACGTTGTTCGGCGCACGGCCGCTGGCCTTGGCGTTCTATCTGCCGCCGGATCGTTTCGATGTGCGCATCGAACTCAATTTCGACGTGCAATCCCATCAGGCGCTGCTGTTTCCGTTACGCCGCTTGACCGCTGACCTGTCGGCATTCCTCTGCGGACGTGACAGCGGCGTGCAACGTTTCGACCTGCATCTGGAGCACGCCGGGCTGCCGGACACGCTGATCAAGGTCGGCCTGCTCAGCGCCGAGCGCGACCCGGCGATGCTCTTTGAACTGGCCCGTGGGCGACTGGAACAAGTCCAGGTCGAGGCCCCGGTGCGCGGCTTTCGCCTGCGCGCCGAAGACCTGCCGAGTTTCGTGCCGCAGTTTCAGGAACTGTTCGATGATCGTCCGCAACAGACCTTGCCCTGGGAGCAATTGCGCGAACGTCTGCGTGCACGGCTCGGCGATGACGCGGTGCAGGGCCTGCGCTTTCAGGCCGACCACCGCCCCGAATGTGCCTGGCAGCACGGCGTCGACAAGCAGCGTTGCAGCGGTTTGCCGAGCGTGCAGCGCCCGGGCTGGTTGCTCGGCGAACCGCAGAGTGTGCCGGAAGGTTCGGCGCGGATTCTCATGGGCCCGGAGCGCATCGAGTCCGGCTGGTGGGACGGTGATGATGTGCGCCGCGATTACTACCTGATCCAGAACCGCGCCGGTCAGCAGGGCTGGGCCTATCGAGCCGTGGGCGAGGGCGGGCCGTTGTGGCTGCAAGGCTGGTTTGCATGAACCACGGTTATGCCGAACTGCATTGCCTGTCGAATTTCAGTTTCCAGCGCGGTGCCTCCAGTGCCCTTGAGCTGTTTCAGCGGGCGAAAAAACATGGTTATCAGGCGCTGGCGATCACCGACGAGTGCACCCTGGCCGGGATCGTCCGCGCCTGGCAAGCGGCGAAATCAGTGGAGCTGCCGCTGATCATCGGCAGCGAAATCCGCATCGATAACGGTCCGAAACTGCTGCTGTTGGTGGAGAACCTGGCGGGCTATCAGGCCTTGTGCGGTTTGATCACTCAGGCCCGGCGGCGTACGCAGAAGGGCCAGTACCAGGTGCTGCGCGAGGATTTCAGCCAGCCGTTGCCGGGATTGTTCACCGTGTGGGTGCCGGACAGCGTTAATGATGTCGAGGAGGGCCGCTGGCTGAAGCAGACTTTCGGCGAGCGCCTGTATCTGGCGGTGCAGTTGCATCGCGGGCAAGACGATCAGCGGCGTCTGGCGGCACTGCTGAGTCTGGCCGAGCAACTGCAGATCGCCGCCGTGGCCAGCGGCGACGTGCACATGCACGCCCGTGGGCGGCGCGCCCTGCAGGACACCATGACCGCGATTCGTCATCACGTCCCGGTGGCCGAGGCCGGGTTGCGCCTGCACCCCAACGGCGAGCGGCACCTGCGCAGCCTCGAGGTGTTGCGTGAGTTGTATCCGCAAGCGTTGCTCGACGCCTCGGTGCAACTGGCCCGGCGCTGCACTTTCGAGCTGAGCGAGTTGCGCTATGAGTATCCGAAGGAGCTGGTGCCGCAGGGGCACACCGGCAGTTCCTGGTTGCGGCAGTTGACCGAAAAAGGGATTGCCTGGCGCTGGCCAAAAGGGCCGCAGGCCAAAGTGCTCAAGCAAATCGACGATGAGCTGAAACTGATCGCCGAGCTCGGCTACGAAAGCTACTTCCTCACCGTGCACGACGTTGTACGTTTCGCCCGCGATCAGCAGATCCTCTGTCAAGGCCGTGGTTCGGCGGCCAACTCGGCGGTGTGTTTTGCCCTAGGCATCACCGAGATCGATCCGGACCGCACCACGCTGCTGTTCGAGCGTTTCATGTCGAAAGAACGCAACGAGCCGCCGGACATCGACGTCGATTTCGAGCACGAACGTCGCGAAGAAGTCCTGCAATACGTGTTTCGCCGTTATGGCCGGCGGCGTGCGGCGTTGACGGCGGTGGTCAGCACTTACCACGCTGCCGGGGCGGTGCGCGACGTGGCCAAGGCCCTTGGGCTACCGCCGGATCAGATCAATGCACTGGCCGATTGCTGCGGCCACTGGAGCGACGAAACACCGCCGCTGGCGCGCTTGCTCGAAGGCGGCTTCGACCCCGACAGCCCGGTGCTGCGTCGGGTGCTGAGCCTGACCGGGCAACTGATCGGCTTCCCCCGGCACTTGTCGCAGCATCCTGGCGGCTTCGTGATTTCCGAGCAGCCGCTGGATACGCTGGTGCCGGTGGAAAACGCCGCCATGGCCGAGCGCACGATCATTCAGTGGGACAAGGACGATCTCGACGCGGTCGGGCTGCTCAAGGTCGACATCCTCGCCCTCGGCATGCTCAGTGCCATCCGCCGTTGCTTCGATCTGCTGCGTCGTCATCGCCATCTCGATCTGAGCCTGGCGACGATTCCAGACAAAGACAAACCGACCTACGAGATGATCAGCCGCGCCGACACCATCGGTGTATTTCAGATCGAATCGCGGGCGCAGATGTCGATGTTGCCGCGCCTGAAACCGGCGAAGTTCTACGATCTGGTGATCGAGGTGGCGATCGTCCGCCCGGGGCCGATTCAGGGCGGGATGGTTCATCCGTACCTGCGTCGCCGCAACAAGGAAGAGCCGGAAACCTATCCCTCGCCGGAACTTGAAGTGGTGCTCAAACGCACCCTCGGCGTGCCGCTGTTTCAGGAACAGGTGATGCAGATCGCCATCGTCGCCGCTGACTACAGCCCCGGCGAGGCCGATCAGTTGCGTCGCTCAATGGCCGCGTGGAAACGCCATGGAGGCTTGGAGCCGCACAAGGAACGCCTCGCCGCCGGCATGAAGAAAAACGGCTACACCGAGGAATTCGCCGCGCAGATCTTCGAGCAGATCAAGGGTTTCGGCAGCTATGGTTTTCCCGAGTCCCACGCCGCCAGTTTCGCCTTGCTGACTTACGCCAGTTGCTGGCTCAAGTGCCACGAACCGGCGGCGTTCGCCTGCGCGTTGATCAACAGTTGGCCGATGGGTTTTTACAGCCCGGATCAGATCCTTCAGGACGCCCGTCGGCATCAGTTGCAGATCCGTCCGGTGGACGTGCGCGCCAGCGACTGGGATTGCAGCCTGGAACCGATCAGCGGCGCGCAACCGGCGATTCGTATGGGCCTGCGGATGATCAAGGGTTTTCGCGAGGACGACGCCCGGCGCATCGAAGCGGCGCGGGCGCGGGGGGCGTTTGCCGATGTCGCCGATCTGGGCGAACGGGCCGCGCTCGACAGTCGCGCCCAGGCATTATTGGCAGACTCCGGCGCGTTGCGTGGCATGGCCGGGCATCGGCACCGCGCGCGCTGGGAAGTGGCCGGGGTGCAGAAACAGCTGGGCCTGTTTGCCGGCTTGCCGAGCCAGGAAGAAGCCGATGTGCTGCTGCCCAAACCGAGTGTCGGTGAGGACCTGCAGGCCGATTACGCGACCATCGGCACCACGCTGGGGCCGCATCCGCTGGCGCTGCTGCGTGGTGAACTGAAGGCGCGGCGTTGTCGCAGCTCTCAGGAGTTGCTGGACGTCGAGCACGGCCGGCCGGTGAGCATCGCCGGGCTGGTCACCGGGCGGCAGCGACCGGGCACTGCCAGCGGCGTGACTTTCGTCACCCTCGAAGACGAGTTCGGCAACGTCAACGTGGTGGTCTGGCGCGATCTGGCCGAGCGCCAGCGTCAGGTGCTGGTCGGTTCGCAATTGCTCAAGGTCGATGGCCGCTGGGAGCGCGAAGGCGAAGTCCGGCACCTGATCGCCGGGCGATTGAGCGATCTGACTCCGCTGCTCGACGGCATCCGCGTACAAAGCCGCGACTTCCACTAAACCCCAGAACACCACATATCCCCCCTGTGGGAGCGGGCTTGCTCGCGAAGACGGTGTGTCAGTCAGCACAGATGTCTCTGACAGAACGCCTTCGCGAGCAAGCCCGCTCCCACAGGGGGAATTTGTGTGTGTCCAAACAAGCCAATCCATTGGCGTCAAAAATCTCTGTCACCAATGGTGGCACTTTGTCATAATGCCGCCCCTTTTCCGCTCCCCAGCGCGTAGCCGTGCCGGGACACACCGTTTTTTTTCAGAAGGAATGCACAGTGAGAATGATCTCCCGGATGTTGGTCTCAGGCGTTGCGATTGCCGTGCTCGGCACCCTCGCCGGCTCCCTTGCCGGGTGCGCCACCGAAAGCTCCCGCGCCCTGCCGGTGGCCAAGGTCGAGAGCGCCACGCAAGCCTGGAGCGGCGCTCGCGTACCGATGGCGGTGGGCAAGTTCGATAACCGCTCCAGCTACATGCGCGGGATCTTCTCCGACGGCGTTGATCGTCTCGGCGGCCAAGCCAAGACCATCCTGATCACTCACTTGCAGCAGACCAACCGTTTCTCGGTACTGGATCGCGACAACATGGGCGAGATCCAGCAGGAAGCGGCGATCAAGGGCCAGGCCCAGCGCCTCAAGGGTGCCGATTACGTGGTCACCGGTGACGTCACCGAGTTCGGCCGCAAGGAAACCGGCGACCACCAGCTGTTCGGTATTCTCGGCCGTGGCAAGACCCAGGTCGCCTACGCCAAGGTCAACCTGAACATCGTCAATATCAGCACCTCCGAAGTGGTGTATTCGACTCAGGGCGCCGGTGAATACGCCTTGTCCAACCGCGAAATCATCGGCTTCGGCGGCACCGCTGCGTACGACTCCACCCTCAACGGCAAAGTCCTCGATCTGGCCATGCGCGAGGCGATCAATCGTCTGGTCGATGGCATGAACGCCGGTGCCTGGAAACCGGGTAACTGATCGCTATTCATTGCAAGGAGCACTACCCCATGAATCTGACTTTGTCGCGGTCGCTGCTGGCCCTGACGCTGGCCGCCAGCGCCTTGCTGGCCGGTTGCAGCAGCCCGAAAACCCTGTACCAGTGGGAAGACTACCAACCGCAGGTCTACGAATACTTCAAAGGCGAAGAGCCGAAGGAAGCCCAGGCCGAAGTGCTGGAGCGTGACTTGCAGAAGATCCGTTCCACCGGCAAAGCCGTGCCGCCGGGCTACCACGCCCACCTGGGCCTGCTGTACCTGAGCATGGGCAAGGACGATCAGATGGTGCAGCAGTTCCGCACCGAGAAAGCGCTGTTCCCCGAGTCCGGCCCATACATGGATTTTCTGCTTAAAAACGCCAAGACCGGAGACGCCAAATGATCTCGCGCACCCTGAAACTGCTGGCCGCCGGTTTGGCCCTGACCGTGCTCGGTGGCTGCGTCGCGCCGAAAACCGTGGATTACTCGGCGTACAAACAGGCACGGCCGAAGACCATTCTGGTGCTGCCGCCGCTGAACACCTCGCCGGACGTCAAGGCTTCCTACAGCTTGCTGTCGCAGGTGACGTTCCCATTGGCCGAGGCCGGTTACTACGTGCTGCCGATCACCCTGGTGGACGAAACCTTCCGCCAGAACGGCCTGACCACCCCGGATGACATTCATCAGGCACCGGCCAACAAGCTCAAGGAAATCTTCGGTGCCGACGCTGCGCTGTACATCACTGTGACCGAGTACGGTACGCGCTACATGGTGATCAGCAGCGAAACCGCGGTAACCGCCACCGCCAAGCTGGTCGATCTGAAATCCGGCACCACGCTGTGGACCGGTTCGGCACGGGCGTCGAGCGAAGAGGGCGGCAATAACAGTGGTGGCGGCCTGGTCGGCATGCTGATCACTGCCGCGGTGAAGCAGGTGATCAACAGTTCGACCGATGCCGGGTATCCGATTGCCGGCGTGGCAAGCAATCGCCTGTTGTCGGCCGGACAGCACGCCGGCCTGCTGTATGGCCCGCGTTCGCCGAAATACGGTACTGACTAAAAATTACCGGCACGCCTGAAATCTCCTGTGGGAGCGGGCTTGCTCGCGAATGCGCCGGGTCAGTAAAACATTTGGCGACTGACCCACCGC
>NZ_JAFLXF010000042.1:0-13868 GCF_019891575.1 Pseudomonas sp. MIS38
GGCTTGCTCGCGAAAGCGGTGTGTCAGGCAGGCTAAATCTGAATGACACACCGCTTTCGCGAGCAAGCCCGCTCCCACAGGGTTTAGTGTTGGGATCAGGTACCGGCGATCAACTGGCGAGCCGCCTGGCTGTGATCGGCGATCAGACCCTTCAGATCCAGCCCTTCAACCTGGCCGTCCACCACGCGCCACTTGCCGCCAATCATCACCCGATCCGCACGATCGGCACCGCACAACAGCAGCGCCGAAATCGGATCATGGCTGCCCGAGAAACGCAGCTCATCGAGCTTGAACAACGCCAGATCCGCCTGCTTGCCCACCGCCAGCTCGCCAATGTCGGTACGCCCCAACAGGCTCGCCGAGCCTTTGGTTGCCCAGCCGAGCACGCGTTCCGGGGTGATCTTCTCCGCGCCGTAACGCAGGCGCTGGATGTACAACGCCTGACGCGCTTCTAGAATCATGTTCGACGCGTCGTTCGAGGCCGAACCATCCACGCCGAGACCGAACAGCGCACCGGCATCGGTCAGATCGATGCTCGGGCAGATGCCGGAGGCCAGACGCATGTTCGAACTCGGGCAATGGCAGATACCGGTGCCGGCCTGGCCGAGGCGAGCGATTTCATCCGGGTTGAAGTGGATGCCATGGGCCAGCCAGGTGCGCGGGCCGAGCCAGCCGACGCTGTCCAGATAATCCACGGTGCGCAGGCCGAAACGTTGCAGGCAGAAATCCTCTTCGTCGAGGGTTTCCGCCAAGTGCGTGTGCAGGCGCACGTCGAGTTTATTCGCCAGTTCGGCGCTGGCCGACATGATTTCCGGGGTCACCGAAAAGGGCGAGCAAGGCGCCAGAGCGATCTGGATCTGCGCACCATCGCCGCGCTCGTGGTACTCGTGAATCAGGCGCTGGCTGTCGTCGAGAATCACCTGACCTTCCTGCACGGTCTGTTGCGGCGGCAGGCCGCCGTCCTTCTCGCCGAGGCTCATCGAGCCGCGAGTGAGCATGGCGCGCATGCCCAGTTCACGCACGGTGTCGACTTGCACGTCGATGGCGTTTTCCAGACCGTCCGGGAACAGGTAATGGTGGTCGGCGGCGGTGGTGCAACCTGACAGCAGCAGTTCAGCCAAAGCCACTTTCGTCGCGAGGGCGAGTTTTTCCGGGGTCAGCCGTGCCCACACCGGGTACAGGGTTTTCAGCCACGGGAACAGCGGCTGATTGACCACCGGCGCCCAGGCGCGAGTCAGGGTTTGATAGAAGTGATGGTGGGTGTTGATCAGGCCCGGCAGAATCACATGCTCGCGGGCATCGAACACTTCGTTGCACGGCGCGGACGGTTGCTGACCGGCCGCCAGCACTTCGACGATCACGCCGTCTTGCAGCACCAGACCACCACGGGCATCGAGCGCGTTGGCCGTGAAAATGGCGAGGGGATTTTTTAACCAGGTACGGGTCGCAGGCATTGTGGCCGGCTCCTCTGAAAGTGGGGTTCAGGGTTGCCAGCTCAGTGTTGCCCTGTCTGCTGATCCAGGGTCGCCGCGTTGGACGAGGTGCGGAGTTTCAAACAAATCGCCGGATCGGGCAAGCCCAACCCGACAGGACACCGCCATCCCCTTGTAGGAGTGAGCCTGCTCGCGATAGCGGTCTTTCATTCAATATCATCGGTGACGGACACACTGCGATCGCGAGCAGGCTCACTCCTACAGGGAAGATCTGTGGTGTTTACCAGGGAATGGTTTCACCCTTGTAGTTGATGAAGTGATGGCCGCCCTTGCCGGTATACGCATTCACCTGATCAATCAGCCCGCGAGTGCTGGTCTCCACATCCAGGTCAGCACCTTCACCGCCCATATCCGTCTTCACCCAGCCCGGGTGCAGCGACAGCACGGTAAGTTTCTGCTCGCCCAACTGGGTGACAAAACTGTTGGTCATCGAGTTCAGCGCGGCCTTGCTGGCCTTGTACAGCGCCAGCTCCGGGGCGTCGGGTACGGTGACGCTGCCCAGGCCGGAACTCATGAACGCCAGCACGCCGCTGCCGTCGCGGATCTGCCCGACGAAGCGTTGCGCCAGGTTGATCGGCGCCACGGCGTTGGTGAAAAACAGTTGCCCGACTTCGGCCAGTGTCGCGCCACCCGGGGTTTGCACTTCAGGGCCTTTGACCCCGGCGTTGACGAACAGCAGGTCGAAGGTCTCGCCCTTGAGCTGCTGGCTCAGGGCAATCACCGCTTGCTGGTCGTCCATGTCGAGTTTCTCGATCCGCACCTTGCCCAGCGCTTGCAGCGCCTCGGCCTTTTGCGGATTGCGCACGGTGGCGGTCACTTGCCAGCCATCGGCCAGCAGGGTTTTCACCAACCCGAGGCCCAAGCCACGGGAGGCGCCGATGATCAGTGCGTTTTTTGCCTGGGACATGACTCGGTTCCTTGAAGATTACGGTTCACGGATTCAATGGACACGCCTGACCCAGCCGTAGTTGCAGTACTCGTCGCAACACATCGAGCCGGGTCTCAAAAGAGCTGTTGATCCCGAAGCATACTCCAGGCTCTAGCGTGGTTGCTTCTCGAATTCGCAGGCCGCTCAGCGGTGTTCGCAAATCATGTACACAACATGGACACTGTGGGAGCTGGCTTGCCAGCGATGAGGCCCGTGGCATCACCACCCTAATGCCCGGCCTGCCACGGCTGCCCCAACGACACCGGCGCATACAACCGGGTACGAACGGCATCCCGTGACAACAGCACCAACACCACAATCGTCGCCACATACGGCAGCATCGCCAGCAGACTCGACGGAATCGCCAGCCCCAAGCCCTGCGCCACCAGATGCAGGATGCTGGCGAGGCCAAACAGATAAGCCCCGAGCAACAAGCGCCACACCCGCCAACTGGCAAACACCACCAGCGCCAGGGCAATCCAGCCGCGTCCGGCGGTCATGTTCTCGGCCCACATCGGCGTGTACGCCAGCGACAGATACGCCCCGGCCAAACCGGCCATCGCCCCGCCGAACAGCACCGCCAGCGTGCGCACGGTCAGCACCGGCAGGCCCATCGCACTGGCCGCGTCCGGGTTCTCACCAACGGCCTGAATGATCAGCCCGACACGGCTTTTGATGATCACCCAAGCCACCAGCGCAAACAGCGCGAACGACAGGTACACCAGCAAGTCCTGAGCAAACAGCATGCGCCCGATCAGCGGAATCTCACTCAAGTACGGAATCGCCAACGGCTCGAATCCGGCCAACGGCTTGCCGACCCACGCCGCGCCGACAAAGGTCGACAGGCCCACACCGAAGATCGTCAGCGCCAGCCCGGTCGCCACCTGATTGGCGTTGAACACCAGCGCCACCAGGGCAAACAGCGAAGACAAGAGCATCCCCGCGAGCATCGCCAGCAACACGCCGAGCCACAGGTTGCCGCTGTTGAGGGCGACGATAAAACCGATCACCGCGCCAAACAGCATCATTCCTTCCTGGCCGAGATTGAGCACGCCGCTCTTCTCGCAGATCAACTCACCCAGCGCCACCAACAACAGCGGCGTGCCGCAGCGCACCATGGCGTAGAAAATATTGCTCAGCAGATCGATATCCATCACAGCGCCCCGGCGGTTACGGCGGTGGTCGACGTGCGCCGTGCCCAGCGCAGTTTCAGGCGTGGCCGATAGAGAATCAGCACGTCGCAGGCCAGCAGGAAAAACAGCATCATTCCCTGGAATAGTTGGGTGATCGCTTGCGGCAGATTCAGGGTCATCTGCGCGCTCTCGCCGCCGATGTACAGCAGCGCCATCAACAGGCTTGAGAACAGAATCCCGATCGGGTTCAACCGTCCGAGAAACGCCACGGTGATTGCTGCATAGCCATAGCCCGGCGAGACTTGCGGCACCAATTGCCCGATCGGCCCGGTCACTTCGCAAACCCCGGCCAGCCCGGCCAAACCACCGCTGATCAACAGCGCGAGCCAGATCAGATGCTTCTCGCGAAAGCCGACAAAACCTGCGGCACGTTTATCCAGACCTAGCACTTTGATCTGGAAACCGACAAAGCTTTTCTGCAACAACACCCACACCGCAACCAGTGCGAGCAAAGCGAAATACACCCCGGCGTGCACCCGGCCATCCTCCATCAGCAGCGGCAGGCGACTGGCGTCGCCGAACATCGCCGACTCGGGAAAGTTGTAGCCGGCCGGATCCTTCAGCGGCCCGTGCACGCAGAACAGCAACAGGTTCAGCGCGATGTAATTGAGCATGATGCTGGTGAGGATTTCGTTGGCGTTGAAGCGCGTGCGCAGCCATGCCGTCAGCCCGGCCCAAGCGGCCCCGGCGAAAGTGCCGGTGAGCAGAATCAGCACCAGCGCCCAACGGCTTTGCAGGTCGATGATGTTCACCGCCAAGGCACTGCCGGCGAGTGCGCCGAGGAGCAATTGGCCTTCGGCGCCGATGTTCCAGATTCGCGCTTGATAAGCCACCGCCAGACCGAGTGCACAAAGCAGAATCGGCAGCGCCTTGACCAGCAGTTCGGAGACGCCATACAGATCGCTGACCGGTGCGATCAACAACGTGTGCAAGGTTTGCAGCGGGTCATGTCCCAGAGCGATGAACAACAGCGAGCCGCAACCGAGGGTCAGCAGTGCTGCCAGCAACGGCGAGCACCACAACATCAGGCGCGATTGTTGGCCACGGGGTTCGAGGGAAAGCAGCATGTTGGGAAAACTCCGTCAGGCCGTGGCCGATGAATGCGTGGGGTTGATGTGCCCGGCCATCCAGCTGCCGACATCGCTCAGCAGGGTGTCGGTGGTGTTCTGCAGCGGCGACAGACGCCCGGCGCACAGGGCGCCGAGGCGGTCGCTGATCTGGAACAGTTCGTCGAGGTCTTCGGAGATCACCAGGATCGCCGCGCCGGCATCGCGCAGGGCAATCAGCGCGCGGTGAATGGTCGCCGCCGCGCCCACGTCGACGCCCCAAGTCGGGTGCGCGGCGATCAGCAGTTTCGGTTGCTGGAGAATTTCCCGGCCGAGAATGAATTTCTGCAGATTGCCGCCGGACAGGCTGCGCGCGGCCGCGTGAGTGCCCGGGGTTTTCACCCCGAAGCGCTGAATGATCTGTTGGGCGAGGGCTTCGACTTTACTGCGCTCGATCAAACCGTTGCGCACCAGCCCCTGTTGAAAGGCCGTGAGCAAGGCGTTGTCGGCAAGGCTCAGTTCCGGCACTGCGCCGTGGCCCAGGCGTTCTGCCGGGACGAACGCCAGACCGAGTTGGCGCCGCGCATCCGGACGCAAATCGGCGACCGCTTGCCCGGCGAAACAAATGGTTGTCGCGCTGTCGCGGGGCAGGGTTTGTTCACCGCTGAGCAGGGCGAGCAACTCATCCTGGCCATTGCCCGCGACCCCGGCGATACCGACGATTTCGCCGCCGCGCACTTGCAGGTTGATGTCGCTCAACGAGCAGCCGAAGGGATCGGGGTTGTGCCAGCTCAAGCCGTTGACCTGTAGAAAGTCCGCGCCGCCACTGACCTTCGGATATTCGCCGATCAACGCCGCCGCTTCGCCGACCATCATCTGCGCCAATTGCTGATCCGAGCATTCGGCCGGCCGGCAATGCCCGGCGACCCGCCCGCCGCGCAAAACCGTGGCGTTATGGCACAGGGCGCGCACTTCCGCGAGCTTGTGGCTGATAAACAGAATGCTGCAGCCCTCTGCGGCGAGGCGGCGCAGGGTGATGAACAGTTCGTCGGCCTCTTGTGGCGTCAGCACCGACGTCGGCTCGTCGAGGATCAGCAGGCGAATGTCCTGCATCAGGCAGCGAATGATCTCCACTCGTTGCCGCTCGCCAATCGACAGGCTGTGGACAAGTCGCTCCGGCTCCAGCGCCATGCCGTAGCGGCGCGACACTTCGCGAATTTTCGGCTCAAGCTGTTTCGGCGTACCGGCCTCGGCGCCCATTGCCAGAGCAATGTTCTGCGCGACGCTGAGGGTTTCGAACAGCGAGAAATGCTGAAACACCATGCCGATCCCCAACTGCCGGGCCTGCGCCGGGTTGCGGATATTCACCCGCTGGCCCTGCCAGAGCATTTCGCCGATATCGGCCTGGGTGACGCCATAGATGATCTTCATCAGCGTGCTTTTACCCGCGCCGTTCTCACCGAGCAGTGCGTGGATTTCTCCCGGCGCGATGCTCAGGTCGATGGCGTCATTGGCCAGACAACCGGGGTAGCGTTTGCTGATCTGGCGCAGTTGCAGGCGCGGCGTTGAATCTGGGCTTGGCATGACAGGCTCGACTGACTTGGAGTTGTGCCTGTGGATAAAGCAATTTCCTGGCCATTGAGTCAGGAACGCCCGCCGTAACTGTTGCCGCGTGCCGGCGGCAGAGCGTCGCGCTGAAAAACGCAGGAGGAGCCGGCACCAATTCAGCGCAAAGCTGTTGATCCGGCTCCATTTTTGCACCGTGACGAACTGGTTAAAAAACGAGCAGCCGGGTCGAAGCTATACAGAACCTGCGACTGCGCCAGCCATGAACGGCTTATCCACAGGTTGTTCCACAGTATTTGTGCGCAATTGGAAATCCTTGGCATAAGCGCTGGGATGCTATCTCCCAATGGTGATAAAAAGCGCTAACTATCTGTTTTTACGTGGGATTTATCTTTTTTCATGCGCAGTGGACGAAAAGTGAGCAAATCGCGCAAAGCCACGTGACAGAAGGGTTACAGCCATATGTGCTCAGGTTATCCACAGTCGGGTGCACAGCAGATGTGGGCAAGTTGCTGGAATAAAGAAATCCGTCGATGCCCTAAAAGATCGCAGCCTTCGGCGGCTCTTACTGGGAAACACTAAGTCCTGTGCAGGAGCTGCCGAAGGCTGTGATCTTTTGCTCTTCTAACGCTGCAGCACAATCCGCCCACGGCTCAAATCCGCCAGTTGCGTTTGCAACAACTCGATCTGCGCCTCACCCACTGCCAACTGCAACTCAACACCATTGGCAGTGAAGTTTTCTTCCACTACCAAGCCAGCCAGATCCGCCACCCGCAGCTTCACCAACGCCAACTCGGCAAAGCCGCAGGCACAACTGAGCGGCACACGGCTGATCAACTCGACTTTTGCCGCCGCTTGCAGGCACTTGTTCGCGCCGCCGCCATAGGCTCGGGCCAAACCGCCGGTGCCCAGTTGAATGCCGCCATACCAGCGGATCACCAGCACCGCGACCTGATCGCAATCCTGCGCTTCGATGGCCGCCAGAATCGGCCGTCCGGCGGTGCCGCCGGGTTCGCCGTCGTCGTTGCTGCGGTACTGCGCACCGAGTTTCCACGCCCAGCAGTTGTGCGAGGCATTCAGGTCGCTGTGTTGTTCGAAGAAAGCCTGCGCGTCTGCGGGGCTGCCGATCGGCGCGGCGACGGTGATGAAGCGGCTTTTGCGAATCTCTTCGCGGTACTCGCAAAAACCGCTGAGGGTGAAAGGCATAAACGTCTTAAATAGTCGGGGTGAGGCCGCAGCCTTTGAGAATGATGCGGATCAGGTTGTTGCCGGCGTCTTCCATGTCCTGCTTGGTCAGCTTGCTGCGACCGCTGACGCGACAGATCTGCGTGGCGAAGTCTGCGTAATGCTGGGTGCTGCCCCACAGCAGGAAAATCAGGTGCACCGGATCCACCGGATCCATCTTGCCGGCATCGATCCAGGCCTGGAACACTGCCGCGCGGCCCTGGAACCAGGCGCGGTAATCCTGGTTGAAATACTCGGTCAGGCATTCGCCGCCGCTGATCACTTCCATCGCAAAGATCCGCGAAGCCTGCGGTTGGCGGCGGGAGAATTCCATCTTGGCGCGAATGTAGCGGGTCAGCGCTTCGGCCGGATCATCCTCGGCGGTCAGCGTGTTGAAGGTGCTGTCCCACAGCTCGATGATGTTGCTCAGCACCGCCACGTACAACCCAAGCTTGTTGGTGAAGTAGTAATGCAGGTTCGCCTTGGGCAACCCGGCATTCTGCGCGATGGTGTTCATGCTGGTGCCTTTGTAACCGTGACGGGCGAACTCGTCTTCGGCGGCTTTGAGGATGGTCTCTTCGTTCTTCTGACGAATGCGGCTGGCGGGTTTGCCGCCGTGAGCGGGGACTTCAAAGGTCATAGGCACTTCCGGTTTGTCTGTGGGTGCAACCAGCTGCGTTGATAACGCACCCACAGGCATCCGACAAGTCCTGATGCAATAAAACCGTTACGCCTGTTCGATCTTGTTCAGCGGTGTGGCGGATTCGAGGCTGGTGGTTTTCGCCTCCGGCAGCAACAGGCACAAGATGATCGCGGTCAGGCCACCGCTGGTGATCGCCGAATCGAACAGGTTTTGCACCAGTTTCGGCAGCAGATGCAGCAGGTTCGGTTGCGCAGCAATGCCCAGGCCGACGCCGAGCGAGGTGGCGATGATCAGCATGCTGCGTCGGTCCAGCGGCGACTGCGCGAGGATCCGCACCCCGGCCGCTGCTACGCTGCCGAACATCACCAGCGTGGCGCCACCGAGCACCGGCTTGGGGATCTGCTGCAGCACCGCGCCGATCATGGGGAACAGACCGAGACAAAACAGGATCGCGCCGATGTACAGCCCGACATAGCGGCTGGCCACGCCGGTCAACTGGATCACGCCGTTGTTCTGCGCAAACGTGGTGTTGGGAAAGGCGCTGAAGGTGGCGGCGATCATGCAGCTCGCGCCGTCACCGAGCACACCACCACGCAAACGACTTATATAAGAGGGGCCGCTGATCGGCTGGCGGGCGAGCATGCAGTTGGCCGTGAGGTCGCCGACGGTTTCGATGGTGCTGATCAGATAAATCAGCGCGACGGGCAGGAAAGCGGTCCAGTCGAAGCTGAAACCGAACTTGAACGGTGTGGGAAGACTGACCAAGGGCAAGTCAGGCAATGCCTGCGGAACCAGTTTCCCGCTGAACCACGCGGCCAGACTGCCGAGCAGCAGTCCGATAATGATGGCCGACAGCCGCACCCACGGCGTGTTCGAGCGGTTGAGCAGGATGATCGTCAGCAACACGAACACCCCCAGCGCCAGATTGCCCGGCGCGCCGAAGTCCGGCGCATTGAATCCACCGCCCAGATCGGTGATGCCGACCTTGATCAGACTGACGCCGATCAGAGTAATAACAATCCCGGTCACCAGCGGCGTAACAACCCGGCGTAATTGACCGATGAAACGGCTGAGGACGATCTGCACCACGGCGCCGAAAAAGCATACGCCGAAGATCATCGCCAGAATGTCTTCCGGGCTGCCGCCACGCTGCTTGACCAGAAACCCGGCCGACAGCACCGCGCCGAGGAAGGCGAAACTGGTGCCCTGCAAACAGATCATCCCGGCGCCGATGCCGAACGGCCGCCGCGCTTGAATAAAGGTGCCGACCCCGGAAACCATCAGCGCCATGCTGATCAGGTACGGCAAGTGTGCGGTCAGGCCGAGGGCCGAGCCGATCACCAGCGGTGGGGTGATGATGCCGACGAAACTGGCGAGAACGTGTTGCAGGGCGGCGAGGATTGCGGCGGGTGGTTTTGGGCGGTCGTCGAGGCCGTAGATCAGGTCGCTGGACGGTTCAGAATCTGGCTGCATGGCTTAAGGCTTCTTGTTGAAGGATCGGGGTTGATCCTGCTTTGCAAAAAGCTGTCCACTTGCTCAGGTTATTCAGTGATTTTGTGGTTGAAAACCTGATCTGTCGGGCCTTGCAGGATTTTTCAACGCGTCGCCGCCAGACTCTCCAGAAAACTTTCCAGCACCAAATGAGGGCGCCGCCCCTTGCGCGTGACCGATGCCAGACTCAAATCATAAAAACGTGTCGTCGATTTCAGCGCACGCAAGCGACCTTGCTGCACCCACAGGCTGGCGTAATGATCCGGCAGATAACCGATATAACGCCCGGTCAAAATCAGAAACGCCATGCCCTCACGGTCGGACGCACTGGCGGTGCAATTGAGCGCCTGGTAATGCGCCTGAATCTCCGCCGGCAAACGAAAGGTCGGGGCAATCGCATCCTGGCTATTAAGGCGCTCGTCATCCAGCTGCTTGTCATCCACATAAAACAGCGGATGACCCACCGCGCAATAAAGCAGTGAGCGTTCGCTGTACAACGGCTGATATTCCAGCCCCGACAGTGCGCTGGCCTGCGGCACCACGCCGACATGCAGGCGACCGTCGAGCACGCCTTGTTCGACCTCGTTGGGAGCGATCATGCGAATCTGGATCTGCACGTCCGGCCCGCGTTCCTTCAACTGTGCGAGGGCATGGGTGATGCGCATGTGGGGCAGGGTGACGAGGTTGTCGGTCAGGCCAATGATCAACTCGCCACGCAGGTGTTGGTGCAGGCCGTTGACCTCGGTGCGGAAACTTTCCAGCGCACTTAACAGTTGCAGCGCTGACTGATAAACCTCGCGGCCCTCTTCGGTCAGCGAGAACCCGGCGCGGCCGCGTTGGCACAAACGCAGGCCAAGGCGCTGTTCGAGATCGCTCATCTGCTGGCTGATCGCCGAGCGCCCGATGCCGAGCACGGTTTCCGCCGCCGAGAAGCCGCCGCACTCCACCACGCTGCGGAAAATCCGCAGCAGGCGAATATCAAAATCACTGACCTGGGCCAGCGGATCGGGGCGGCGACTGCTCATGCTGTTGTTCTCATTGTTTAGCAGGCTTCTAACTGAAGGTTAGAAAAGTTGGATTTCACCGACTTTATCCGCGTGGCAATTTAGCTGCAACAACGCTTTTTATCTCCCTGATGCTTATGCCCTGCGAGGTTTTGCCCGATGAACATGCCTGAAAACGCGCCGTCGCCACTGGCCAGCCAACTGAAGCTGGACGCGCACTGGATGCCGTACACCGCCAACCGCAACTTCCAGCGCGATCCGCGTCTGATTGTGGGTGCCGAAGGCAGCTGGCTGTTCGATGACAAGGGCCGCAAGATCTACGATTCGCTGTCCGGTCTGTGGACCTGCGGCGCCGGGCACACCCGCAAGGAAATCCAGGAAGCGGTATCCAAACAACTGGGCACCCTCGATTACTCGCCAGGCTTCCAGTACGGCCATCCGCTGTCGTTCCAGTTGGCGGAAAAGATCACTGAGCTGACTCCGGGCAACCTGAACCACGTGTTCTTCACCGACTCCGGCTCCGAGTGCGCCGACACTGCGGTGAAGATGGTTCGTGCCTACTGGCGTCTGAAAGGTCAGTCAACCAAGACCAAAATGATCGGCCGTGCCCGTGGCTACCACGGTGTGAACATCGCCGGCACCAGCCTTGGCGGCGTCAACGGCAACCGTAAGCTGTTCGGTCAGGCGATGATGGATGTCGATCACCTGCCGCACACGCTGCTGGCCAGCAACGCATTCTCCCGTGGCATGCCGGAGCAGGGCGGTATCGCCCTGGCCGATGAGCTGCTGAAGTTGATCGAACTGCACGACGCGTCGAACATCGCGGCGGTCTTCGTTGAACCGATGGCCGGTTCCGCTGGCGTACTGGTTCCGCCTCAGGGTTACCTGAAGCGTCTGCGCGAGATCTGCGATCAGCACAACATCCTGCTGGTCTTCGACGAAGTGATTACCGGTTTCGGCCGCACCGGCTCGATGTTCGGCGCCGAGAGCTTTGGCGTGACCCCGGACCTGATGTGCATCGCCAAGCAAGTCACCAACGGCGCGATTCCGATGGGCGCAGTGATTGCCAGCTCCGAGATCTACCAGACCTTCATGAATCAGCCGACTCCGGAATACGCGGTGGAATTCCCCCACGGCTACACCTACTCGGCCCACCCGGTGGCGTGCGCCGCTGGCCTGGCGGCACTCGACCTGCTGCAAAAGGAAAACCTGGTGCAGAGCGTGGCCGAGGTTGCACCGCATTTCGAAAATGCCCTGCACGGTCTGAAAGGTTCGAAGAACGTCATCGACATCCGTAACTACGGCCTGGCCGGTGCGATCCAGATTGCCCATCGTGATGGCGACGCCATCGTGCGTCCGTTCGAAGCGGGCATGGCCCTGTGGAAAGCCGGGTTCTACGTGCGCTTCGGCGGCGACACCCTGCAGTTCGGCCCAACTTTCAACAGCAAGCCGCAAGACCTCGATCGTCTGTTCGACGCGGTTGGCGAAGTGCTGAACAAGCTCGACTGATTTTCCCTCTATATATACCTGCGAATAACAGGCGCCCCATGTGGGCGTCTGTACACAAGAATTCAGGAGTTTTCGATGAGCGTTATCCCGCATTTGATCAATGGCGAACTGGTGACCGAGCACGGTCGCGCGGTTGATGTGTTCAACCCGTCCACCGGTCAGGCGATCCACAAGCTGCCGCTGGCCACCCGCGAAACCATTCAACACGCGATCGACGCCGCCAAGGCTGCGTTCCCGGCATGGCGCAACACCCCTCCGGCCAAACGTGCCCAGGTGATGTTCCGCTTCAAGCAACTGCTGGAGCAGAACGAAGCGCGTATCTCGCAATTGATCAGCGAAGAACACGGCAAGACCCTCGAAGACGCCGCCGGTGAACTGAAGCGCGGTATCGAGAACGTCGAGTTCGCCTGCGCCGCCCCGGAAATCCTCAAGGGCGAATACAGCCGCAACGTCGGCCCTAACATTGACGCCTGGTCGGACTTTCAGCCGCTGGGTGTGGTGGCCGGCATCACGCCATTCAACTTCCCGGCGATGGTCCCACTGTGGATGTACCCACTGGCGATCGTCTGCGGCAACTGCTTTATCCTCAAACCGTCCGAGCGTGACCCAAGCTCGACGCTGCTGATCGCCCAACTGCTGCTGGAAGCCGGTTTGCCGAAAGGCGTGCTGAGCGTGGTGCATGGCGACAAGACTGCAGTGGACGCGCTGATTGAAGCGCCGGAAGTCAAAGCGCTGAGCTTTGTTGGTTCGACGCCGATTGCCGAATACATCTATGCCGAAGGTACCAAGCGCGGCAAACGCGTTCAGGCACTGGGCGGCGCGAAGAACCATGCGGTGCTGATGCCGGATGCGGATCTGGACAACGCGGTCAGCGCGCTGATGGGCGCGGCCTACGGTTCTTGCGGTGAGCGCTGCATGGCGATTTCGGTCGCAGTGTGTGTCGGCGATCAGGTAGCGGATGCGCTGGTGGCGAAACTGGTTCCACAGATCAAGGCGCTGAAAATCGGTGCCGGCACTTCGTGTGGTCTGGACATGGGGCCACTGGTGACCGGTCAGGCGCGGGACAAGGTCAGTGGTTATGTTGATGACGGTGTGGCAGCGGGCGCGACCTTGGTGGTCGATGGTCGCGGCTTGAGCATTCCAGGTAACGAAGAGGGCTTCTTCCTCGGCGGCTGCCTGTTCGACAACGTTACCCCTGAAATGCGCATCTATAAGGAAGAGATCTTCGGGCCGGTGTTGTGCGTGGTTCGCGTCAACAGCCTGGAAGAGGCGATGAAGCTGATCAACGATCACGAATACGGTAACGGCACCTGCATCTTTACCCGTGACGGTGAAGCGGCGCGTCTGTTCTGCGACGAGATCGAAGTCGGCATGGTCGGCGTCAACGTACCGCTGCCGGTTCCGGTGGCTTACCACAGCTTCGGCGGCTGGAAGCGCTCGCTGTTCGGCGACCTGCATGCCTATGGCCCGGATGGTGTGCGCTTCTATACCCGTCGCAAGGCCATCACCCAGCGCTGGCCGCAGCGTGCGAGCCATGAGGCTTCGCAGTTCGCTTTCCCTAGCTTGTAAGTAGCAGGGCATGACAAAGGCCGACCTCTAGAGGTCGGCCTTCGTGTTTTCGGGTTTTTTTGACCGATATGACAGAAATGTGAAAAAAGCGGTTGACGGCAGATTCTGGAGGTCTATAATTCGCCCCACTTCCGGCGCAGTCGAAACGGAAAACTCCTTGAGATTCAACGAGTTACGCAGTTTTCGGCAGCGGCTTGCTTCA
>NZ_JAFLXF010000043.1:0-11285 GCF_019891575.1 Pseudomonas sp. MIS38
ATGACGTCAGCACATTCAACACCCATTTAGCCTGACCCGCCGCCTTCGCGAGCAAGCCCGCTCCCACAGTGGATCTTCAGTGAACACAGCAGTGGTGTTCGGCACAGATCCATTGTGGGAGCGAGCTTGCTCGCGAAGGCGTCAGTTGCAGCACCGCCAATCCGAGGGAGTCAGCGCTTGGCCAACTCCATGATCATCCGCGACAACAGATAAATCCGCGGCGCCACGCTCGCCACTTCGGCGTATTCCTCCGGCGTGTGGATATTGCCGCCGACAATCCCGAAACCGTCCAGCGTCGGCGTACCCACCCCGGCGGACAGGCTGGCATCCGCCGCGCCACCACTGCCCTCTTCGGTCAGCTTGCGGCCGATCTCGCCGTAAATCCCTTGCGCCATGGCCATCAAGCGATCCGACTCCGCCGTTTGCGGCATCGGTGGCAGGCCGCGTTTGAGGCTGGTGGTGACTTCGGTTTCAGCGATCAGCTTATCCTGCGACACTCGCGCCAGGTCTTTCTCGATCCGGTCGAACTCTTCCGGCACCGCCGCACGCACGTCAGCCTTGGCGGTGGCGTGATCCGGGATCACGTTGGTGCGATCACCGGCCTGAAGCACGGTGAAGTTGATCGTGGTTTTCTTCGCTTCGTCGCCGAGTTTGCCCAGTTGCAGAATCTGGTGCGCCGCTTCCATCGCCGCGTTCCGCCCCAGTTCCGGCGCGACTCCGGCGTGCGCCGCCTTGCCTTTGACCTCGACCAGCGCCGTCGCACTACCTTTGCGCCATACCACCAACCCATCGGCCGGACGCCCAGGTTCAAGGTTGAGGGTCACGTCATGCGCCTTGGCGGTTTTCTTGATCAGGTCGGTGGCGACGTCGGAGCCGGTTTCCTCGCTGGCGTCAAGCAGGAAGGTGATTTGCGCGTAATCCTTGAAGTCGAGGTTCTTCAGAATTTTCAGCGCGTAGATCCCGGCGACGATGCCGCCCTTGTCGTCCATCACCCCGGGCCCGTAGGCGCGGCCGTCCTTGATGTGGAACGGGCGCTCGGCCGCGGAGCCTTCCTTGAACACCGTGTCCATGTGCGCCATCAAAAGGATTTTTGCCTTGCCGGTGCCCTTGAAGGTCGCCAGCACGTGGTTGGATTTTTCCGGGGTATTGGGTACCAGCTCGATGGTGGCGCCGAGCTTCTTCAGCTCATCGATGGCGATCTCGCTGACTTGTTTCAGGCCCGGTTCATAACCGGAACCGGAGTCGATGTTGACCAGCCGTTCCAGCAGTTTCAGGGCTTCGGGCTGATACTGCTCGGCATCCGCCAGCACTTGCTTGTGCGGTTCGGCGAAGGCGCTGGCGGAGCTGAGGACGAGGGACAGGCCGAGACTGGCGGCCAGCAGCGAGCGGGGGAATGCGAACGTCATGAATCGATCCTTGTTTCGCGTCGGGGGGACTCAAACCGTACCTGACATCGACGCAAGGCTCTATACCGGATGCGACATCTCTGCGGCCGACACCGAACACTTGTAGGCCTTCGCCTGCTCGCGACAGCGGAGTGTCAGCCGACATCAATGCCGCTGACAGAACGCCTTCGCGAGCAAGCCCGCTCCCACAGGGGACGGCGGTGATAGATCAGACCGAATCGAGCAGTTCCTGCTTCGGCAGATCATCACTGTTGCAGATCACCCGATTGCGCCCGCTCGCCTTGGCCTCGTACAGCGCCTGATCCGCATCATTGAGCCAACGGGTCGCGTCGCCGTGTGCCGGTTCGTAAGCCGCCAGACCAATGCTCAGACTGACCTTGAGCGCCGGGTTCTGCTCGTAACCCAGGGTGGCGAAACGCTCGCGCAAGGCTTCCATGGCCTGCGCGGCATTGAACAGCGGCAGGTCAGGCAGGATCACGCAAAACTCATCGCCGCCATACCGCCCGGCGACGTCCGCAGCGCGCAGGTTCTGCTTGAGCATTTTGCTCAACTGGCGCAGCACGATGTCACCCGCCACATGCCCGTAGGTGTCGTTGATCGCCTTGAAGTGATCGATGTCGATCAACGCGATCGCTGCGCCCTGCTGCTGCCGGCGGCAACGTTGAAAGGCGATTTCCAGTTGATCCTTCCACGCGCCGTGATTGAGCAGTCCGGTGAGGCTGTCGGTGCGACTCAGGGCCAGTAGCTCACGCTTGTGCAGGCCCAGCGTGTAGGCCTGGCGAAAGCAGATCCAGCCCAGCGCCAGCGGGTACAGCATCAGCAACGGCAGGCAGGCATAAAGCTGCAGAGGCGAGGTTTGCGGGATGAACGCCGGGGCGAAAACCACCAGGCCGACGCCGATACCGAGGATCTGCGCCGCCAGGCCTGCGGCGAGAAAACGTAATCCGCCGATGGCGACGTTATTCATCGCCATCATCGAAATGGTGGTGGCACTGGGCAGCGGATTGAACTGCATGGCGGCGACCCAGAAGCCGCCCATAAAGGCATCAACCAACAGATTGCGGTGTTCCGCATGGTAAGGAACGCTGGCACGACGGGCCCATTGAAACGCCAGGTGCGGCCAGAGCAGGCCATTGAACAGCATCAACGCCCAGACCCACAGCGGCGGGTCTAGCGGGTACATCGCCGCGCTCACGCACAACAGCCCCAGCACCAGCCCGAGGGTTCGCGATGTATAAAGCCTCCTGGCCAATGAAAGTCCCTTTCCCCCCTTGTTTCGCATAAGGGCCTCGACCACTCAACGGAACCTGCACACACCGTCAGACCGATGTGCAGGAAGTCTAACAGGCAGCCGTTAAATAGCCATCGCCGGCCAGCCACCCGCCTCCACTTATCCCACTGTGGGAGCGGGCTTGCTCGCGAAAGCGGTCGTCCAGTAAACATCCCTGTGTCTGACACTCCGCTTTCGTCGGAACGCAGCCGGAGCAAACCCGCTCCCACCCGGCAAATTTTTAGCTATACCTGAAAGGACGAAAACGGAAAAACAACTATAAGAAGGAGGCCCATGCAGACCTACCGAGTGTTGATCATCGGCAGCGGTTTTGGCGGCCAATGTGCAGCGGTCAACTTGCTCAAGGCCGGAATCGACGATTTTCGCCTGCTGGAAAGAAGGGACTTCTTCGGCGGCACCTGGTGCCAGAACACCTACCCCGGCGCGGCGGTGGATGTGCCGTCACCGCTGTACTCGCTGTCCTTCGCGCCGTACCGCTGGACGCAGATGTTCGCCGCCCAGGCCGAATTGCATCGCTATACCGAACACGTCATCGAGCGCTTCGGCCTGCGCGAGCGCGTGGAGTTGCAAACCAACGTCGAACGCATCGAATGGGACGACGCCGAAAAGCGCTGGGCGTTGCATACCAGCAAGGGGATTTTTTACGCGCAGTTCGTGATCAACGCCTCCGGGCCGTTGAGCCAACCGGTGATCCCGCCCTTCCCCGGCCAGGATCGCTTTGAGGGCAAGACTTTTCATACCAACAATTGGGATCACAGCTACGACTACCGCGGTAAACGCGTGGCCATCGTCGGCAGCGGCGCCAGTGCCGCCCAGGTGATTCCGGCGATTGCTGCCGAAGTCGAGCAATTGCACGTGTTCCAGCGCACGCCACATTGGGTGCTGCCGCGCGCCGATCGCACGTTCGGGCCTTTCCAGCGCTGGCTGCTGGGTGTCAAACCGGCGTACAAGCTGCTGCGCTGGCTGCTCTACTGGCAATTCGAAACCCGGGTGATCGCCTTCAAATACTCGAAACCCGCGATTCACCTGGTTCAGCGTCAGGCGCTGCGTTTTCTCAAGCAACAGGTGCCGGATCCGGTATTGCGCGCAAAACTCACACCGGACTTCACCATCGGTTGCAAGCGCATTCTGCTGTCCAGCACCTATTACCCGGCGCTGACCCGGCCCAACGTCACGTTGCACAGCCGTGAGCAAGGCATCGCCGAAATCGATGAAACCGGGATCACCACCACGGACGGCCAGCACATCGATGTCGATCTGATCGTCTGGTCGACAGGCTACGACGCCACCGACGGCGTGGTCTCCTATCCGGTGACCGGCAAGCACGGCGTGCAACTCAAGGATGTCTGGGCGCAGTACCCGCGCGCCTACCTGGGCACCAGCCTGCCGGACTTTCCCAACCTGTTTATCGTCACCGGGCCCAACACCGGCATCGGGCATACCTCGGCGCTGTTCATCATCGAAGCGCAGATGAATTACATCCTCGACTGCATCCACACCCTGCAGTCAAAAGGCCTGCGCAGCATCGAAGTGCGCCCCGCAGCGGAACGTACCTACACTGCAATGATCCACCGTGAGATGGAACGCACGGTGTGGAAGTCCGGCGGCTGTCACAGTTGGTATCAGAGCAAGAGCGGTCATGTGATCGCGATATTTCCGGGCTTCAGTTTCAGCTACTACCGGTTGACCCGGACGCTGAAACCGGCTGACCACATTCTGTCCTGAACACGTAAAAGGAAGACGTCGATGCTTGTGCTGTTTGTCGCTCTCGCGGTTTTCGTGGCCTGGAGCTGGTTGAGTTATCCAGCGATCGGCCATTGGTTGTACGACCTGAGCACGGCGCTCGAGGCCAAGTTGTACAAGTTGCACAAAATCGAGGTGCCGATTGCCGAAATGACCGTCTCGACCTGGCAGGGTGGTCCCTATGAAGCGGCCAGCGCGATCCTGATGCTGCACGGCTACAGCGCCGAGAAGAATCTGTGGCTGCGCTTCGCCAGGCATTTTGTCCGCCAGTACCGGGTGATCATTCCGGACATCGCCGGTCATGGGGAAACCGGGTTCAAGGCCGGTGGCGGCTACGACATTGCGCTGCAGGCCAAGCGCATGATCCAGCTGCTGGACGTGTGCGGCGTGGAGAAAGTCCACGTGATCGGCAACTCGATGGGTGGCTACATCGCGGCATGGCTGGCAGCAACTTACCCGGAGCGGATCGCCTCGGTGGCGCTGATCGACCCGGCCGGCGTCACCGCGCCGCAGGCCAGCGACATGGAGCGTCATCTGGCCCGTGGGCATAACCCGTTCCTGATCAACTCCCGGGAGGAATTCCGCCAGTTTTACGCAATGACCATGGCCTCGCCACCCTGGGTGCCTGGGCTGGTGCTGGACGCCATCGCCCGGCGATACGAACGCCAGCGCGATGAACTGGAAGAGATCTTCCGCGACTTTCGCGCCAGCCCACCCATGGAGCCGAAACTGGCCGAGATCAAATGCCCGGCGCTGCTGCTGTGGGGGCGCAAGGACCGCTTGATCGACGTCAGCAGCGTGCCGGTGTGGAGCAAGGGCATCGCCAATCTGCGGGTCGAAGTGTGGGATGGCGTCGGGCACATGCCGATGGTCGAACAACCGGGGAATACCGCGCGGTTGTATCGGGAGTTTCTGGGCAATCAGCGATGAGTCCCAACACTATCCTTGTGATGAGGGAATTTATTGTGGTGAGGGGATTCAGCGAAACGTCGCACCGCCCCGATGGGTTGCGCAGCAGCCCCAGTTCCAGCACTAAGCTGAATCAGACACACCGCATTCTCTGGGTTGGGGCTGCTGCGCAGCCATCGGGGATAAATCCCCTCACCACAGGTAATCACGTCCGCCGATGGGGTCGAAATGAACATTCTCTACGACGAACGCCTCGATGGCCCGCTACCGGAGGTGAACAAGGCCGAGTTGCTGAAAACCCTGCAGCGCGCCCTCCCGGATCTCGACCTGCTCTGGCGTGAAGACGAACTCAAGCCTTACGAATGCGACGGCCTCTCGGCCTATCGCACCACGCCGATGCTGGTCGCCCTGCCCCGGCGACTCGATCAGGTGCAGGCCCTGCTCAAGCTCTGCCATCAACACAACGTGCCGGTGGTGGCCCGGGGTGCCGGCACCGGATTGTCGGGGGGTGCGCTGCCGCTGGAAAAAGGTCTGTTGCTGGTGATGGCGCGCTTCAACAACATCCTGCACATCGACCCGGCGGCCCGTACCGCGCGGGTTCAGCCCGGGGTGCGCAATCTGGCGATTTCCCAGGCGGCCGCGCCATTCGGCCTGTATTACGCGCCGGATCCGTCGTCGCAGATCGCCTGCTCGATCGGCGGTAACGTCGCGGAAAACGCCGGTGGCGTGCATTGCCTAAAGTACGGCCTGACCGTGCACAATTTGCTGAAAATCGAAGTGCTGAGCATCGAAGGCGAGCGCCTGACACTGGGCAGCGACGCCCTCGACACGCCGGGTTTCGATCTGCTGGCGTTGTTCACCGGCTCCGAAGGTTTGCTGGGAATCATCACCGAAGTCACGGTCAAACTGCTGCCCAAACCGCAGGTCGCCAAAGTCTTGCTGGCCAGTTTCGACTCGGTGGAAAAGGCTGGCCGCGCCGTGGCCGACATCATCGCTGCGGGGATCATTCCCGGCGGCCTGGAGATGATGGACAACCTGGCGATCCGCGCCGCCGAAGACTTCATTCACGCCGGTTACCCGGTTGATGCCGAGGCGATTCTGTTGTGCGAACTCGATGGCGTCGAAGCCGATGTCCACGACGATTGCCTGCGGGTGCGCGAGGTCATGCTCGAGGCCGGCGCCAGCGAAGTGCGGCAGGCCCGCGATGAAGCCGAGCGCGTGCGCTTCTGGGCCGGGCGCAAAAACGCCTTTCCGGCGATTGGCCGCTTGTCGCCGGACTACTACTGCATGGACGGCACCATCCCGCGCCGCGAATTGTCCGGCGTGTTGCACGGCATCGCCCGCCTCGGCGCCGAATACGGCTTGCGCGTGGCCAACGTGTTTCATGCCGGCGACGGCAACATGCACCCGCTGATTCTCTTCGACGCCAACCAGCCCGGCGAACTGCATCGCGCCGAAGCGTTAGGCGGGAAGATTCTCGAACTGTGCGTGCAGGTTGGCGGCAGCATCACCGGTGAACACGGGGTCGGCCGCGAGAAAATCAATCAGATGTGCGCGCAGTTCAACAGCGCTGAGCTGAGCCTGTTCCACGCGGTCAAAGCCGCGTTCGACCCGCAAGGCCTGCTCAACCCCGGCAAGAACATCCCCACCCTGCACCGCTGCGCCGAATTCGGCGCGATGCACATTCATGCCGGACAACTGCCATTCCCCGAACTGGAGCGTTTCTGATGGCTGATTTCGACGCCAGCAGCGCGCTGCTCGAGCAGGTCAACCAGGCCCGGGCCAACGCCACGCCGCTGAAGATTCAGGGCGGCAACAGCAAGGCGTTTCTCGGCCGCGAAGTGGCCGGTGAAGTGCTCGACGTCCGCGCACATCGCGGCATCGTGCGCTATGAACCGACCGAGCTGGTAGTCAGCGTGCGCGCCGGTACGCCGTTGCGCGAGCTGCTCGCGGCGCTCGACGCGGCCGGGCAGATGTTGCCCTGCGAGCCGCCGGCCTTCGGCGACAGCGCCACGGTGGGCGGGATGATCGCCAGCGGACTGTCCGGGCCACGGCGGCCATGGTCAGGTTCGGTGCGCGATTTTGTCCTCGGCACCCGGGTCATCACCGGGCTCGGCCAACACCTGCGCTTCGGTGGCGAGGTGATGAAAAACGTTGCCGGCTACGACCTCTCGCGCCTGTTGACCGGCAGTTTTGGTTGTCTCGGGGTGCTCACCGAAGTCTCGCTGAAAGTCCTGCCAAAACCGCGTCAATGCCTGAGCATCCGTCTCGATATCGACTGCGCGCGGGCGCTGGCCAGATTGGCCGAATGGGGCCAGCAACCGTTGCCGATCAGCGGCGCCTGCCATGATGGGCAAAGCCTGTATCTGCGCCTTGAGGGCGGCGAAGGCTCGGTCACCGCCGCGCATCAACGGCTCGGCGGCGAGCCGCTGGATTCGACGTTCTGGCGCGACCTGAACGAGCAACGCCTGAGCTTTTTCGACGAAGGCCTGCCGCTGTGGCGCCTGTCACTGCCGAACAATCTCGGGCCGCAGGACTTGCCCGGCCAGCAGTTGCTCGACTGGGCCGGCGCGCAACGCTGGCTGAAATCCGATCACGAGCACATTCAGATCCTCGCCCAGGAACTCGGCGGCCACGCCACCAGCTTTACCCATGGTGCCAGCGACACACCGTTCCAGCCGCTAGCCCCGGCGCTCATGCGTTATCACCGGCAACTCAAGGCGCAACTCGACCCGCAAGGGCTGTTCAACCCCGGCCGGATGTACGCGGAGTTCTAGCCATGCAAACCACCCTCAGCGAAGAGTCCCGACAACTGCCGCGCGCGGCCGAGGCGGAAAAAATCCTCCGTACCTGCGTGCATTGCGGTTTTTGCAACGCCACCTGCCCGACCTATCAGTTACTCGGCGATGAACTTGACGGGCCGCGCGGGCGCATCTATCTGATCAAGCAAGTGCTTGAAGGCGCTCCCGCTACCGAGCAGACACAACTGCATCTGGATCGCTGCCTGTCCTGCCGCAACTGCGAAACCACCTGCCCTTCCGGTGTCGACTATCACAACCTGCTGGATATCGGGCGGGCGGTGGTCGATCAGGCGGTGCCGCGCCCCGCTGCCCAGCGCTTGTTACGCGAGGGCTTGCGTGCACTGGCGCCGAATCCCGGGATGTTCAAGGGTTTGCTGCGCGTTGGTACAATCTTCAGGCCCCTGCTGCCACGAATGTTCGAAAGCAAATTGCCGCAGCGCTCGTCAGCATCCGGTTCACGCCCTGCTCCGCGACATGCGCGGCGGGTGTTGTTGCTCGAAGGCTGTGTGCAACCGGGCCTGTCGCCGAACACCAATGATGCGACGGCGCGGGTGCTCGATCGGTTGGGGATCAGCGTGACGCCGGTGGCCGAGGCCGGTTGCTGCGGCGCGCTGGACTATCACCTCGACGCCCAGGCCAAGGGCCTCGACCGCGCGCGGCAGAACATCGACGCGTGGTGGCCGCACCTGGAAAACGGCGCCGAAGCCATCGTGCAGACGGCCAGCGGTTGCGGCGCGTTCATCAAGGATTACGGGCATTTGCTGGCACAGGATCCGCGCTACGCCGACAAGGCGTGGCAGATCAGCGAACGGACGCTGGATCTGGTACAGATCCTGGCCCGGGAGCCCTTGGAGAAACTGTGCGCCGCCAGCCAACGCCGGATCGCCGTGCATTGCCCCTGCACCTTGCAACATGCGCTGAAACTCGGCGGCGCGGTGGAGACACTGTTGACCCGGCTGGGCTTCAACCTCACGGCGGTACCGGATGGGCATTTGTGTTGCGGTTCGGCCGGCACCTATTCGTTGACCCAACCGACCCTTGCCCGGCAACTGCGCGACAACCGCCTCAACGCCTTGGAAAGCGATCGCCCGGACTTGATCGTCACCTCCAACATCGGCTGCCAGAATCATTTGGCCGGCGCCGGACGCACGCAGGTTGTGCACTGGATCGAACTGGTGGATCAGTCGTTGGCAGAATGAAGTTCGTAGGATTCTTCGTTTGCCGCCGTCGGCGAAGGCTGCGATCTTTTCCTCCATCCATTACGTGACCGTGGCAGGAATTTTTTTCATGACCGTGCAGCCTTTCGTCAGCCCCGACCTGATCCGCCAACGCTTCTCCAAAGCGATGTCCGACATGTACCGCGAAGAAGTGCCGTTGTACGGCGCGCTGATGGAGCTGGTGGAACAGACCAACCGCGAAGTGCTGGCGGCTCAGCCGGACATCGCACGGCAGCTCGACAGTACCGGTGAAATCCAACGGCTGGACATGGAGCGCCACGGCGCCATCCGCGTCGGCACGGCTACAGAGCTGGCGACCCTCGCCCGGCTGTTCGCGGTGATGGGCATGCAACCGGTGGGTTATTACGACCTGACTCCGGCGGGTGTGCCGGTGCACTCCACGGCGTTTCGCGCGGTGCATGAAGCGGCGCTGCAGGTCAGTCCGTTTCGGGTGTTCACTTCGTTGCTGCGTCTGGAACTGATCGAAGATCCCGAGCTGCGCGCGTTTGCCGAATCGGTACTGAATCAGCGTTCGATCTTTACCCCTACTGTCTTGCACCTGATCGAGCAGGCTGAGTCAGCGGGTGGGCTGAATGAGCCTGAAGCGGAGGAATTTGTCCTGCAGGCCCTGGAGACCTTTCGCTGGCACCACAGCGCAACCGTCACCGCCGTGCAGTACCAGACCCTCAGCGCTCAGCACCGTCTGATCGCCGATGTGGTGGCGTTCAAAGGCCCGCACATCAATCACCTGACCCCGCGCACGCTAGACATCGACAAGGTTCAGGCGCAAATGCCGGTGCATGGCATCACCCCGAAAGCGGTAATCGAAGGGCCGCCGCGTCGGCACTGCCCCATCCTGCTGCGCCAAACCAGTTTCAAGGCGCTCGACGAGCCGATCACTTTCACCGACCAGTACGACACCCGTGGCAGCCACAGCGCGCGTTTCGGCGAGATCGAACAACGCGGCGCGGCGCTGACGTCCAAGGGCCGGGCGCTGTATGACCGCCTGTTGAATGCCGCGCGCGATGAACTCGGTGACTTCCCCAACGAAGGCAACGCCGCACGCTACAACGCGCTGATGACCCAGCACTTTGGCGAATTTCCTGACAGCGTCGACGGCATGCGCGAACAGGAGCTGGCGTATTTTCGCTACTTCCCTACCGAAAAAGGCCTGACAGCGGGTAGCCTCACGTCGGCATCGCTGGAGGATTTGCTCCGTGAGGGCCACGTGAAAGCTGAACCGTTGGTGTACGAAGATTTCCTGCCGGTGAGTGCGGCGGGGATTTTTCAGTCGAACCTTGGGGATACCGCGCAGACGCACTATGGCGAACACTCCAACCGCCAGGCGTTCGAACAGGCGCTGGGGCGTGCGACCATTGATGAGTTGGGGTTGTATGCCGAGACGCAGCGGCGTTCGATTGAGGAGTGTGCTCAGGTTTTGGGCGTGAAACTGTTCTGACTGTGGCGAGGGAGCTTGCTCCCGCTGGGCTGCGAAGCGGCCCTCGTTTTGGCAGCGCTGCGCACTCCAGCGGGAGCAAGCTCCCTCGCCACAGAATCAAATGTTGCCTCTAGCGCAGTCGCGACAACAAGGCGAAACGCTCGACGCTGGCCCTTGGCCTTACTGCGCAACTTCTTGCGCACTTGTTCGGTGAAAAAGGCGATTCATCGCGCTGCAGGCCTTGACTGGCGTGGCTTAGAGCCAAGTGCGCAACTTCTTGCGCAGTACTGCGCAAGAAGTTGCGCACTTTCCCTCTCGATTCAGCAAAAAACATCGGCCAAACCGCACGCCAGAGCCACTCCACCCCCGGCTGCCGGGGCCTTCGACAGACCTGGCACGCTCCTTGATAACAGTCAGGCACCCACCGGGCGATTTCGCCTCCCGGGCACCCTAAATTTATCCGCAAGGAGAGCACCCCAT
>NZ_JAFLXF010000044.1:0-10670 GCF_019891575.1 Pseudomonas sp. MIS38
CATGTGAGAGTAGGTCATCGTCAAGATTAAATTCCGAAACCCCAATTGCGAAAGCAGTTGGGGTTTTGTTTTGCCCGCAGGAAAGTATTTTCCTGCCAATACAGGCCCTAACTGCTTGTTTTTGCCCAGATCTGACGCGAAATCCAAGCCCGACTGTAGGCCAAAACACGACTAGCCATGGTGGTCGGAAAATGGATAAAGCCATGGGCGGACGAGGGCAGTAGATGTACTTCAACCGGTGCTGATCGTTGCCAGCGCTCAGCCAGTTCCAGCGTGTCATCGCGCAGCGGATCCAGTTCACCGGTGAACATCAACGCCGGTGGCAATCCGCTCAAGTCGCCGTACAGCGGAGACAGTGGCGCCTGCCGGCGTTCATCATCGCTCAATCCTGGAGTCAACAAGCGTAGCGCCTCGACCATTCCCGGGCCGTCGAGTACCAGCGTTTCAGCAGGTGCTGCGTGCACGCTTGGGGTGCCGGCGAGATCGTAAACGCCGTAATAGAGCAGGGCGCCGCTGACCCGCTGCAGCAGATCGGATGATGCTTTGAGCGCTAACAGGGTGGCAGCTGCCAGATGCGCGCCTGCCGATTCGCCGACAACGATTACCGGCAGGCCGACGAACTCCGTGCAATCATCGCTCAACAGCCAGCGTGCGGCGCACAGACAATCCTGCATGAGATCCTCAACTGGCGTATTGACTGCCAACCGATAGTCGACCGATACCACCGCCACGTTGCATGCCCTGACCATGCCGATATTAAGGTCGTCGTTCATCCGTGCATTGCCGATCACCCAGCCGCCACCGTGGTAATCCAGCACCACACCTTGAGCCTTTCCTTGCGGGCGGATGATTCGGACGGGTACTGAAGTGCCTTGTGAGTGGACCACAATGTTCTGCGCATGAAGATCATGCTTGAGCGTTTTATCCGCGCTGACAATCTGACTGGCACGCAGCAATGCCTGGATCAAACGCGGCGTCAGCCGATTGCGGATGCGAAAACGCGGCAGCCAGGCGAGCTTGCGATTGAAGCGTTGCATCTGCGCCAGATCACTATCGCTGAACTTAAGCACATTCTTAGCCAAATCCTTCCTCCTCAGGTTGCAGCGCCGGCTCAATATTCCCCACCTGCGGCAATGTCTCAGGCACCGCCAGCCACAACAGCACAAACGCCACTCCGGCAATCACCGCCAGGGTCAGAAATGCCGCGTTGTAACCGGCCTCCTGCAGCACAATGCCCGCCACGCTGGCACTCAATGCTGCGCCCAGACCAAACACCGTCGAGAGAGCGCCGAGGCTGATGTTGAAGTGTCCAGTGCCCAGCGTCAGGTCTTTCACTACCACCGGGAACAGCGCACCGAAGATCCCCGCGCCGACGCCGTCGAGCATCTGCACCGCTACCAACCAGTAAGGGTCGGCGGATAACGTATAAAGCACGCCACGCAGCGGCAGAATCAGGAAGCCTGCGAGTAGCAGCGGCTTGCGTCCCCAAACATCGGCTTTGGCCCCGACCAGCAAGGCGACCGGCACCATGACCAGTTGTGCGGCAACGATACAGGCCGAGGTCAGGGGCGTCGCCATCTGCAAGTTGACCTGCGCCAGTTTCTGGCTCACCAGTGGCAGCATCGCTGCGTTGGCCAGGTGAAAGAGGGCGCAGCAGATGGCGAACATCAGCAGCGCCTTGTTGGTCAGCAGCACCGCCAATCCCGAAGGCGCCTTGGCGTGAGTGGCGTCGCTGGGGTCAAGGCCCCGGGCCAGATCATGGTTGATCGCGTTGGCATCGACGAAGCTCACGGCGATAACACTGCACAGCGCCATGACCGCCATCAGATAAAACACCGCCACCGGCCCGAACAGGTACGCGAATCCACCGGCCAGCAGCGCCGCGCAGGCGTTGCCGGCATGGTTGAAGGTCTCGTTGCGTCCGGTGCGTCGGGTGAACGCGCGCGGCCCGGTGATGCCCAGGGTGATCGCCGAAATGGCCGGAGCGAACACCGATGCCGCGGCGGCGCTCAGCGCTTGGGTGATCGCTACCAGACTGAAGGACGTCACGAAGGGCAACACCACGCAACTGCCGGTCACCAGTAACGCGGCAATCGCGATCACCGCTCGTTTACTGCGTGTGTTGTCGACCAGGGCCCCGGCGGGCGTCTGGGTGACAAGGGCGGCAATGCCAGCGAGGGTCATCACCAGCCCGATGCTGGCCGGCTCCCAGTGATGAACGGCCAGCAGGTAAATGGCCAGATACGGCCCGAGCCCGTCGCGCACATCGGCGAGGAAGAAATTCAGGCTGTCCAGCGAGAGGTTGTTGCGACGATTGGTATGAGTGACCACGCTGGCATCTTCAATAAACGAGGTTCGGCGAAATGCCTCAACCTCCGCTAAGTCAGTGACTTGTCGCCTGCGGATTTAGTTTCCTGGCGGATGCCGACGGCACACACTTTTTCGCTCGGCGCTCGCCCCAGCAATGGCAAACCGACCAAGGTCAGACCGATACCGAGTAGCGCGCTGGCACTCAGCGGATCGTCGAACTGCATCCACGCCCACAACAGTGTCACCGGTGGCGTCAAAAACAGTGCGCCACTGATGCGCTGTATGCTGAATTGCTGCAAGCACAGCCAATAAAATCCGTAGCCACCAAACGTCGAGAAGATCACCAGCCACAGCACGCCACTGACGAAATCCGCAGTGATGGGCGGGCACAATTCACCCTCAAGGCCAGCCAGCAGCGCAAATACAGGAATCACCGCGCATACCTGAATGAACAGCGCCGTGGTGGCCGGTATTGCAATGCCCGGCCGGGCTTTCTCAAACAAGGTGGCCGCCGCCAGCGACAATACCGCCAGTAACGGTAAGCTGTAGGCCCACAACCCCGCACCGGCCCATTCGACACTCGCGGCGCTGGCCAGCAGCATGCCGATCACGCACAGCGCCACACCCAGCCATTGCCAGCCACGTGTGCGCTGGCCTGGGACGCTGCCGGCCAGCAGCACGATCGTCAGCGGCAACAGATTGGCAAACAGTGACGCAGTGCCAGGCGTGACGCCAAGTTGAATCGAGGCGGCAATCGGTCCGATGTAGCCACCCATCGCGAATAGCCCAAGCAGTGCCTGATGCCACATGTCCTTGCCGCGTAAACCACGCAAGCCGGGCCAGGCGAACGGCAGCAACAGCAATGCCGCCAATACAAAACGCCACAACGAGGCCAGGTATACGCTGCCCTGATCGGCGACGTAGCGATAGCCAATGAACCCCGAACTCCAGCTGACCACCATTGCCATCAGCAGTAAAAAACGAACAGGCATGACGTTCATCGCATGGCACCTGACAGAGGAATGAGTTCGATGATATGAATCAAGCACTGATGCATTCAAACGATACGATCCGCACCACTGATGCAGGAATTCTCAAGCATGGCCGAAGTCCTTGATATCGAACTGTTGCGCACCTTTCAGGCAATCGTGCGCTTCGGGCAATTTCTCGCCGCCGCGAGTTTCCTCAACAAGAGCCCGTCAGCGGTCAGCCTGCATGTGCGGCGTCTGGAAGCGCTGGCGGGCGGGCGCTTGCTGGAGCGCGATAACCAGACGGTCAACCTCACGCCACTGGGTCGACGCTTCGCCCTGCAGAGCGCCGATTTGCTACGCCACCACGATCAATTGCTGGCGAGTTTCAGCACGCCGCTGGCCAGCGGGCGGGTTCGCCTGGGGATTTCCGAGGAATACGCCGGCGCGGTCCTGGGCTGTACGTTGCCGCACCTGTCGGCAGATTTTCCGCACATTGAGTTGGAAGTCGAAACAGGTGCCAGCGGTCGGTTGAGTGCGCGTCTGGAACGCGGGCAACTGGATCTGGCGTTGCTGGTGGTCGTCGCAGAGGCGCCGCCATCGACGCGTTGCGTAAGGATGCTGGGCCTGACCCAGCCCGTGTGGGTCGCCGCGCACAATTACACGCAGGATCTCACCCGGCCGGTACCGCTGGCCTTGCACGGCAAGGGTTGTCCCTATCGCAGCGTTGCCGTGGATGCATTGAGCGAGCAGGGACGCCGGTGGCGCGCAGTGATTGTCAGCGCCGGTGCCAGCGCGCTGGAAACAGCCATCGAGGCCGGATTGGCGGTGGGCATTGTTGATCGTGCGCAAGTGCGACCCGGCATGCGCGTGTTGAGCAGTGAGGAGGGATTACCCGAGTTGCCGCTGCACGAGTTGCGCCTGATGCAGGCACCGGGTGAATTGAGTGAGGCGGGGGAGGTTCTGGTGCGTTTGATCGGTGACGGCTTCGTGTTGTGACGCGTTGAGCGACGGCAGCCCCGAGCAGGGCCGCCGTCAGTCATTACATCAGTTGATGCGCGGATGCTGCTGCACCAACTCCTTGCGCTTGGCTTCCAGTTCGGCGATTTCGGCGTCGATGTCTTCGATTTTCTGCTCGATGTTGTCGTGATGTTCCTTGAGCAGTTCCTTGGCTTCCTCAAGATCCGACGCCGCCGGTGCGGCACCGCGCAGCGGTTTGTTGGCGGTCTCTTTCATGGTCACGCCGGTGATCAGGCCGACCACGGCAATCACCATCAGGTAGTAGGCCGGCATGTACAGGTTGTTGGTGCTTTCTACCAGCCAGGCCACGGCAGTCGGGGTCAGACCGGCGATCAACACCGAGACGTTGAACGCGGCGGCCAGCGCGCTGTAGCGGATGTGTGTGGGGAACATCGCCGGCAGGGTCGAAGCCATGACGCCGATGAAGAAGTTCAGCAACACCGCGAGGATCAGCAAGCCGGAGAAGATCAGGCCGATCTTGCCGCTGTTGATCAGCATGAACGCCGGGATCGCCAGAAGGAACAGGCCGATACTGCCGACCACAATGAAAGGTTTGCGGCCGATCTTGTCGCTGATAAAACCAATCGCAGGTTGCACGAACAGCATGCCGACCATGATCGCGATGATGATCAGCACGCCACGGTTTTCGCTGTAGTGCAGGTTGTGCGACAGGTAGCTCGGCATGTAGGTCAGCAGCATGTAATAGGTGACGTTAGTCACCGCCACCACGCCAATGCAGGTCATCAGACTGCGCCAGTGTTTGGTCGCGACTTCCTTGAACGAGACCTTCGGCCCGCCCGCCAGACCTTCACGGTCGCCTTCTTCGAGTTTCTCGACGTGCTGTTGAAACGCCGGCGTCTCTTCCAGCGCATGCCGCAGATAGAGGCCGATCATGCCCAGCGGCAGGGCGAGGAAGAACGGCAGACGCCAGCCCCATTCGAGGAATTTCTCTTCGCCGATGATCGTCGAGATCAGCACCACCACACCGGCGCCGAGGACGAAACCGGCAATCGAGCCGAAGTCCAGCCAACTGCCAAGGAAACCGCGCTTGCGGTCGGGCGCATATTCGGCGACGAAAATCGAGGCGCCGGTGTACTCACCGCCGACCGAGAAGCCCTGAGCCATTTTCGCCAGCAACAGCAGGATCGGCGCCCAGATGCCGATCGACTCATACGACGGTATCAGGCCGATGGCGAAGGTACTCAGCGACATGATCACGATGGTCGCGGCCAGCACTTTCTGCCGCCCGTATTTGTCGCCCAGCGCACCGAAGAACAGCCCGCCCAACGGACGGATCAGGAACGGCACCGAGAAGGTCGCCAGCGCTGCGATCATCTGCACGCCAGGATCGGCGCCGGGGAAGAAGATCTTGCCCAGTGCATAGGCGACGAAGCCGTACACCCCGAAGTCGAACCATTCCATGGCGTTGCCCAGTGCGGCAGCGGTGATCGCCTTGCGCATCTTGGCGTCGTCGACAATCGTGATGTCTTTCAATCCGATGGGATTGACCTTGTTTTTCCTTGATTTCATGCGGGTCACTCATAGCTGAACGGATTCGATGCCATTGTTTTGCTGGCATGGGTTCTTTCCGTCAGATACAAGAAGACACGAAAAAATTCACTGCTCAGGGCATTTTTGTCGTTCGCACCCGCCAAGACGCAGCAGAGCCCACCCGGCGGCGATTACGCAAAAGCACAAGACGTCAGGCTGAAAACCCGGATAATGGCCGCCAATTCGTTTCTGCTCTCTGGTAAACCCGCATGGAAATCAAGGTCAACTTTCTCGACAACCTTCGACTTGAAGCCAAGTTCGACGACTTCACGGTGATCGCCGATCAGCCCATTCGCTACAAGGGCGATGGCTCGGCACCGGGGCCGTTCGACTACTTCCTGGCGTCGTCGGCCTTGTGCGCGGCTTACTTCGTGAAGCTGTACTGCGAAACGCGCAATATCCCGACCGAGAATATTCGCCTGTCGCAGAACAACATCGTCGATCCGGAAAACCGCTACAACCAGATCTTCAAGATCCAGGTCGAATTGCCAGCGGACATTTCCGAGAAGGATCGTCTGGGCATCCTGCGTTCGATTGATCGCTGCACGGTGAAGAAGGTCGTGCAGACCGGTCCCGAGTTTGTGATCGAAGAAGTCGAGAACCTCGACGCCGATGCGCAGGCCTTGTTGATGCCGCATTCGACTTCCGAAGCCGGCACCTACATTGCCGGTAAAGATCTGCCGCTGGAGCAGACCATCGCCAATATGTCGGGGATTCTCGCCGATCTGGGGATGAAGATCGAAATCGCCTCGTGGCGCAACATTGTGCCTAACGTATGGTCGCTGCACATCCGTGATGCGCATTCGCCCATGTGTTTCACCAACGGCAAAGGCGCGACCAAAGAGGGCGCGCTGGCCTCGGCACTGGGCGAGTTCATCGAGCGCCTGAACTGCAACTTCTTCTACAACGACCAGTTCTGGGGCGAGGACATCGCCACCGCCGAGTTCGTGCATTATCCGAACGAGCGCTGGTTCAAGCCCGGTCCGAAAGACGAGCTGCCGGCAGAGATTCTCGACCCATACTGCCTGGACATTTACAACCGCGACGGCGAGCTCAAAGGCTCGCACCTGTTCGACACCAACTCCGGCAACACCCAGCGTGGCATCTGCTCGCTGCCGTTCGTGCGCCAGTCGGACGGCGAGGTGGTGTACTTCCCGTCGAACCTGATCGAAAACCTGTTCCTGAGCAACGGCATGAGCGCCGGCAATACCTTGGCCGAAGCGCAGGTGCAATGTCTGTCGGAGATCTTCGAGCGCGCGGTCAAACGCGAAATTCTCGAAGGCGAGATGGCTTTGCCCGACGTGCCGCAGGAAGTGCTGGAGAAGTACCCAAGCATTCTCGCCGGGATCAAAGGCCTGGAAGAGCAGGGCTTCCCGGTGCTGGTCAAGGACGCGTCGCTGGGCGGTGAATTCCCGGTGATGTGCGTGACCCTGATGAACCCGCGCACTGGCGGCGTGTTCGCCTCGTTCGGCGCGCACCCGAGCCTGGAAGTGGCGCTGGAACGCAGCCTGACCGAACTGCTGCAGGGCCGCAGTTTCGAAGGCTTGAACGATCTGCCGCAGCCGACTTTCTCGGGCCAGGCAGTGACCGAACCGAACAACTTCGTCGAGCACTTTATCGACTCCAGCGGGGTGGTGTCGTGGCGCTTCTTCAGCGCCAAGTCTGACTTCGAATTCGTCGAATGGGACTTCTCAGGTCAAGGCGAAAACTCCAACGCCGAAGAAGCCGCAACCCTGTTCGGCATCCTTGAAGACATGGGCAAAGAAGCCTACATGGCGGTCTACGACGACCTCGGCGCCAATGCCTGCCGGATCCTGGTGCCGGACTACTCGGAAATCTATCCGGTGGACGACCTGATCTGGGACAACACCAACAAGGCCCTGCAATTCCGCGCCGACATCCTCAACCTGCACAGTCTGAGCAAGGTCGGCCTGCGCAACCTTGCTCAAGGCCTGGAAAACAGCGAGCTGGATGATTACACCGACATCACCACGCTGATCGGTATCGAGTTCGACGACAACACGCCGTGGGGCAAACTAACGATTCTGGAACTGCGCCTGCTGATCTACCTCGCCCTGCAGAAATTCGAGCAGGCCAAGGATCTGGTCGAAGCCTTCCTGCAATACAACGACAACACCGTCGAACGCGGCTTGTTTTATCAGGCGGTGAACGTGTGCCTGGAAATGGAACTGGACGAGGATCTGGAACTGGCCGATTACGAGGCCAACTTCCGCCGCATGTTCGGCGACGAGCGCATGGACGCGGCGATCGGTTCGGTCAATGGCAGCGTGCGTTTCTACGGTCTGACGCCGACCAGCATGAAGCTCGAAGGGCTGGATCGTCACCTGCGTCTGATCGACAGCTACAAGAAGCTACACGCGGCGCGCGCCAATGCGGCGGGTTTGAATCGCTGATAGCAGACGGTCACTTCTGCTGAGTAAACCTGTCGTGAGGGGATTTATCCCCGATGGCGCGCAAAGTGGGCCGGGCTTCTTCAACCAATAAAGAAGCGGGCCTGCTACGCAGTCCATCGGGGATAAATCCCCTCACCACAAGTGAGTATTGTGGGGACATGGAGTCGGCAAAATGACTCTCACGAATACTGCTGTGTACTTGAACGCCAACGCCATGAACCGCATGGATCAGGACGGCACACTGGACGCCAATCCCGTCTCCGCCGCAAAACCTGCGGGAACCCGCCGCTAATTCTGAGTCCACTGCACAACCCCATGTGGGAGCGAGCCTGCTCGCGAAGAGGGCGTGTCAGTCGCCATCGCTTTGGCTGACAGATCGCATTCGCGAGCAGGCTCGCTCCCACATTGGATTTCTGGCAGCCGCCAATCCTGAGTCCACCCAATAACCCTGTGGGAGCTGGCTTGCCAGCGATAGGGCCGTTTCAGCCAACATCATTATCGGTGCCGTCAGCGCTTGCACTGCGCCTGCACCACCTGGCAAGTGTTCGGCGTCCCTCCGGAGCGGCTCGCATAACGCATGCAGTTATTCAACGACTTCTTGCGCGCCATGCTCAAGGTATCGCCCCAGGCCAGACCGCCTTCGCCGGAAGTGGGCACGGCTTTGGCGTAGCAGTTCGAGCCATTGGTGGCGTAGCGCTTGCTCGAACAGCCGGCCGTCAGCGCCATGGCAGTGGCGAGCAGGGTAAGTAGCACCCAGGACGAGCAGTGGCGTGCGGTGATTGTGGTCATCTGGGTTCCTCGTTGGGTCATGCGCCTCAATTGCCTCGCTGACAGGCGCCGGGCATTATCCAGCAATCGACATAAGGAAGCGTCCCCAATGCGTGCACCCACACTACACCTGATGTGCGGCAAGATCGCCTCGGGCAAATCGACACTGGCCCAATTAGTGGCTGAGGAGCACCGCGCGCTGGTGCTCAGTGAGGATCAGTGGCTGTCGCGGCTGTATCCGGAGCAGATCAAATCCGTGGCGGATTACCTTCGATGTGCGCGGCAGATTCGCGGCGTGCTGGGGCCGTTGGTGATCGATGTGCTTAGCGCGGGGGTGAGTGTGGTGCTGGATTTTCCGGCCAATACCGTGGCGGATCGGCAGTGGCTGCGAGGGCTGGCGGATACTGCAAAAGTGCCGCATTGCCTGCACTATCTCGCGGTGGATGAAGATACTTGCCGCGCCCGGCTACATGCACGCAATGCGCTGGCCGAACATGAGTTTGCGGCGTCGGATGCAGAGTTTGATTTGATCTCCAGCTACTTTCAGGTGCCGGAAGTGGGCGAGGAGCTGAAGATCGTCATGCACGGAAATCGCTAGCAGGCTAGCTCCCACTTTGGATCTCTGGCAGCCGCCAACCCTGAGCTCACCGCAAAAAACTGTGGGAGCTGGCTTGCCAGCGATAGGGCCGTGTCAGTCGCCATCACTTTGGCAGGCTCGCCCCAATCGCCAGCAGGCCAGTTCCCACAATGATTTCCACCGCCTGATCCACGGAGAGACTCGTGGTGTCGAGCCGAAGGATCGGCTGCGTCCAGGCCTCATATTCGTGATTCACAACAGAAAACCAACTCGGTGATGTCAGCCCCGTGATGTCTGATTGCCGCTGCTCAACCCGACGACGATGCTCACGTCGATCCGAGCAAATCACTTCGATGTTGAGCAACGGCGCACCCGAGCGAGCCGCGATGTCGGCCCACGTCGCGTGCAGAAGTGGATGAAGAACTTGACCTACAAAGCCCACATCCGAACCAGGGCAAATTGCAGATCCACAGTGACGCATGTCCGGCCATCCACCCATTCATCTTCGCGAAGGCGACGTCCGGTATTGGTTTCGCGCTCGCCTTTGGCGATGACCAGGACGAACAGGCGGGTGGGGCATTCGAAAGAGCGCAACCGATCAACATCGGCCCGCACTGACCAATCGCCTTCCAGGCACTTGGCCTGCGAGACATCGCCCAGGCATTTGATTTCGGCGACCATCCTCGGCGCACCGTTGTCGTCCAATGAGTACAGGTCCGCTTTGCGTCGGTCGCCTATCGGCAGATCCGTCCAGATCTCGATCTCATCTTCGAACCAGGCTTGCAGACTGATCTGGGCTTGAATCCAATGCTCGCGGCAACTGTTGAGTTGCAGCACTTGCTCAAGATTCTTCTCCATGCCGCGAAAAGCCCGCTCGAACAAACCGAGCCATTGAGTGGTGTCCATTTCACATTTCCTGTGTCAGTCCATTTGGGGGAGGGATTATGGACGGAATCGCCTTCAACCGAAAACTCCACATTCTTCACCGAACCCTGTAGGAGTGAGCCTGCTCGCGATAGCGGTATATCGCTGACATTTGCGTTGTCTGACACACCGCTATCG
>NZ_JAFLXF010000045.1:0-9125 GCF_019891575.1 Pseudomonas sp. MIS38
CAGAAGATCCGCGTCGGCAACGAACGCCACGACACCGTCGAGCAAAACAGCTACACAGAATTCAAGGCAGAAGAACACCACACCGTCTACGCCGACCGCAAAGTCGAAGCCCGCGCCAACGACCACCTGACCGTGGGCGTGAACCAGCACATCAAGATCGGCACCGGCCAGTTCATCGACGCCGGCCAGGAAATCCACCTCAGCAGCGGCATGAAAGTCGTGCTCGAAGCCGGCGCCGAACTGACCCTGGTCGGCGGCGGCAGCTTCATCAAGATCGACGCCGGCGGCGTGACCATGAGCGGCCCGACGATCAACATCAACTCCGGCGGCAGCCCCGGCAGCGGCACTCCCGCCGCCCCGCTGATGCCCGGCGTGCTGAAACAGGCCGACGCCGACAAGGCCGGCCAGGTCCTGACCCCGGCCCAGATCAACACCCTCAAACGCAACGCGCCGTTCTGCGAAGAATGCGAAAAATGCAAGGCAGGTGCCTGTGCCATCTGATCGACTGACACCCAAGGACTGGCTGGCACAACAGCCGTTGCAGACTGGCGAGCGCCTGTATCTGGTCATCAGTGCGGCGAGTGATGCCGACGCGCTGAAAACCCTGTACCTGACCGAACCCACCGCCCAGCTCCTGCCGATCTGGGGCGGCACGCCCTACTCCACCTGGCAACCGGTGATGCCCTACGTCACCGAACTCAAACCGAACTCGGCATTCCTGCCGTGGATCGCCGAAACCGACGCCCTCGATTGGGGCTGGCTGGCGGTCTCACGCGCCGAACCGAACGACGTGTTCGAGCACCTGCGCAGCCTGACACAGGTGAAGATGCCTGACGGGACTGAGGTGTTTTTCCGCTTCTGGGATGGGCGGCATATCTACCCGATTCTGAAGGGGCTTGGGGAGAAGGCTGGGGAAGTGCTGCCGGTGTTTGAGCGGTATCTGATTAATGGGCAGATGCTAGAGGTTGGGACGCGGGTGTTGCCGAAGGTGAAGGATTGGCCGTGGTGGGAGGTGCCCAAAGGGTTGTTGGATGGCTTAGCCAAGGAGAACCCGACGACACTGATCAGCAACCTGATGCAGTGGCTGGAAGAAGACCGCCCGGACATTTACAACGCTTGGCCTGAGAACAACCTGAAGCTGAAAGTCAGCCGTTTCGTGCGCCGCCCGGATGCGCCGAAAAAACTTAAAGAAGCACTGTTAAACCACCTGATTCTGGAGCAAGGCTGATGGATCGCGTTGCCTTTGTTGACAACCAACTGAACACCTTCAAGGACAGTCTGAAGCTGTATCAGGAACAAACCAAAACCTGGTACGCAAGGGCTGCCGACAAGGCCAGTCGAGCCGCTGACCTGCCCTCCCTGTTGGGCATGGAGCGTGTGATCAAGGTGGGCGACACCAGTAAATCGGTGAGCATGACCGACGGTGATTTCTCCTCGAACGTAGCTCAGTGTCCTCTCAAAGGTCCATTGCTGATCGAAAGTAAATTCGAATCGGTCTACGACATCCCGATTGGCGAGATCGAAGTCGAGATCGTCGCGGTGGAAGGTGGTGCGGTCAGCAAAGTCAAACTCGACGCTCAAGGCAAGGCTGAGTGGACCGGAGGTATTCCCGGCAAGTTCTATCAGATCCGCGTTCACAACGAAGTGACTCCGGCGCAGATCGACGCCCTCTTCGGCTCCTACAGCGGCGTGACCGCTGACCTGGAGGGTTTCCTGCGTAAAGAGTGGGCCGGGTTCAAGCCGCAATGGTCGAACCTGTCAGCTTCGGGCACCGCGATGGCGATCGGCAACGGCATTCTTGAAGGTGGCTGGGAGGCTATCAAGGGGGTGTGGGATGGCATCAGTCTGGTGCTCGATATCCTGCAAAATCCGAAGAAGTTTGCGGCGGACCTCGGGGCTGGCGCAGATGAGCTGATCAAGGTCGCCAAAAGCTCGCCAGATGTCATGAAAAAGGCCATGTTGCTGGCCAGTGACGAAGCCGCACTGTTCCTGCTGGTGCGCAGTGCAGTGATCTGGCTTGCCGGTTTGCCACCCATGAAAATGGCAGGCGACGTGGCGAAAATGACCACAGCGATCGTCGTTGGCATCGCCATCGACATCGTAATTGGTGTGGTACTGACCATCGCAGCCGAAGGCACCGGGGTCATCTATCTCGCTGCCCGACTGAAAAAGTACGGTGAGCTGGTCCTCAACGCCGTCATCGGTTTCGTGAAGTCGTTGTTCAAGATCATCAACGACTTTATGGAATACGTCGCGAAGTACACAGCGGTTGCGGCGCGGGGTGTGACGGCTAAGGTGAGGAATGGTATTTCCGAGTTGCGTTTTGACGGGAAGAAAAACGCAAAACTCGCGGATGGCAAAATAGCCGACGATGCTTCCAAACAGGCAAAAACGCCTGCCGAGAAAAGCGCGGAGCCGGCAGCCGACACTTGCACCAATGGATGTCCGGTTTCAATGGTTACCGGTGAAGAACTGTTGACGCTGACCGACGGCCAGCTTGACGGTCTGCTGCCGTTTGAATGGACCCGTCTCTACCGAACCAGCGCAGTGGAAATCGATTGTGGCCTGGGTTATGGCTGGAGCCATGCTCTATCGCATCGCCTTGAGATCAATGGCGGCGAAGTCATCTGGACCGACCACGAAAACCGCTCCACCCCCTTCCCGCTACCAAGCGAACAACGTCCAGCCATTACCAACAGCCTCTCGCGAGCCGCCATTTTTCTCGGAGACGATCCGTCAGAACTGGTTCTGGCGCAGGCAGGCAAACGCCCATCGTTCTACCACTTCCGCTTCAACAGCAAAGGCACAACTCTGATTGCCATTAGCGACAGCTATGGCAATCGGCTGCACGTCACGCGCGATATCCACGGTCGGATCAAGCGCCTCGATAACGGTGCCGGTCGCGCCCTGTTGCTGCGTTACGACCGCAAACACATTATCGCTGTGGACTATCAACAGTTCCTGCCAGCGGACAACCTGGAAGATGCCTGGAACACCGTTCAAACGCTGGTGACGTACAGCTACGACGCCCAGCATCGCCTGATCGAAGCGAAGAACGCCGCCGGCGAAGCCGAGCGCTATCGCTACAACGAACAGCACGTGATTCTGGAGCGGCAACTGGCAGGCGGCGCGGCCTTCTACTGGGAGTGGGAGAACGAAGGCAAACTGTCTCGCTGCATCCGTCACTGGGCCAACTTCTCGCAGATGGAAGCGCATTACGCCTGGGATGACAAAGGCAGCGTAACGGTAACCAACGCCGACGGCAGCGAAGAGGTCTACACCCACGACGACCAGGCGCGACTGATCAGCAAGGTCGACCCGGACGGCGCCGAACACCTCAAGGCCTACAACGACAAAGGCCAGTTAATCGCGGAAAAAGATCCTTTGGGGGCCGTCACCGAATACCGGTACGACGACAACGGACTGATGACTGCCGTCATCCCGCCGGAAGACGAAGCCACCACGTATGAATACATCAATGGCTTCGTCAGCGATGTTCATCGCGGCAAAGCCAGTTGGAAGTACCAACGCAACCGTCAGGGCGACATCACCCAGCAAATCGACCCGGACGGCAATGCCACGCTGTACAGCTACGACGCCCAGGGTCGCCTGCTGGAGATCCGCCACCCTGACGGCAGCCGCCATCAACTCGGCTGGAACAACCTCGGGCAGTTACTGGAAGAACGCCTGCCGGACGGCGGTCAACGCAAGTACCGCTACGACGCACTGGGTCGGCAGATTACTCGCCAGGAAGAATCCGGCGCCATCACCCACTACCAATGGGATGCGGCCAACCGCCTGACACAAGTCACGCTGCCGGGCGGCGCAACACGTGCCTTCACCTACAACGCCTATGGCAACGTCACCGCCGAACGCGACGAACTCGGTCGCGTAACGCGATATGAGTATGTGGACAACCTGCACCTGGTCAGCCGCCGCATCAATCCGGACGGCAGCCAACTGCGCTACCGCTACGACAACTCGCGTCTGTTGCTCACTGACATCGAAAACGAGCGCGGGGAACATTACCAGCTCGATTACTACTCGAACGGCCTGATCCAACAGGAAACCGGCTTCGACGGTCGTCGCACGGCCTACGAATACGACCTCAACGGCCAGTTGCTGAAGAAAACCGAATTCGGTGATGACGGCAGCGAACTTGTTACCGAGTATCAACGCGACGCCGCTGGCCGTCTGCTGGTAAAAACCCTCGCCGATGGCGAGGAGATTCACTACAGCTACGACGCTCTCGGCCGCCTGGTAAACGTCGACGACGGTCACTGGCCGCTCGCCTACAAGTACGACCTGCAAGACCGCCTCATCGAGGAACACCAGGGCTGGGGCACCACACGTTACGAATACGACAGCGTCGGCCAGCTAAGCCATTGCCGCCTCCCGGATGGCAGCAAACTCGACTACCGTCACCTGTCCGGCGGACGCCTGAGCAGCATCGACCTCAACGGCTCACGCCTCACCGCTCACCAGTTCAGCGCCGGTCGCGAACAACAGCGCCAGCAAGGCCTGTTGCTCAGCCAGTACCAGTACGACGAACAAGGCCGACTGCAAGCACATACCGTCGGCCAGCGTGATAAAAACCTGTTCCAGCGTCGCTACAACTACGACGCCAACGGCAACCTCGCCGGCATCGATGACAGCCGCAAAGGCAGTCGCAGCTACCATTACGATCCGCTCGATCGCTTGGTCAGCGTACGCGGCACGACACCGGAAAGCTTCGCCCACGACCCGGCGGGTAACCTGCTGGGTCAGAACAACGAAGGCACGGCCAACCTCGCCAACGTCAAAGGCAACCGTCTGCTGATGCAAGGCGACCGCCACTACGACTACGATGCCTACGGCAACCTGATCCGCGAACGTCGCGGCACCGGCCAGAAACTCGTCACTGAATACCGCTACGACTGCCAGCACCGCCTGATCAGCGTAAGCCTGCCTGGAGGCAGCAACGCGTCCTACAAATACGACGCCTTCGGCCGACGCATCGAAAAAACCGTCGACGGCCAGACCACCGAGTTCCTGTGGCAAGGCGAACGTCTGATCGCTGAAAGCGCCGACAACCGCTACCGCAGCTACATCTATGAGCCCGGCAGCTTCCGTCCACTGGCGATGCTCGATGGCGAAGGCCCGCGCAAAGCCACGCCGTTTTACTACCAACTCGACCACCTCGGCACACCGCAGGAACTCACCGACTACAGTGGCGAGATCATGTGGTCGGCCAAGTACCGCGCCTACGGTAACCTCGCGGCGCTGGACGTCAGCGAGATCGATAACCCGTTGCGCTTCCAGGGTCAGTATTTCGACGCCGAGACGGGGTTACATTACAACCGCCACCGCTACTACAATCCGGGCACAGGACGGTTTTTGACGCCGGATCCGATCAAGCTTGCGGGTGGGTTGAATAGCTACCAGTACGTGCCTAATCCTACGGGGTGGGTGGATCCGTTAGGGTTGAATAGTGAGTGCCCAAAGAAAAAATCAAAATCTACCGGTAATGTCGGTAACCCTACAGAAAAAGCGAGAGTCAATGAAGGCGCACCTACCGCCCCTGCTCCAGCAGCACACGGAGAAAGCACAACTCGAGTCCGGCATTACACCAACAGAAAGGGCTCTACTGGCATCGAGAATGATGGTGTAATCCAAGCGCAGGATAACAATCGTGTCTACGTAGAACCTGCCAATAAAAAACCTTTGAGCCAACTCGAGGCTGAAGATAAGTATCAAATTGGCAGAGGGCGCGGCAGAGACTATATTGAAACAGACGTGCCCGACTCTCAACTTGAATGGGTCAAGAACCCTAGATACGGCACCATGGAACTTACAATCAAAGGAAATGTGACGCTTGAAAACCCCACATTTAATCGGCGGAAATAATGTTAGAAACCAACAAGAAAATTGTGCTTAACGGAGAAGACGCTCTCGAAGTCCTTGCAGATATCGAGTTCATATTAATTTCACTGCACAAAATGGGCAGCTATTACTCCGACAAACCAATCGAAGACTACCAAAAAGCCACCACTGATTTCATTGATAACGAAGGAGTAACCCAACGACTCGCCAAAGTAAGAAAAATCATAAGCAAGAATTTTGATTCGACACTAGGGGATGATGATATGGATGACATTGAGCGCCACATGGAAGGGATTAAATTTTGGAAACCCTAATTAAATCTTAAAACATATAATTCTCAACAGATTTGTTTATATAGATGTAATCCGCAGCGGAGCTCCCATACGCTTACAGCTATCCGGACAGCGATCAAAGGAGAGTGATTATTTTCCATAGCCTCCAAAGATATTGAAAAAAATCCGTCACCTTTTGCGAAATTTAAATCTGCAACCAATTAAAAACTATAGAAGAGAACAAAAATATGAAAGATTTATTTTTAACTAAATTCATATCGACATAGAAGTACGCAAAAATAAACCCTACCTCTTTTACTGTGCTTATGAATAGCAAAGCTTACGAAGAATACAACTACTGGCTCGGACCAAATGAAGATTCAAAATGGAATGAGTACATTACTGAACAAATAGCCCATGGAATTCTAAGAAAGTTCGGCGCCATGGACTAGCAAATACTTAATGAAGCAATACTTTCGAAAGAAGAATACTGGCAAGAAAGAAGTGCCGCTGCTCTCGGAGAGCTACGAACGCCCGAAGCAATTGAAATTCTAAAAAAACTTATTGAATCCAAGTTTTCAGAGGTAGCAATCGCCGCAGCTTCCGAACTTGACTGGACGGAAGCAGTCATTGAGGAAAAATACTCTAATAAAATACAGAAAATTATAAACAACCTGTCCGACGAAGAAATCGACTCTTACCCAGAACTCATAAACTTACTAAGAAAATCACAAGGTCAGCCTTCTTCCAAATAAACAACATAAAGTCTTATTTTTCAGATAAACAAAATTACTTTACCCTCTCCGAAAAAATGAGAATAAAGACCACCAACTCATTACCCAAGCATACTCCAAAAAACTTGAAAAATAATTTTTCCTTTTGACGCAAATTTTCAAGTGTAGAAATTTCAAATGAGACCCAAACTACAATATAAGCTTCAACCAATTCGAGTCCCAAGCGGTTGGACAATAACAATCAACAACCTTTTTGAAGTTGAATTAACGCCAGAAACCAGCGACTGGTTCACCTGCTCAGTACTATTGGGCGGAGTGCGTCCAAGTAGCGGGCACTGCTTCGATTCTAGAGTAGAACCAGAGGGCGACCCCAACGGAGAGTTTGTAATTGATTTCCTGAAAATCGATTATGACCAAAAAGGAAAACCGGTTAAAAACTCCGAAGTTTTTCTTGGTGAGTTCAGAACCAAAAGCAAAATTGAATTCATTAAAAAAATTGAATCGTTCATGATTGAATCGGGAGATATAGACATCTTAAAGCTCCAACAATCAGCAATCCAAAAACAGTCTATGATCCGAACGTAACTCGACAAAAAAGCTCAACGCGGGAGCAGCGGTTAAAGAAGACAGATTTATTTTCCGCAGATACCTCAAAAGATGTTAAAAATAAATCTATCACCTTTTGTTCCCTCTTGCTTGTTAGAGCACGCTCCTATCAGAATCTGCGCCCTTATCATGCGCAAAAATTGGAGTTCCTCAATGAACCACCTAGAAAAAGAAATCGACTCAAAATTAGCAGAGCAGTTCTTAACACATAAAAAACTACACGGTGACAAACTGTCTGAATTGATCAACAAGCTAACGACATTATTTTTTTCCACTGAAACAAAGCGTCTCGACCCTTACCACTTGAAAAACACTAAACAAAAACACGATCCAGAATTTTGGAAAAATGTCGACAAGCTACAAAATTTAGAAAAACCGTTCCTAATAGTTAAAGACAGTAAGACTCATGCTTGGAAGCTAGAAAGCTCTGCAGATCTTAAAATGCTATTTTCCGAAACGACTGGTTTTCCATTTTGGATAGCCGACGACAATTTTAAAGTCTTAATCTATATGGATGATCATGACTGCGTTTATATCAGTGATTGCACCCAATAAATACATTCAATGTCAGGTTAATGGCCAACCGAAGGGGGACAGATTTATTTTCCGGCTTGCTCCCCTTTCGATTCAAAAGGGACTAAAAATAAACCCGTCGCCCTTTTACTACATTTCAATCCAACGACCAATTGAAAATCCTAGAACAGGCAAAGCACCTGGTAAAGCCTACTACATATTTCGAGCAATTTAGAATGTGGACATCATCAATATCGAACAAAAAGCAGTGGACGTCTATTTTCGGAGAAGCATATTCCCCCTCAAGCATGCGTACGTCATACGTAATGCTGGACGGAAACTCTATATGCTTAAAATTATCCAGCAAAATAGAGCAAGCAGCCCCTAAAAAGTGGCTGAAAAAGAATTACAACGAGTATGAGTTTCAGCTCTACTTAGTAGACATAGAAAATTTTAATGTAGAGAATTTCAACTTCAGCGGCACCACCACCTTAACAATTGAGAAAAAAACCTCAAGCTATAAAGTAACAATTAAATTTGAAAATAACTGCATAGCCACATGCCAAGCAAAAAACATTAGCATAGCCAATATTACGGCATACAATAATGACGGCGCAGTGTAGCACAATGCGCTCACTGACAATTTTATAAACAGTAGTTCATTCAAACACTACCGACGATGTCGGAAACAGATCACAGTTTCTTATTACACAGATGTGATTATCTTATAACCTGAGCGCTCTAAGCAGAAACGATACCCATTGCTTTGCAGCCCTTCGGTTTACATGACCCCCCATGAATAAACATCAAATCACACTCGCCAACAACTGGATCGCCACCTTCGAAAACAACGGTGAATTCCGCATGGGAGCCGAAGGCTGGAGCTTAGTCCTGCAAGGACCTGACGGCAGAAATATCAATTACTTCGCGGACAAGATCATTTTGGTCAACGATGACGACGGCACCCAGGCTAATTCATGCATTCGTCTATCCAGCGACGGTGTCTACGGTTATTTGAGCACAGCCGTTGACAGCTGCTGGGTCATCGGGAGTGTCATAAATTTTGTGTTCGGGCATAACATGTCGCAGAGGTGCATGTATGCCGACCAAAAAGAAACCGGCCCGAGAGGCCCAGCGT
>NZ_JAFLXF010000046.1:0-7547 GCF_019891575.1 Pseudomonas sp. MIS38
AGCTATTCCCGCATTGGCGTCCCCTAGGGGACTCGAACCCCTGTTACCGCCGTGAAAGGGCGGTGTCCTAGGCCACTAGACGAAGGGGACACGCTACAACATTCACTCCCTGCCGCGTTTCGCTGTGTGCTTTACGCTGCAAGTGGCGCGCATTCTATGGATGGTTTGAGAGGTCGTCAACCCCCGAATATAAATTTATTTAAATCAATGACTTCGACCTGCTTTACGGGAGCATTCGGGCTTTTCCGTCGCCCGACGATTGACGCCTATATTCCGCCACACGCCAAGGCGTTATAGTCCGCAACACAATGATGGCAATCTGCGCACCTTGCGCCAGCATTCATATAAGCAGTGTGCAGCCGATATAGACAGAAGCTGCTGAATCAACTCGTCGAGCGGCGCTGGGCGCCTGAATGTCCAGCCACTACACTCGCATGCGAACCCTATAAAGAGGTCTTACCGGTGACACCACTCATGATCACCCTGCTAGTCATAGCCGGGATCGCAATTCTGATCGCCATTGGCTACATGAACCATGTGGTGGAAAACAACAAACTGGAGAAGGCCCGCACCAAAGTCGAACTCAACGACCGCCTGCGCCGCTGCGGCGAACTGACCGAAACCTTCCCCGGCCAGTTCATGACCCCGGCACTCAAGCTGCTGCTGACCCGACTGGAACTGAACGTCTGCCAACGTCTGCTGAACCTGGAAAAAACCAGCGCCACGACCAAGGCACGGATCACCGAACTCAGCGCACTGGTGGCCCAAGGCGAATCGATCCCGGTCAACAACCCGCCGGCACCGATCCTGACCGAAGCCAAAGCCAAGGACGTCCGCTTCCTGCTCGAAGCCCTGCACGGCCAGATCACCCGCGCCGCCCATGACGGCTTCCTGCCACCGAACGAAGCCAAACACTGGATCAAGGAAGTCCGCCACATCCTGGTCCTGCTGCACATCGAATTCTTCAACAACCTCGGCCAACAATCCCTGCAACAAAACCAACCCGGCCAGGCCCGCCTCGCCTTCGAACGCGGCGTGCAATACCTGCGCAAACAGCAAGACCCGCAGATGTACTCGGAACAACTGCAATACCTGGAAAAACTCCTGGCCCGCGCAAATGCCCAGGTCATGGACAAGATTGCCCCGGTTGAAGGCGAAGTGAACCAGTTGACCGAAGGCCTCAAAGAAGTCGAAGCCGATGCGGACTGGAAGAAGAAAGTGATTTACGACTGATGGTCGAGAGTTGAGAGAAGCCACCGGGAGGTGGCTTTTTTGTGGGGGTTGGGCTGACTGCCATTGCGAACATTCAGTTAGAGATTGGTCGGCTGTCAGGCCTCTTCGCGAGCAAGCCCGCTCCCACAGTGGGCATGAGTTTATTCAGTTGGAGACTGGTCGGCTGTCAGGCCGCCATCGCGAGCAGGCTCACTCCTACAGAAGAGCGAGATAGTGCACCGCCTCGCTCTTCACCACTCAAATGGCCGAGTGTCAGCTCGCCGAAAGCTCTTGATCTTGCCGTGCCGGCCCCGTCGGCAGGCTGAGTGGAGGGATTTATCCGGGGGTGGGAGCGCAGCGACCGTTTGGCGAAGCCAGACACATCGAGAGGAGGTGCAGCGAAGCAAACCGGAGGCGATGCGCCCGGATGAATCCTGCAACGAAGGAACCCGAGCCTAAGCGAGGGCCGAACGCTGGGGCCAAGCGTTTTGGTTACTTTTGGGCGTCTGCAAAAGTGACTCGCCGTAAGGGCGAAACCGCCAGCCGCAGCCCCCGAAGCAACGGATATTCACCCAACCCCCCCAGAACCTGGTCGGCCCAGAGGCCGCCAAGTCAAAGCCGAAAATGCCCAACCATCCCCTTGAGCTCCCCTCCCAACCGCGCCAGCTCAACACTCGAAACCGCATTCCCCCGCATCGCCATCGAAGACTGATCCGCACTCGCACGAATACTCGTCACACTGCGATTGATCTCCTCAGCCACCGAACTCTGCTCCTCCGCCGCCGCCGCAATCTGCTGATTCATCTGCTGAATCAACGAAACCGCCGCCGCAATACTGCCCAGCGCACTCTCGGTCTGCAGCGCATCACTGACCGCCAGCTTCACCAAGTCACCACTGCTCTGAATCTGCTGCACCGACGAATGCGCCGCCGAACGCAACGCACTGACCAGCCGCTCGATCTCCTCGGTGGATTGTTGTGTACGCCGCGCCAACGCGCGAACCTCATCAGCCACCACCGCAAAGCCCCTGCCCTGCTCCCCGGCCCGCGCCGCCTCGATCGCGGCGTTGAGCGCCAGCAGATTGGTCTGCTCGGCAACGCTCTTGATCACATCCAGCACCGCACCGATGTTCTGGATCTGCGCACTGAGGCTTTCGATGCTCGAACTGGCTGATGTCGCCGAATCCGCCAGTTGCTCGATCCGCACCATGCTCTGGCGCACCACCTGCTGCCCGCTCTCGACCTTGGCATCCGCCGTTTGTGCGGCCAGCGCGGCCTCCTCGGCATTGCGCGCCACGTCATGCACGGTGGCGGTCATCTGGTTCATGGCCGTGGCCACTTGCTCGGTCTCTTCCTTCTGGCTGTTGACCTCAAGGTTGGTCTGCTCGGTGACCGCCGACAGCGATTGCGCGGAACTGGCCAACTGCTCGATGCCCGCCTGCAAACCGCTGACGATCGTGCTCAGCCCAGTGCCCATCTGCTGCATCGCCAGCATCAGTTGCCCGATCTCATCACGCCGGGTGACCTCCACCCTCGCACTCAAATCCCCGGCCGCAATCTGCTGTGCCACCCGCATCACACTGCGCAACGGCGCGACGATCAAGCGGGTAATGACCCACGCGGCAATCAGCCCGACCAGCAATGCCAGCGCCGAAGAACCGATGATCAACACCGAGTTTTTCTTCAATTCCGCCTGCATCGCGCCATCCTCGGCGCCATACGCCTGATCCACGCGCTCCATCACCTGCGCCGCACGCTGGTGCAACTGTTCGTAGACGGTTTTTTCCTGGGCCAGCAGGCCGGTGTACTCGGCGAGCTTGTCGTTGAATCCGGCGATGTGCCCGGACACCTCATTGAGTACCGTCAGGTAGCCCTCATCCTTGACCGTGGTCTTCAACTGCTCGGCCTGAGCCTGCGCCTGAGCGGCCTGCTCGATGTTGCCCTTGCCGGCGCTGTCGGCATCGCCCTTGCGGCTCTGGTCCAGACGAATCCGTGCCTCGTTCATCGCCTGCAACATCAGCCGCGACACCTGGCTGACCTGGCTGGCCTGTTCGATGAACTGTGCGCCGTCCTTGCCTTCGGTGTCCTTCAAGGTATACGCGCCATCATCGGCCAGACCGGCCTGCAGTACGTCCAGGTTATTGGCCACGCTGGACACCGACCAACTGGCCATTTCCAGCGCCAGATCCTTGGCCTGGGTCAGCGAGACAAACTCATCGAAAGCCTTGCGATAAGCGCCCAGTGCCTGTTCGACATCGCTCATCACCGCCACGTTGGCCGGGGACTGCGCCTTGAGTTGCGCGGCCTGAGCCAGCAAACCGTCTACGCCTTCGTGCAAGGCATCGACGGTTTTCGGGTTGCTGTGCAGCGCATAGTCCTGCTCCAGCAGCCGCACCTTGAGCAGTGCACTGTTGAGCGACGACATCTGCTTCAGCCCATCGAAGCGCTGACTGATGGTCTGCAGGGACCAGACACCAATGGCAGCCACCAGCGCAGTCAACAGCAGCACCAGCACGAACCCGATACCCAGTTTCTTCGCCATACCGAGGTTGGCAAAACGTCCTTGCACGGCGGAAATCATTGCGCGTAGTCCCCTGCCAAAGTCTGTTGCCGAAGATTCGCAACGGCCATGGAGCAGCACAAGTCTCTGGCGTCGGAATAATGGCAAAAAGCTACGCACGCGTCGTTTTCAGAACGCTTGAGGTCGATTCACACCGGTACTGCGAAAAAACTGCCGGGCCCTCGGATCACAGGCATAGGCCACGTTGATCCGCTGCCACTCACTGGGTTCGCCACTCGGACTGAAGGCCCCCGGGTCGCAAAGGCTGACACCATTGCACTGCGCCTGACTGTGCAAGCGGCCAGTATCGCCCAGCGGGGCACGGGCCCAGATGAACAGGCCGCCACACGGCTTACCGAAGACCTCCCAGTCGGCGTCTTCCAGCGCCTGCAACGCGGCGACCCGATCGGTATTCAACCGTTGACGCTGGCGCTGGACCATTTTGCGATAGGCGCCATTGGCCAGAAGACTGGTCAGCACCGCCTCATTGAAACTCGAAGCGCCCATGCTACTGATCATCTTGATTCGCCCCAGCCGCGCTATCAGCGCTGGCTCGGCGTACACAAACCCGACGCGCAGCGAGCTGCTCAGTGTCTTGGAAAAGCTGCCGACATAGATCACTCGCTCATCGAGTGCCGCCAGGCGTGTGCCATTGCCATTGTGCAGGTCGGCGTAGACATCGTCCTCGATCACTCGCACATCGTGAGCGTTGCACAACCGCAGGATCTGTTGGGCAACGCCAAGTGTCAGGCAAGAGCCGGTGGGATTGTGGTGGTGACTGTTGATGAACATCGCGACCGGCCGGAACTGCCGCAACAGTGCTTCCAGCGCCTGGGGATCCGGCCCGCTCGGCGTGCGGCGCACTTCCAGCAACTGCACGCCGTACAGGCGCAACAGCTCGAACAGCGGCGCATAGCCCGGGGTTTCGACGACAACGCAGTCACCGGCCTTCAACAATGTGCGCGCGAGCAGATCAAGCGCCTGGCTCGCACCGGAGGTCGTCAGCACCTGTTCATCCAGAGCCTCGACGCCGATCAGCCTGAGGCGTTTGACGATCTGCTCGCGTAACGCCGGCAGCCCCAGCGGGCTGCTGTAATTGAACAGACTCGCCATGTCGGTACGGGCCACCTGACGGATCGCATAACTCAGGTCGTCGGATTCACGCCAGCTCTGCGGCAAGCCTCCCTCGCCGAGTTTCAACCCGCTGTGTGCCTGCCCGCAGTAAATCCCGATCACCCCACCGCCCTGCGCGGCCACCATGAACCCGGCGCCCTGACGCGGGGCCAGAACGCCTTGCGCCACCAGCCGTTCGCAGGCCTCGGCCACACACGACTGACTCAGCAGATTGGAGCGCGCAATTTGCCTGACGGAGGGCAAGCGCGTGCTCGGCGCCACACCGCTTCGCGAGATCCACTCAGTCATGCCATCAACAATCTGCTGTACGACCGGCACCATTGCCTGTCGGTCAATTCTCAATTCCATGAGCACGCAAACTCCTGTCCATTTTGCTGGCGGCAGTAAATCACAGCCGCGTCGCTCAGGCTGTGCGACAACGCCGTCAAAAGCAGCCGTTCTAACCGTTTGATACACATTGTTTAGCGGTTTAACGGAACTGGCGCCCAGCAAAAAGAAAACCCGCACTGAGGCGGGTTCCAGAGTCTTGCCACTCGGCGTCAGAAAGCCGTGACGCCGCCATCCACGGCCAAGGAATGACCGGTGGTAAACGCCGCGCCATCGCTGCACAGATACAGCACGGCGCTGGCGATTTCCTCGACCTTGCCGATGCGCCCCACTGGGTGCATCGCGTTGGCGAATTCGCCTTTCTTCGGGTCAGCCTCGTAAGCGCGACGGAACATGTCGGTATCGATCACCGCCGGGCACACGGCGTTGACGCGGATTTTCTTCTTCGCGTATTCGATCGCCGCCGACTTGGTCAGACCGATCACCGCGTGTTTCGACGCCGCATAAATGCTCATCTTCGGTGCCGCGCCAAGGCCCGCCACCGACGCGGTGTTGACGATCGCCCCGCCGCCCTGAGCGAGCAACAACGGCAACTGGTACTTCATGCACAACCACACACCTTTGACGTTGACGCCCATGATCGCGTCGAACTCGTCCAGCGAGCCGTCGGCCAGTTTGCCTTGCTCGATTTCGATCCCGGCATTGTTGAAGGCGTAGTCCAGGCGACTGTAGGTATTGATCACCTCGTCCATCAGATTCTTCACTTCGCTTTCGACGGTAACGTTGCAGCGTACGAAGGTCGCTTCGCCGCCGGCTGTACGAATCAGCGCCACGGTGCCTTCGCCCCCTGCCGTGTCCAGGTCGGCCACCACCACTTTCAAACCTTCGGCGGCGAACGCCTGGGCGGTCGCCCGGCCGATACCGTTGGCCGCTCCGGTGACTACGACCACTTGGCCGGAAAACGTCATGCTCATTGTTATGTCCTCGAAGGGAGAGATGCAGGAGGGATTTGCAGACTCGCAGCATAGTCACCGGGGCCCGTCCCGAGTCAGCACTATCAGAAGGCTGTTTATGCCTTCATCCGTCGCAGTGATAAAAGCCTGTGGGCCACTATCACTGCACTGGATCATTGCGCATTCGCCGCATCAGCCAACCTTGCAGCATTGGCCTCGAGGGTCTATCAACAAGGCTTCATTCAGTTCGAGTGCCTGCCATGACCAGTCAGACCAATCGCCAGTTCCTCCTCGCCAAACGCCCGGTGGGGGCTGCGACCCGTGAGACCTTCACCTACCAGGAAGTCCCGGTCGGCGAACCGGGCGCTGGTCAGATACTGGTGAAAAACCAATACCTGTCCCTCGACCCGGCCATGCGCGGCTGGATGAACGAGGGCAAGTCCTATATCCCGCCGGTAGAAATCGGTGAAGTCATGCGCGCCTTGGGCGTGGGCCAGGTCATCGCTTCGAACAACCCGGGCTTTGCCGTCGGCGACTACGTCAACGGCGCCCTCGGCGTGCAGGATTATTTCCTTGGCGAACCCAGAGGTTTCTACAAAGTCGATCCGAAACTGGCGCCGCTGCCGGTGTATCTGTCCGCCCTTGGCATGACCGGCATGACCGCCTACTTCGCCCTGCTCGACGTCGGCACACCGAAAGCCGGTGACACCGTGGTGTTGTCCGGGGCTGCCGGCGCGGTGGGCAGCATTGCCGGGCAGATCGCCAAGATCAAAGGCTGCCGGGTCGTCGGCATCGCCGGTGGTGCCGACAAGTGCAAGTACCTGATCGATGAACTGGGCTTCGACGGCGCCATCGATTACAAGCACGAAGATGTACTGGCCGGACTCAAGCGTGAGTGCCCGAAAGGCGTTGATGTGTATTTCGATAACGTCGGCGGCGAGATCCTCGACGCTGTGCTCAGCCGTCTGGCACCGAAAGCCCGGGTGGTGATCTGCGGCGCCATCAGCCAGTACAACAACAAGGACGCGGTCAAAGGCCCGGCCAACTACCTTTCATTGCTGGTCAACCGTGCGCGCATGGAAGGCTTTGTGGTGATGGACTACGCCGCGCAGTACGCGAGTGCCGCGCAGGAAATGGCCGGCTGGATGGCCAAGGGGCAGCTCAAGAGCAAGGAAGACATCGTCGAAGGTCTGCAGACCTTTCCGGAGACGCTGATGAAATTGTTCAGCGGGGAGAATTTCGGCAAGTTGGTGCTGAAGGTCTGAAACTTAACGCGACAACACACCAAAAGCACTGTGGGAGCGGGCTTGCTCGCGAATGCGGTGGATCAGTCGATATCAATTTCGACTGATCCACCGCATT
>NZ_JAFLXF010000047.1:0-5855 GCF_019891575.1 Pseudomonas sp. MIS38
CCGGATACTTGCGCTGTGAATCCATAATCGACTCGGTCTTTCAGGTCGATGTTTGACGCCTGACACCTCAGTCAGCCCCCTCTCCCTCCGGGAGAGGGCTGGGGTGAGGGTGGCTTTTGACTTTAGCGTTACCTCCGACACTTCTGGCATAACACTTGCTCTTGCCTTGCCGTGCGACTGTGAAAACCCGATTAGTGACGGATTATTGGCATGGCGAAGAGCGAAGCAGCAGCTGTAAAAGACCCCGCGACCAAAGGCAAACTCAAGATGATCATCCTGATCGTGGTGGCTCTGCTGCTGGCGATCGGTGTGTCCGTGGGCGCGACCTGGTACTTCATGCACAGCGCTCAGAGCAAGCCTGCCGCAGCGGCCGAGGCTGCGCCGGTTGGCAAGCAGCCGGCGATCTTCGAGCCGATGGCGCCGGCGTTTGTCGCCAACTACAACCAGAACGGCCGTCAGCGCTACATGCAGGTGAGCATCACCATGCTGGCGCGTAACCAGGCCGATCTGGAAGCGCTCAAAGTGCACATGCCGGTGATCCGCAACAACCTGGTGATGCTCTTCTCCGGTCAGGATTTCGCCACGCTGGCGACCCCGGTCGGGCAGGAGATGTTGCGCCAGAAGGCTACCGCCAGCGTCCAGGAAGTGGCGCAGAAAGAGCTGGGCAAAGTGGTGATCGAACAGTTGCTTTTCACTAATTTCGTACTGCAGTAGGAACACGACATGGCCGTGCAGGATCTGCTGTCCCAGGATGAAATCGACGCGCTGTTGCATGGTGTCGACGATGGTCTGGTACAGACCGATAACGCTGCCGAACCCGGCAGTGTCAAAAGCTACGACCTGACCAGCCAGGATCGCATCGTCCGTGGACGCATGCCGACTCTGGAGATGATCAACGAGCGTTTTGCCCGTTACACCCGCATCAGCATGTTCAACATGCTGCGCCGCTCGGCAGACGTTGCCGTCGGTGGCGTCCAGGTGATGAAGTTCGGCGAATACGTGCACTCGCTGTACGTACCGACCAGCCTCAACCTGGTCAAGATCAAACCGTTGCGCGGCACCGCGCTGTTCATCCTCGACGCCAAACTGGTGTTCAAGCTGGTGGACAACTTCTTCGGCGGCGACGGCCGTCACGCCAAGATCGAAGGGCGTGAATTCACCCCGACCGAACTGCGTGTGGTGCGCATGGTGCTGGAGCAGGCGTTCGTCGATCTGAAGGAAGCCTGGCAGGCGATCATGGAAGTCAATTTCGAGTACATCAACTCGGAAGTGAACCCGGCCATGGCCAACATCGTCGGCCCGAGCGAAGCGATCGTGGTCTCCACTTTCCACATCGAACTCGATGGCGGCGGCGGTGACCTGCACGTAACCATGCCGTACTCGATGATCGAGCCGGTGCGCGAAATGCTCGACGCCGGTTTCCAGTCGGACCTCGACGATCAGGACGAGCGCTGGGTCAACGCCCTGCGTCAGGACGTGCTCGATGTCGACGTGCCGATCGGCGCCACCGTGGCCCGCCGCCAGTTGAAGCTGCGCGACATCCTGCACATGCAGCCGGGGGATGTGATCCCGGTCGAGATGCCGGAAGACATGATCATGCGCGCCAACGGCGTACCGGCCTTCAAGGTCAAGATGGGCTCGCACAAAGGCAACCTCGCGTTGCAGGTGATCGAGCCGATCGAGCGTCGCTGAAGCGGCGCTTTTCCCCCACGTATTTAACTGAATTGTTGCCCGCCGAGGACAAATGATGAACGACGAAATGAACGCCCAGGACGATCAGGCACTGGCCGACGAATGGGCTGCGGCCCTGGAAGAGACCGGTGATGGCAGCCAGGCCGACATCGACGCGCTGCTGGCCGCCGACGCTGGCGCTGCAAGCTCCAACCGTCTGCCGATGGAAGAGTTCGGCAGCGTGCCGAAGAACAACGATCCGGTGACCCTGGACGGTCCGAACCTGGACGTGATCCTCGACATCCCGGTGTCGATCTCGATGGAAGTGGGCAGCACCGACATCAACATCCGCAACCTGCTGCAACTGAACCAGGGTTCGGTGATCGAGCTCGATCGTCTGGCCGGCGAGCCGCTGGACGTGCTGGTCAACGGCACGCTGATCGCGCACGGTGAAGTGGTGGTGGTCAACGAGAAGTTCGGCATCCGCCTGACCGACGTGATCAGCCCAAGCGAACGCATCAAGAAGCTGCGCTGAGTGAAACGGTTTCTCTGGGCTTTGCTGGCACTGCCATTGAGCGTGCTGGCCGCCGAGCCGTCGACGGCGACCACCGTGCCTGCTGCCACCGCGCCGATGGTCAGCAGCGGCGTGGCCGGGCAACTGACGCAACTGGTGTTCGGTCTGTTGCTGGTGCTGGGCTTGATCTTCTTCCTCGCCTGGCTGCTGCGCCGGGTGCAGCAGGCAGGGCCGGCGGGCAAGGGCCAGGTGATCGAGCTGATCGGCTCCCGTGCGCTCGGTCCGCGTGACCGCTTGATGCTGGTGCAGGTCGGCAACGAGCAGATTCTGCTCGGCCTCAGCCCCGGCACCATCACCGCGCTGCATGTGCTCAAGGAGCCGGTGCAAGTGCCGAGCAGCAGCGAAAAAGCGACCCCGGAATTTGCCCAGCATCTGCTGAAGATTCTCGGCAAGGATCAGAAGGATAAGAAGTAATGGGTGCGCTACGCATCGTCTTTTTGCTGGCCCTGATGCTGGCCGCGCCGCTGGCATTCGCCGCCGATCCGTTGTCGATTCCGGCGATCACGCTGGGCACCAACGCCGATGGCGCGCAGGAGTATTCGGTCAGCCTGCAGATCCTGCTGATCATGACGGCGCTGAGCTTCATTCCGGCGGCCGTGATCCTGATGACCAGTTTCACCCGGATCATCATCGTCTTCTCGATCCTGCGTCAGGCCCTCGGCCTGCAACAGACGCCGTCGAACCAGATCCTCACCGGCATGGCGCTGTTCCTCACCATGTTCATCATGGCTCCGGTGTTCGATCGGGTGAACAACGATGCGCTGCAGCCGTATCTGGCGGAAAAACTCACCGCCCAGCAAGCGGTGGAAAAGGCCCAGATACCGATCAAGGACTTCATGCTCGCCCAGACCCGCACCAGCGATCTGGAGCTGTTCATGCGTCTGTCCAAGCGCACCGACATCGCCACCCCGGATCAGGCGCCGCTGACCATTCTGGTGCCGGCGTTTGTCACTTCCGAGCTTAAAACCGCATTCCAGATCGGCTTCATGATCTTCATCCCGTTCCTGATCATCGACCTGGTCGTGGCCAGTGTGCTGATGGCGATGGGTATGATGATGCTCTCGCCGCTGATCATTTCGCTGCCGTTCAAGATCATGCTGTTCGTGCTGGTGGATGGCTGGGCGCTGATCATCGGCACCCTGGCCAGCAGTTTCGGAGGTGTCTCGCCATGACGCCGGAAGTTGCGGTCGATATCTTTCGTGAAGCCCTTTGGCTGACCACATTGATGGTCGCGATCCTGGTGGTGCCGAGCCTGTTGGTTGGCTTGCTGGTGGCGATGTTTCAGGCGGCGACGCAGATCAACGAACAGACCCTGAGCTTCCTGCCGCGTCTGCTGGTGATGCTGGTGACGCTGATCGTCGCAGGTCCCTGGATCGTGCAGACGTTCATGGAATACATCATTCAGTTGTACAAAAACATTCCGATGGTCATCGGCTAAGCCATGCAGTCGCTGCTTCAGCTGACCGACACCCAGATCAGTACTTGGGTGGCGTCGTTCATGTTGCCACTGTTTCGCGTCGCCTCGATGCTGATGGTCATGCCGGTGTTCGGCACCACGCTGGTGTCGCGCCGGATACGCCTGTATTTCGCCGTGGCCATTACCGTGTGCATTGCGCCGAGCCTGCCGCCGATGCCAGCGGTCAGCCCGCTGGATCTCAGTGGCCTGCTGCTGATTGCCGAGCAGATTCTGGTCGGTGCGGTGCTGGGGTTTTCCCTGCAGCTTTTTTTTCAGGCGTTTGCCGTGGCCGGGCAGATTGTCGCGATCCAGATGGGTATGGGCTTCGCCTCGATGGTTGACCCGGCCAACGGCGTCTCGGTGGCGGTGATCGGGCAGTTCTTCACCATGCTGGTGACCTTGCTGTTCCTGTCGATGAACGGCCACCTGGTGGTCTTCGAAGTGCTCACCGAAAGCTTCACCACGCTGCCGGTCGGCGGCGGCTTGATGACCGCGCAATACTGGGAGCTGGCCGGCAAGCTTGGCTGGGTTCTCGGGGCGGCGTTGTTGCTGGTGCTGCCGGCGGTCACCGCGCTGCTGGTGGTCAACATCGCCTTCGGTGTGATGACCCGCGCCGCGCCGCAACTGAACATTTTCTCCATCGGTTTCCCGCTGACCCTGGTGCTGGGCCTGTTCATCGTCTGGGTCGGTCTGGCGGACATCCTCAATCAGTATCAACCGCTGGCCTCCGAGGCCTTGCAGTTGTTACGCGAACTGGCACGGGCGCGCTGAGCCATGGCAGAGAGCGAAAGCGGTCAGGACAAAACAGAAGACCCCACGGACAAACGGAAAAAGGACTCTCGTGAGAAGGGCGAGATTGCCCGCTCCAAAGAGCTCAACACCCTCGCCGTGATGATGGCCGGTGCCGGTGCTTTGCTGGTGTTCGGCGGCATGCTGGCCGAAGACCTGATGGAGCTGATGCGCCTGAACTTCACCCTCTCGCGCGAGGTGATCATGGATCAGGGGGCCATGGGCAGGTTCCTGTTGCAGTCGGGCCAGATGGCGCTGTTGGCGATCCAGCCGATCATGATCACCCTGTTGCTGGCGGCGTTGATCGGGCCGATCTCCCTCGGTGGCTGGCTGTTTGCGGCCGGCTCCATGGCACCCAAATTCAGCCGGATGAACCCGGCCGCGGGCCTGAAGCGGATGTTCTCGTTCAAGGCTGTGGTCGAACTGCTCAAGGCGCTGGCCAAATTTCTGATCACCCTGGGGGTGGCGTTGGCGGTGTTGTCGGCGGACGTCGATGATTTCTTGCGGATCGCCCACGAGCCGCTCGAAATGGCGATCATTCACAGCGTCACGCTGGTCGGCTGGAGTACGTTGTGGCTGGCCTGCGGCCTGATCATCATCGCCGCCGTCGACGTGCCGGTGCAGCTCTGGGAAGCCCACAAGAAACTGCTGATGACCAAGCAGGAAGTGCGCGACGAGCACAAGGATCAGGAAGGCCGGCCGGAGGTCAAGCAGCGCATCCGCCAGACCCAGCGCGAGATGTCGCAGCGGCGGATGATGGCGGCGATTCCCGACGCCGATGTGGTCATCACCAACCCGACCCACTACGCCGTCGCGCTCAAGTACGACTCGGAGAAGGGCGGCGCGCCGGTGCTGCTGGCCAAGGGCAGCGACTTCCTCGCGCTGAAGATCCGCGAAATCGCCGTCGCCAACAACGTCATGCTCCTCGAATCGCCGGGGCTGGCGCGTTCGATCTATTACTCCACCGAACTCGAGCAGGAAATCCCCGGCGGCCTGTACCTGGCGGTCGCCCAGGTGCTGGCCTACGTCTACCAGATCCGCCAGTACCGCGCCGGCAAGGGCAAACGCCCGGATCCGCTGAAAGACGATCTGCCGATCCCGCCGGATCTGCGGCGCGATTCCTGACGTTTGCCGTGATCAAAAAACCGCCGCCCCGAACAAACGGAGCGGCGGTTTTTTTATGCCTGACCCAAAGATATTTCGGCTCCTGCCGCGGTCATTGTGGTGAGGGGATTTATCCCCGATGGGCTGCACAGCGGCCCCAGACTTCAATCTTTCAGAAATACCGCGAGTTCAGGGTTTACGGCTGCTGCGCAACCGATCGGGGATGAATCCCCTCGCCACAGGTTCTTGCCTGCCTTCTTA
>NZ_JAFLXF010000048.1:0-4017 GCF_019891575.1 Pseudomonas sp. MIS38
GCGGTGTGTCAGACAACGCAAATGTCAGCGATATACCGCTATCGCGAGCAGGCTCACTCCTACAGTGGCTCTCCGGCAGATACGGACAAAAAACGCAGCCCACGGCCCAATCGCGCAGGCATTTGCGTGCGCAGTCGTTCTGTCATATTCGGTATCAGTTGATTGCAGATAGTAGCCAGCCCAATGCTAATTCCAATGAGGCTGCACTGTGTTTCAACGTCTTGTGTGTTCGCTGTCCGTTCTGAGCCTGTCCATCGCCGCTGCCCACGCCGCCGAGCCTGTGGTGCTCGACACGCCGCGCCTGCAAAGCATCGACAACTTCCGTGATGTCGCCGGCCTGACTACTGCGTATTCCACCGCCCACGACGGCACCATGCGTAGCGGCGTGTTTTACCGCTCCAACGCGATCACGCCGTCGGCAGCGGATCTGGCGACCCTCAACAGCCTCGGCATCAAAGCCGTCTACGACCTGCGCACGCCGAGCGAAATCGCCGGCACGCCGGATACGATGCTGACCGGTGCGACCTACCAGAACATCGACATTATCGGCAGCACTACCTCGGGCGCGAACATCACCACCGTGTCGTTCAAAAGCGCCGTCGACGCCATCGCCATGATGGAGCAGACCAACCGCGCCTTCGTCAGCGACGCGGGGATGCGCGGTCAGTTCGGCAAGCTGTTCAACGAACTGGCTACCACCGACGGCGCACAATTGTTCCATTGCACCGCCGGCAAGGACCGCACCGGCTGGACCGCCGCCGTGCTGCAGAGCATCGCCGGGGTCGATAACGCGACCATCATGGCCAACTACCTGGCGACCAACGACTACACCGCCGCCCGCGTCGCCGCGACTCTTAAAGCAATGCCGCCAAGCATGGCTTCGGTGTACGCGCCGCTGCTCGGCGTGCAGGCCAGTTACCTCCAGGCCGGTCTGGATGAGGTCACCGCCGAATACGGCAGCATGGACAACTACCTCAAACAAGGCCTCGGCCTGTCGCAGGAAACCATCTACGTGTTGCGCGGCAAACTGGTCGAGTACAACAGCCTGCCGGGTCAGGCGGGGTTGATCGGCAACGCTGCTGCCGGTGCCGAATTGCTGCGTCAATTGCAGAACAGCAACCTGTCCGGCACCTACAGCGCCTACAACTACTACCTGCAATCGGCGATCGACGCCGGCACTCTCGGCGGTGTTGAGTCCCAGGTCGGCGGCCAGGTTCACGCCGACGCCGCCAGCTACCTGCTGCGGCAGAACGCGTTGATCGAACAAGCCGCCGCGCCTTACGCCAGCGGCACCGATCTGAAAGTCGGCCAATACCGGTTGTGGACCACCGCGCTCGCCGGTTACCTCGGTACCGACGGCTCGTCCCACGCCGAGAGCAGCAACGAACACAGCCAAGGCCTGATGGTCGGCATCACCCAGCGCTTCTCCGAACAACTCAGCGCGCGCGGCGGCTTCGGCTACAGCAAAGGCACCGTCGGCGGCGCGGGCGGCGAGGCCGATACCGATTTCACCTTCTTCAACCTCGGCGCGCGCTACGGCTTCACTAGCCTGGAACGTGGCCTGTTCGTCGACGCCAACGCCAGCGCCGGCTACGTCGATTACGACAGCAAACGCGAACTAGGTGGCGGCCTCGGCGCGGCCAAGGGCGACACTCACGGCAACCTCTCCGGCGCGACGTTGGCGCTGGGTTACCGCGCACCGGTCAACGGCATGATCCTCGAACCGAGCCTCGGCTTGCGCGTCAGCCACCTCGACCTCAAAGGCTTCCAAGAGAACGGCAGCGAACTGGCACTCGACATCGACGACAACACCGCCACCCGCCGCAGTGCCGTCGCCAACCTCAACGTGGCATTTGCCCCGGTGGCGATGGGCGCATGGCAACTGGTGCCGGGCGTACAAGTCGGCTACGAACGCACCCTGGGCAACAACGACGTCAACAGCCAAAGTCACCTGCTGGGCCTCGACATCGAACAACGCGCCGCCTTCGACAACCGCGACCAGTTCAGCGGCGGCGTCAACCTGATGGCCAGCCTCGGCGCGGTCAGCGTCGGCGCAGAAGTCGGTGCCAGCGGTGGTGGTGACAGCCACGGTTTCAGTGGCAGCCTGAAGGCCAGTTACGCGTTCTAAAGCAGGGACAACCGCGCAAGGTCAAGGACGACCACCATTCACAAAGCACCAGCAAAATATGGTGGAGCAGGGAACGGCCAACCCTGAGTCACCGCAAAAACTTGTGGGAGCGGGCTTGCTCGCGAAGAGGCCGTGTCAGTCACCATCACCTCGCCTGACCCACAGCATTCGCGAGCAAGCCCGCTCCCACATTCAGATCCCGGCCAGCCGCCAACCCTGAGCCCAGCACATAACCCCACGGCACCGACCAGCCGCAATCTTGAGTCCACCAACTAACCCTGTGGGAGTGAGCTTGCTCGCGAAGGCGTCATGTCAGCCAACATCACCATCAACTGACCCGCCGCATTCGCGAGCAAGCCCGCTCCCACATTCAGATCCCGGCCAGCCGCCCACCCTGAGCCCAGCACATAACCCCATGGCACCGACCAGCCGCAATCTTGAGTCCACCCACTAACCCTGTGGGAGCGGGCTTGCTCGCGAAGAGGCCGTGTCAGTCACCATCACCTCGCCTGACCCACCGCATTCGCGAGCAAGCCCGCTCCCACATTCAGATTCCGGCCAGCCGCCAACCCTGAGCCCAGCACATAACCCCATGGCACCGACCAGCCGCAATCTTGAGTCCACCAACTAACCCTGTGGGAGCGAGCTTGCTCGCGAAGGCGTCATGTCAGCCAACATCACCCTCAACTGACCCATCAGCATCCCCGCCGATAAACCAATCAATCCCGCCCCCTCAGCTGCGCCGGACTGATCCCATACGCCTGCTGAAAATACTGACAAAACCGCCCGACATTACTGAAGCCAAAGCGCAACGCCACCTCCGTCACCGACGCCGAATGCCGCTGCCCCAGCGCCTCGAAAGCGCGCTCCAGCCGCACCTGCCGCTGATACGCCACAATCGACATCCCGACAAACTGCCGAAACCCATCCTGCAATGCGCGCTGACTGGCATTGCTCAACCGCGCCAACTCAACCCCACTCACCAACTGCTCGGGATGCGCCTGAATAAACTCCATCGCCAACTTCACATGCCGCGGCGCCACCCTCGGCGCCGGCTGGCGCAACGCCTCGGTAAAATTGTGCGGCCACGCCTCCAGCACCGCATCAATCAACATCTCGCGCAACCGCGACGGCATCAGCGTCCCGCTGTTGAGCAACAGATCAAACTCCGTCCCCGTCGCCAGATCAATCAACGCCTTGATCCCGCCAAACGCTGCCGAGTGCAGATCCACCACCGGCTCAAACACAATCTTCTGCACAACCGGCCGCCCCAACAACGCCGCCAACCGCTCAGTCAACTGCCCCCGATTCACCGAAATCCCGTGCTGCGCGTGATTGTCGAGAAACCGCATCGAGCGGATATCCGCCTTATCAATCGCCAACCCCACTTGCGCCACACCGACGGACTCGGTGCGGTGGTTGAACACAATCTTGCCCGCCGTGGGAATCACAAAAGTGATCTCGTCCTGCGGGTCGGGGAAGGTGACGGTGAAATCACCGTGGTAATGCATACGCCGGAAACTGACCCCGTCGTGCCGCCCGTAGACGCCGCCGATGATGATGTTGGAGGGGATCGGCGGGGTGTCGGCGTAGCGATTGCCGAAGAGCCGGGAGAAGAGGGCGCCGAAGTCTTCGGAGTGGAGGTTTTCGGAGCGGAGGATGATTTTTTGGCGGGGTGGGGCGACGGAGTACACCTTGGGGCACCTTTTGTTGGGGCTCTTAAGTAAGTGGGGAGGAGGCGCAGGGGAGGTTAGCAGGTTGGGGGTGACAGGTTTGTGACGGGAGATTGAGCCACTGGGGGAGTGTCATAAATTTTGTGTTCGGGCATAACATGTCGCAGAGGTGCATGTATGCCGACCAAAAAGAAACCGGCCCGAGAGGCCCAGCGT
>NZ_JAFLXF010000049.1:0-3268 GCF_019891575.1 Pseudomonas sp. MIS38
TGTCGAATTCAACTACGGCCGAACCGAAAACTTCGGAGCAGACGCGAGTCAGAGCAGCGGTCAGAGTGGTTTTACCGTGGTCAACGTGACCAATGGTCCCTACGTTGACGTGGGGCAGGGAACGATCAAATTTTTCCTTAGCCATCGATAACACCCTCAACAGAAGAATTAGACGAACGATATCTACCATTAAAACAAAGGCAGATATTTTCATATCTGCCTTGTTATATGGAGCTCTTGAGCGGATTTGAACCGCTGACCTCACCCTTACCAAGGGTGTGCTCTACCAACTGAGCTACAAGAGCGTAACACTTTGCACAACCTGCAAACTTGGAGCGGGTAGCGGGAATCGAACCCGCATCATCAGCTTGGAAGGCTGAGGTTCTACCACTAAACTATACCCGCGGAGCTTGCAGCTCACGCTAAAAATGGTGGAGGGGGAAGGATTCGAACCTTCGAAGTCGTAGACGTCAGATTTACAGTCTGATCCCTTTGGCCGCTCGGGAACCCCTCCTAAGCGAGCCGGCATTCTATACTATGCCGACCTTCTGTCAAGCATTTTCTCATTAAAAACCTGAGGTTAGCTGCGTTGACACCGCTCTACTTGGACAACCTGTTTAGGTGTTCGCTGTGGAGCGGGCGCCATTCTATGCAAACTATTCCAGCGGTGCAACCCCCTCACACAGCATTATTTTATGTTTTAACTCATTGAATTCCTTGGAAAGGTTCTGCAACTGCACATCCCCCAATAAACGCTGGCTCTCGGGCGCAATGCGTAACCAATATCCAGGCTCGGGAAGATCCTTTTGCGATGCCTGAACCTTCACACTCATGCCCGCTAGACGCATCTGTAGCGCGGAAAGGCTGCTTTCTTGAGTCAAACCACCCAAAAACAGACACTCCTGTCCGGCATGGCGCGCGCCTTGCACTCCCGCCGAGTCACCAGTCGCCTCACTCAATAAGCGAATATCTTGCTGGGACCCGCGGTACATGCTGAGAGGAGTGACATCTTTTGCACGCAAGGGCGCCTCCTGCTGATGCCAGACGTAATAGAACACATTGAGAACAACGAGCAGCAGGAACAACCAACGCATACAAACCTCAAGTTAAAGGACACGCCATCGCCAACCCTACAAATACCAGGTCAGGGACGATCCGAGCATCAGGCACGACGTCCGCCACCAATCCAGCATCGCCACCGGTAATAAAGACAGCAAAGCGCTCCCCCCAATAGGATCGAGCCATTTCCATCTGGGTCAGAACGAAACCTCTCAACATTAAAGAGCACCCTCGCTCCACCGCCTCGACGGTACTGCGCCCCGGAGCATGGCTCGTCAACGCTTTTTCGGCAGCCAAGTCCCCATAACGGATTTTCCGGGTATGCGTACGTAACTGGTTACGCATCAAGGGCATTCCTGGGCAAATGAATCCCCCAAGGTGCTCACCTTCGGCATTAATAAAGTCGGCCGTCACAGCAGTGCCAAAATCCAGAATCAGACAGGCGCCGGCAGCCAGATGAAAGCCACCGAGCATCGCCAACCAGCGATCCAGTCCCAAGCGTTCATAGTCGTCATAGCCATTCCTGACACCAGACATTTCACTGGCCGACTTGGCGCACACGACCGAGATGCAGAACGTCTGCTCGAGAATTCGGGTGAGCGCAGCAGTTTCTTCGCTGGTTCTTACGCTGACCAACCGACATTTGCGCAACGACAGGTTCTCAAATGCGCACAAGCTATCCACCAGAGCTTGATCCGAGTCGACAACACCTTCCGCGAAAAGACCGCCAGCAGCCGTATTCAATACGCGCCACTTGATAAAGCTATTCCCACAGTCGAGCTCAAGAATCATCACGCAACCTCAGACTGAGCTCACCACCACTAAATACTTTTTCCACGCCGCCCACCTTCAAGCGCAGCGCACCCTGGCTATCAATACCAAGCACTACGCCTTCTATATGACTAACGCCCGCAACCAAAGAAACCGGGCGACCTTGCCACATGTGATCCTTTTCCCATTCCTCCTGGAACGCAGAGAAACCATGGACCTGATGACGCTGGATATAACCGCGCAGTTGGTCGCTCAGCTCAGCCACCAAGACGTTGCGATCGCAGGTTTGACCCGTCTCGAGTCGAATTGACGTCCATTGCTGGTCAACTTCCTCAGCAACCTGCATGTTCACATTAATGCCTATACCCAGCACCACATGGCAAACATCTGCCGGATCCCCTACTAGCTCAAGAAGAATACCGGCGATTTTCTTGTTCCCGACCAGCACATCGTTGGGCCACTTCAATCCTGCGCCCGCCACCCCCAGCTTTCGCAGGGCATGCATAACAGCCAAACCGACCACCAGACTCAAGCCCTCAAGCTGGCGCATGCCACCTTCAATGCGCAGGACCAGGCTGTAGTAGAGATTTTCAGCAAAAGGGCTTACCCATTTGCGGCCTCGGCGACCGCGACCGGAAATCTGTCGTTCGGCCAATACCAGAAACGGCGCCGCTCGACCCTGATTGATCGCGCGAAGCGCCTCTGCGTTAGTGGAATCGATGGAATCAAAGACTGTAATCGGCCAAACCGCTGCTAAGGCACTAATCTTCAGGGGGTCGAGGAGCGTCAAGGGTGCAGCCAGTTGATAGCCTCTGCCCCGGACTTTGTTTATGGACAACCCGAGCTCAGCCTCAAGATGCTGAAGCTGCTTCCACACCGCACTTCGACTGATTCCCAGGGTAACCCCCAGAGCCTCGCCGGAATGGAATCGACCATCCTTTAATAGATTCAACAACGTCAGCATGCAGGTCTCGCCTCACAATGAGGTCCGAATAATAGCCATGAGCCGGGCGATTGCATAGAAATCAAGCGCACCACTTTCCTGCGGGCAAAACAAAACCCCAACTGCTTTCGCAATTGGGGTTTCGGAATTTAATCTTGACGATGACCTACTCTCACATGGGGAAACCCCACACTACCATCGGCGATGCATCGTTTCACTTCTGAGTTCGGGATGGGATCAGGTGGTTCCAACGCTCTATGGTCGTCAAGAAATTCGGGTACTGACTCGTGACCGGCTGGCCTCGCTTCAGCAAATCGGGTATGTGATACAGGTGTTTTGTGAGCATCGCGAACTTTCGGTTCATTGCGTCTTCACACACCGCAATCTGGTCTCTTTCGAGCATTCAGATTGCTTGGGTGTTATATGGTCAAGCCTCACGGGCAATTAGTATTGGTTAGCTCAACGCCTCACAGCGCTTACACACCCAACCTATCA
>NZ_JAFLXF010000050.1:0-3075 GCF_019891575.1 Pseudomonas sp. MIS38
CAGATTGCTTGGGTGTTATATGGTCAAGCCTCACGGGCAATTAGTATTGGTTAGCTCAACGCCTCACAGCGCTTACACACCCAACCTATCAACGTCGTAGTCTTCGACGGCCCTTCAGGGAACTCAAGGTTCCAGTGAGATCTCATCTTGAGGCAAGTTTCCCGCTTAGATGCTTTCAGCGGTTATCTTTCCCGAACATAGCTACCCGGCAATGCCACTGGCGTGACAACCGGAACACCAGAGGTTCGTCCACTCCGGTCCTCTCGTACTAGGAGCAGCCCCTCTCAAATCTCAAACGTCCACGGCAGATAGGGACCGAACTGTCTCACGACGTTCTAAACCCAGCTCGCGTACCACTTTAAATGGCGAACAGCCATACCCTTGGGACCGGCTTCAGCCCCAGGATGTGATGAGCCGACATCGAGGTGCCAAACACCGCCGTCGATATGAACTCTTGGGCGGTATCAGCCTGTTATCCCCGGAGTACCTTTTATCCGTTGAGCGATGGCCCTTCCATACAGAACCACCGGATCACTAAGACCTACTTTCGTACCTGCTCGACGTGTCTGTCTCGCAGTCAAGCGCGCTTTTGCCTTTATACTCTACGACCGATTTCCGACCGGTCTGAGCGCACCTTCGTACTCCTCCGTTACTCTTTAGGAGGAGACCGCCCCAGTCAAACTACCCACCATACACTGTCCTCGATCCGGATAACGGACCTGAGTTAGAACCTCAAAGTTGCCAGGGTGGTATTTCAAGGATGGCTCCACGCGAACTGGCGTCCACGCTTCAAAGCCTCCCACCTATCCTACACAAGCAAATTCAAAGTCCAGTGCAAAGCTATAGTAAAGGTTCACGGGGTCTTTCCGTCTAGCCGCGGATACACTGCATCTTCACAGCGATTTCAATTTCACTGAGTCTCGGGTGGAGACAGCGCCGCCATCGTTACGCCATTCGTGCAGGTCGGAACTTACCCGACAAGGAATTTCGCTACCTTAGGACCGTTATAGTTACGGCCGCCGTTTACCGGGGCTTCGATCAAGAGCTTCGCGTTAGCTAACCCCATCAATTAACCTTCCGGCACCGGGCAGGCGTCACACCCTATACGTCCACTTTCGTGTTTGCAGAGTGCTGTGTTTTTAATAAACAGTCGCAGCGGCCTGGTATCTTCGACCGGCATGAGCTTACGGAGCAAGTCCTTCACCCTCACCGGCGCACCTTCTCCCGAAGTTACGGTGCCATTTTGCCTAGTTCCTTCACCCGAGTTCTCTCAAGCGCCTTGGTATTCTCTACCCAACCACCTGTGTCGGTTTGGGGTACGGTTCCTGGTTATCTGAAGCTTAGAAGCTTTTCTTGGAAGCATGGCATCAACCACTTCGTCACCTAAAAGGTAACTCGTCATCAGCTCTCGGCCTTAAGATCCCGGATTTACCTAAGATCTCAGCCTACCACCTTAAACTTGGACAACCAACGCCAAGCTGGCCTAGCCTTCTCCGTCCCTCCATCGCAATAACCAGAAGTACAGGAATATTAACCTGTTTTCCATCGACTACGCTTTTCAGCCTCGCCTTAGGGACCGACTAACCCTGCGTCGATTAACGTTGCGCAGGAAACCTTGGTCTTTCGGCGTGGGTGTTTTTCACACCCATTGTCGTTACTCATGTCAGCATTCGCACTTCTGATACCTCCAGCAAGCTTCTCAACTCACCTTCACAGGCTTACAGAACGCTCCTCTACCGCATCACTTGCGTGATACCCGTAGCTTCGGTGTATGGTTTGAGCCCCGTTACATCTTCCGCGCAGGCCGACTCGACTAGTGAGCTATTACGCTTTCTTTAAAGGGTGGCTGCTTCTAAGCCAACCTCCTAGCTGTCTAAGCCTTCCCACATCGTTTCCCACTTAACCATAACTTTGGGACCTTAGCTGACGGTCTGGGTTGTTTCCCTTTTCACGACGGACGTTAGCACCCGCCGTGTGTCTCCCATGCTCGGCACTTGTAGGTATTCGGAGTTTGCATCGGTTTGGTAAGTCGGGATGACCCCCTAGCCGAAACAGTGCTCTACCCCCTACAGTGATACATGAGGCGCTACCTAAATAGCTTTCGAGGAGAACCAGCTATCTCCGAGCTTGATTAGCCTTTCACTCCGATCCACAGGTCATCCGCTAACTTTTCAACGGTAGTCGGTTCGGTCCTCCAGTCAGTGTTACCTAACCTTCAACCTGCCCATGGATAGATCGCCCGGTTTCGGGTCTATTCCCAGCGACTAGACGCCCTATTAAGACTCGCTTTCGCTACGCCTCCCCTATTCGGTTAAGCTCGCCACTGAAAATAAGTCGCTGACCCATTATACAAAAGGTACGCAGTCACCCAACAAAGTGGGCTCCCACTGCTTGTACGCATACGGTTTCAGGATCTATTTCACTCCCCTCTCCGGGGTTCTTTTCGCCTTTCCCTCACGGTACTAGTTCACTATCGGTCAGTCAGTAGTATTTAGCCTTGGAGGATGGTCCCCCCATATTCAGACAAAGTTTCTCGTGCTCCGTCCTACTCGATTTCATGACTAAGAGATTTTCGCGTACAGGGCTATCACCCACTATGGCCGCACTTTCCAGAGCGTTCCGCTAATCTCAAAGCCACTTAAGGGCTAGTCCCCGTTCGCTCGCCACTACTAAGGGAATCTCGGTTGATTTCTTTTCCTCAGGGTACTTAGATGTTTCAGTTCCCCTGGTTCGCCTCTTGCACCTATGTATTCAGTACAAGATAACCATCTTATGATGGCTGGGTTCCCCCATTCAGACATCTCCGGATCAAAGTCTGTTTGCCGACTCCCCGAAGCTTTTCGCAGGCTACCACGTCTTTCATCGCCTCTGACTGCCAAGGCATCCACCGTATGCGCTTCTTCACTTGACCATATAACCCCAAGCAATCTGGTTATACTGTGAAGACGACATTCGCCGAAAATTCGCAAAACTCTTAAGAGTCACTCACAAATTTTACCTTAGCCTGATCCGTTACCAGTGAAAGTAACGTTCAGTCTATCTTTCTATCACATACCCAAATTTTTAAAGAACGAT
>NZ_JAFLXF010000051.1:0-2397 GCF_019891575.1 Pseudomonas sp. MIS38
TCTCCGGCGAGGAACCCGGGTCCCGCACATTCAATGCCGTAACCGCCCAACAAGACTGGGTCATCAACCTGGACGCCGCCTTCGTCGCCCAACACATCGAACCGAACCGCGGCAGCAAGATCACCATCCGCTACCAGCTCTCGCGCCATGCCACAAATGAGACCAGCCTCTCGAATCCATTGGTGTTCACCGTGGGCGTCGCGCTGGATCTGCTTGCCCCCTCGATCAAGGAGAACAACGGCGACAGCGCACTCAACCCGCTGCTGGTCAGAGACACCTTGACCATCGTGGTGCCGGACAACAGCGCGTTGCTGCCAAACCATGCAATCAGCGTCACCTGGACTGGCGCTGACGGCACACCGGCCGGCGGGTCGCACACCTCAGTGCCGCGTGCGGTAAGCGAAGGGCTTGAGTTTGCGATCCCCAACAGCGTGGTGGCGTTCAACCTGGGTAAGCAGGTAAAAATCTCCTACGTCGTGATCATTGATGGTCATCCAACACCGTCCCGGGAATTTGACCTGACGGTGCAAGCAATGCCGCAGAGCGCGTTGGCCAGCCCCACCATCGAGCAGGCCGACAACGACGGCGCCGGCCCGGAACTGCATACCGGCAACCTGACCCAAGCGTCCGTACGCATGGGTGACTGGCCGCTGATCGCCCTCAACCAATACGTCTGGTTGCGTCTGCGCGGGACCAATGCCGACGGCAGCGCCTACACACGCGAGATCTGGAGCGCACCGACGGCCTTCACCAACCCCGACTGGATCGCTGACCGGTTCTTCACTTTTCCGCTTCCAGCCGATGAGCTCCAAGCTCTGCAGGATGGCAGCAGCCTGGAATTGGCGTTTAAAGCGGCGCTTGGTCAGAGCACGGTGGAGAGTGAGGCGGTGGAGTTTCCGGTGCGTACTTATACGATCAAGGCGTTTGAGGATGTGCGGCCCACCATCATTTCGGCAAGAGACTCTGTGGGCCAGATGATTGTGTCTGGCCGTGATACTGCTGACAGAACGATAGTTCTGACCGGGGTCGCAAGCAGGGGCCAAAGAGTCGAAATTCTGGATAACCTGACAGCCATAGGCGAGGTCTTGGCAGACTCGCAAAACGGAGAATGGTCGTACACCTTGCTGGGGCTTGACGCGTTGACTCACATCTTCACAGCGAAGGTTCTAGATGGCAGTGATCAGACTTCTGCCCCGTACCTCATCGTTGTCATAGATGCAAAAGATGTTCTCAGTTTTTGGATGCAATTGCCGTCAGGAGGCGCCGGGTATCTTCCTCAAAACGGTAGCGTATTGTTATTTTCGAATTACGTGGGCTTGAGCTTGGGTTTTCAGGTCGTATCCCTCGCCATAGGAACTCATGTAGTAACGCTAAGTAGCCCCATGGGTGAGCTTCAAAGCAGGACTTTAGACATTAAATCCCCTGGTTCCCGTCAACTCGGATTATGGGGTATCACACTAAAAGGGCCGGGAATATATACGCTGAACTTCTTCGGCCCCACAGGAAAGCAGATAACTCCGCCCTTCACCGTCACATTCAATTGATACGAAAGGGTTTGCTCGCCTTAAACCCTAGTTGCTGAGAAGTGATAAGGGGACAGATTTATTTAATGGCAATTGCGAGCAGGCTCACGCCTACAAGGCATCTTTGCCGGGCACTTAACAAGTGACCAACGCAGATCCACTGTGGGAGCGGGCTTGCTCGCGAAGAGGCCAGAACTGTCAGCGCCTATTCCTTGGGCACCACGTTATCCAGCACCTGATTCACCGCCAACTCTCCCAACATCACCACCTGCGCGATACCCAACACCGTGTTGCGACTCGGCCCTTCCAGCGTGCCGGCGAAATCACCGAGCATGACCGTGGCCGAGGCCAGGGATTCGCAGGCGTTGGCCAGCAGGGATTCGGTATCGGTTTGTGGGTTGACCATGAACATGCTGCTGGGGGTATACGGCGTGGCCATGATGTTTGCGGGCGCGAGGTAGTGGTCGAGGGCGCGTTCGGCGGCTTCGTGGAGTTTTCTGGAGTTGAGGGATTCGTAGGGTGATACCGGGTCTGAGGCCGGCGGATTGGGTGGGGTTTCGGGCATCAGCGGGAACTCCGATCGAGTTACTTTGAATGAATGACGACCTGTAGGAGCTGCCGAAGGCTGCGATCTTTTTTTTGATGTTGGTTTTAAAAGCAAGATCAAAAGATCGCAGCCTGCGGCAGCTCCTACAGGGGGCCGCGTGATTAGTTCGGGATGCGACGGCCGTCCAGTACTCGGTTGACCATCAGTTCACTGAGCATGATCACCTGATGCAGCACCAGCATGGCCCGGCGCTGTGGGTTATCGACGGTGTCGCCGATATCACGGGCCATGTCGCTGGCGGCGGCTAATGATTCGCAGGCTTCGACG
>NZ_JAFLXF010000053.1:0-1374 GCF_019891575.1 Pseudomonas sp. MIS38
CGAGAGTGTCAGATTTTTTGTGTGCGGGCCGGTAATGGCCTGCCGTCAGGCAGGCCTTCATTTCACCAGTTCGGCCTGATGAATCGGTCTCCATATAAAACCGCAAACTGATTCATGGCGCTTTTCCAGTCATGGGCGGCGCTGCCCCAGTTGGCGGTGATGTTTTTCAGCGCCAGCCAGATCAGTTTTGTCGCCGCCTCATCGGTTGGAAAGTGGCCTCTTGTCTTGATGATCTTGCGTAACTGCGAATTGATGCTTTCGATCGCGTTGGTGGTGTAGATCACTTTGCGTATCGCGGGTGGGAACACGAAAAATGGGATAACCCGCTCCCAGGCGCGTCTCCAAGCCGCCGCTATCGTCGGATACTGCTTGCCCCACGGCCCCGCTTCGAAGGCGTCCAGAGCCTGTTCGGCGACATCGGCATTGAGAGCTTGATAAATCGGCTTAAGGGCCTTGGCCAGTTCACGGCGCTTGTCCCACGCCGCGTAATCAAGGCTGTTGCGGATCAAATGGACGATGCATGTCTGCAGCGTTGTCTCTGGAAACACCGCACTCAAAGCCTCCGGCATACCTTTGAGCCCGTCAGTTACCGCGATCAGCACGTCTTCGACGCCCCGGGTTTTGAGGTCATTGAAGACCTTCATCCAGAACTTGGCACCTTCAGTGTTCTCGATCCAGATCCCCAAAATATCTCGGGTCCCATCCGGCAGCACGCCCAGAGCCAAGTAGATGGCCTTATTGCGAACCACGCCTTCGTCACGGATCTTGACCCGCAGAGCATCGAAGAAAATGACCGGATACATGGGCTCAAGCGGGCGTTGCTGCCAGGTACTGACTTCCTCCAGAACCGCATCGGTGACGGAGCTGATGAAGTCATGAGAGACATCTGTGCCGTACTGTTCCGAGAGGAAAGCACGAATCTCGCGAACGCTCATGCCACGGGCATACATGGCGATGATTTTGTCGTCGAAACCCGTGAAACGGCGCTCGTGCTTGGGGATCAGGATCGGGGCGAAACTGCCGTCGCGGTCTCTGGGAATATCCAGACGCAACGGGCCGTCTTCGGTCAGCACGGTCTTGCTGCTTCTGCCATTACGCTGATTACTCGAATCCTCAGGGCGCTCCGCGCCCTGAGGATAACCAAGGTGGTGCCCCATCTCGGCGCCAAGGGCTCGCTCGATCAGCGCTTTCTTAAACGCCATCGCGGCATCCTGAATAGCGTCGGCACTCATCGGGCCGCTGACGAACTGGTCGATCAGCTCTTGGGGAATGGAAGGAAGGTCACGCTGGGCCTCTCGGGCCGGTTTCTTTTTGGTCGGCATACATGCACCTCTGCGACATGTTATGCCCGAACACAAAATTTATGACACTCCC
>NZ_JAFLXF010000054.1:0-1309 GCF_019891575.1 Pseudomonas sp. MIS38
GAGTTTCGGGAACACCGTCTGGTCATCGCCGAACACCAGCTTGTGCGCCGTGGCGCTGTGCTGGAAGTGGTAGTGAATACCTTCTTCCTCGCACAGACGCTGGATGAAATGCAGGTCCGATTCATCGTATTGCACGCAGTAGATGCGCTCGGGATAGATCGAACCGGTCTTGAATTCGTAGGCGTTGCTTTGAATGCCGTGCTCTTCGAGAACCATGCCGATGATTTTCGGCACCGTGAGGTTCTGGAAGATCCGTTGGTTGACGCGGTGCGCCAGGTACGACAATTGCGGGCGCAGGGTCACCGAGTAGCGCGTCAGGCGCTTGCCGGAATCGCCTTGCGCGGCGCGGTAGATCTGGCCGTGGATGCCGCTGCCATCGGGCGACAGCTGCAGAAAGGCCGGTTTGTGCAGCAGGGTTTCGAGGTCCAGCGACGGCTGCTCACTGACCAGCTCCACCTCAAAGACAAAAGGCTGGCTGATGGCTTCCCGGCCGGTCAGGGTGAATACCTGAAAATCGGCGGAGAGCCCTTCGATGGTCAGGGCAAAGTGGGTTTCATTGGCCGGCGCGAACATCCCTTGTTCCTCGTGCTGTACAGCGGCGTTCGTCGACAACCGCAAGGCGGTTCAACGCACGCGAAATTCTGGAGGGGCGTAAACAACATCGACCAGCAGGGCTGGTCGATGCTTGTAACGATCAGCCGTAATTAAACGACTGGAGCACGCCAGTCATCGGAACCCGAAGTACCGGATACTTCGTGGGTCCAGGTGATTTTGCGGTAGGTGAACTGCACTTCTTCCAGGTGGGTGAAGTGCGAGTTGCCTGGATCCTGGCAGTTGTGCATTTTGTTGTTGATGGCGACGATGATCGCGTCTTCCAGTTTGGTGGTGTAGTAGTGCTCTTGAGTACCTTGAGCCGAAGTACGGTACCACTGGATAACGATTTCGCTCATGCGCTCGCCGGAGGTCAGAGCCGCTTGCAGCAGAGGCGAAGCCTTGTCGTAGACCTTGGTGATGATCACTGGCTTGTGAACGCGCTGACCGGTTGGCTGACCGGATTGTGGGTCACGCGGGATGATCACGTCGTGGCTGAAAGCCTGAACCATAACCTGGTCTTCGTGGCCTTCCTGGTAGGTGTTGCCAACGGAGTCGGCGGTGAAAGCGCCGGCAGTGATCAGGCCTTGTTTTTCGCCGGTAACCGACATGTACGCTGGTGTTGCCATGGGGTGCTCTCCTTGCGGATAAATTTAGGGTGCCCGGGAGGCGAAATCGCCCGGTGGGTGCCTGACTGTTATCAAGGAGCGTGCCAGGT
>NZ_JAFLXF010000055.1:0-1271 GCF_019891575.1 Pseudomonas sp. MIS38
GGGTGTATGTACCGGAGACATGGTGGACACATGTTCGGAGACATGGTGGACGGTTTTAGATCTTCTTACCTGCTGTGACAATCTGCAAGTTCAAGTCGATTTTGGCTATACGATGTTTACCCCAGTAGACATCGTGGATGCCATCCTCCGTCGTTTCCCGGATAGCTACTGACCTCCCGTGAAAAGCCTTTCCGACTGTGTATTCACGGTTCCCCCAGTAGATCTCGCCCTTCACCTGAACCTTCCTGATCACATCGCCATCGTTGTACTCCGGCGCCGCGGGTTGCTCCTGATATTCCCGTGGACTACTGCTGTAGCGGGCCGCAGGAACCTGCATGTCCAGCGCCTGATGCGGGCGCTTCTGATTGTAAATATCACGCCAGCTATCAAACGCCCGTTGCGCGCCATCGAGATCGATGAACAACTGGCCTTGCAGAACTTCGCTTTTAAGGCTGCGGTGAAAGCGCTCCAGCTTTCCTTGGGTCTGCGGATGATAAGGTCGGGAGTGGCCGACCTTGATGCCTTGGCTCATCAGCCAGATCTCCAGTGCGGTATAAACACCTGTCTGGTCACCCCAAGGCGAACCGTTGTCCATCGTCATGCGCAAAGGCAGGCCGTAGCGCCGAAAGGTCCGGATTAGATGCTCCTGAACGGTTTGGCGCTGCTCGTTCGCGCACGCAGCGATGCACAGCGAAAACCGTGAATGATCGTCCAGTATCGTCAACGGATGGCAACGGCCCTGGCCCAAGCTGATATGGCCCTTGAAGTCCATCTGCCAAAGATCATTGGGAGCTTCATGCTCGAACCGGATAAATGGCTTGATCTCAGCGGCCTTTGGATCAACGCGCGAGTGACGCTTTAAAACCGCATGCACGGTGCTGACAGAAGGCATCACTGCGCCGTTGTCTTCCAACACGCGCTTGAGCTTGCGAGCGCCCCAAGCCGCGTACTCCTGACTCACGGTCAGAATCTGCTGCTCAACCTCATCAACACAGCGTTTGGGTGACGTTTTCGGTCGCCGAGACTGGTTGATCAATCCCTCAACACCTGAGGCTTCAAACCTGTTTAGCCATTTGTAAGCAGTGCTTGGACTGATATTGAATCGACGGCAAAGCAGCCGAATATTGGCCCCCTCTTGCCGAGCCAAAAACACGAATTCCGAGCGAAGTTGCACGGTGGACACCTCTTCCCAAGACACAGGTCATCTCCTTGGCGATGAGCAATGTGTCTATTAAAAAGTGTCCACCATGTCTCCGAACACCTGTCCACCA
>NZ_JAFLXF010000056.1:0-1200 GCF_019891575.1 Pseudomonas sp. MIS38
ACTGTGGGAGATTCTATGTTGCTCAGCAACCCTAGAATCTCAAACTGATCGGTATTCGCCCTGATTCTTCATCAGGGTGAATGCCACTCGGCAGAGCTTGCGAGCAAGAGCTACCAATGCCTGTGTTTTCGAGAAGCCTCTGGCCAGGTAAGACTCGTAAAAAGGCTTCCACTTGGTTGAGCGACACGCCGCCATTGCGGCGTTGTAGGCTAGTCGACGGATCTCCGGATCTCCTTTTTTGCTCAGGAACCTCGGGCCGTTCTTTTTCCCCGAATCGTCCACCGTCAGATCCATACCCAAAAACGCGATGAACGCGTCGCTGTTGGCAAAGTCACCGCGCATATAGGTCGTTGCCAACCCCGTTGCAGTCAGCTCTCCCACGCCCTCGATTGCTTTGCAGCGGCCAATATTGTCATCAATACCGGCCTCTTTGCTGACTTTGCGCAGCAGGTTTTGAATGACCTTGTCGGATCGCTCGAATGCCTTTTGCTGAGCCGTACGTTCTTTCTTCAGCAAGGGTTCGTCGGCCCAGCTCAACATCAGACCCGTATGGTTCTGAATCAGCGTCGCGCGTCTGTGCAGCAAGCTTTTCAGTACGGTGTAGGCTTTAGGAGGCGGGTTCCAAAGCCGCAGTTTGCTTTGTTCATTCGTCAGATAGCGTGCGAGCACGCGTGCATCGCAGGGATCATTTTTGGCTCGCTGACCGACACCGCGACGATAGTGGCTGACTCGATAAGCATCCACCACATAGACCTGATGTCCCATCGCATGAGCCAGATCAACAGTCTCCAAATGGTAGATATTGGTGGCTTCGACAGCGATAGCGCTTTGCGCGGGCAGAGTTTTGAGCCAACGTTTGAGGGCGGCACGATCATTCTTGACCGCTTCAATGGTTTCCAGGTCGGCGCGATAGACAACGATTTCGGCCTTGGCGATATCGATACCAACAACCGTCTGCGAAGTAAGGATTGTCATGACGAATCCTCGGAGCTAGGGTTTAAGAGCTTGTTGGGGTCTACCGTTGCGCTGGCTTGTCTCTGTCGTCGGTTTACCGATGAATTCCTTATTGGCGCTTTGGGTAGAAGGGGCGGGACGAGAAGTCTCCCACGGTCTGTACTGGTCAGAGTCAGAATCGAGTCTGTAGTCCCGCCCACCCCTTCAAGTCTAAACATACAAGCGGGCTTGCTCGCGAAGGCGTCG
>NZ_JAFLXF010000057.1:0-1131 GCF_019891575.1 Pseudomonas sp. MIS38
ATGGAAGCACCGGTGACACCACTGTTCGTCTGAGGGGGACGGCGACCAAGCATCTTGAGGTGGAAATTTTCGACGGTAACAGCTCCACAGGCAAAAGGGTCGAGGCCAATGCAGATGGAATATGGGCGGTTGAACTGACCGGACTGACGCGTACGAAGCATGTGTTCAAAGCCAAGGCGTTGTATGGCAGCGGGATGGAGTCGGGAGAGTGGACTGTGAACGTAGACGCTCCCGCGTTCATCGTCGAAGACTTTAAGTCATATCCCGTCCAGTTTCTCGAACCAGGGGAGTCCATGCAGGGGTTCCACACCAAACTAACGCTTATTACAACGATCGGGGTACACGGAACTGTTGGTGTGATCTCTTCTCCCTGGGCAATGCGGGCCGTTCTGATTGCTGGGTATGATCCAGGCACACTTAAGTACTCCTTGGCACTAAGACATGAAATTGCCAAGAGTGCGACAATCAAAGGCAGGTACGAAATGCATACGAATGGTCGCATCCAACTTGAGTTTCTTAAGAACAATTTGGTGATGTCCACAATAGAGTTCTTCGAAGGCATCAATCCCCAACTTGATTTTGAGAGGGTCGTTGCCCCAAGCAACGGACAAGCGTTCGATACACTCAGGTTCGTGATGACGAATGTGCCGTCTGACCATCTCAATTCTCTTAAAATTCATACGGTTGCTTTCAGAAACTGAAAAACGTCTGTGGCTTCAAAACGCCGGTGAAACAGGCGCGACTTAACAATCGGAGTACCAGGGGACGGACTCATTAATCCGTCCTCTGGCGCCTATTCCTTGGGCACAACATTATCCAGCGCCTGATTCACCGCCAACTCGCCCAGCATCACCACCTGCGCAATGCCCAGCGCCGTATTGCGACTGGGCCCTTCCAGCGTCCCGGCGAAATCGCCGAGCATGACCGTGGCTGAGGCCAGGGACTCGCAGGCGTTGGCCAGCAGGGATTCGGTGTCGGTTTGCGGGTTGACCATGAACATGCTGCTGGGAGTGTACGGTGTTGCCATGATGTGCGCGGGCGCGAGGTAGTGGTCGAGGGCGCGTTCGGCGGCTTCGTGGAGTTTTCTGGAGTTGAGGGATTCGTAGGGTGATAGCGGGTCTGTGATTGGCG
>NZ_JAFLXF010000058.1:0-1026 GCF_019891575.1 Pseudomonas sp. MIS38
TCCCTTCAAGCTTGATCGAAGTGTCAACGGTCGTGGCGCCCGGGAGAATCTCATTCCCTTTGGAGTCTTTCGATCCGGTAATTTCTGGCCGCACATCCTCAATCGCTTTGATCGTATAAGTGCGCACTGGAAACGCCACCGCCTCACTCTCCACCGTGCTCTGACCAAGCGCCGCTTTGAACGCCAATTCCAGATCGCTGCCATCCTGCAGAGCTTTGAGCTCATCGGCTGGAAGCGGAGCAGTGAAGAACCGGTCAGCAATCCAGTCGGGGGTGGTGCCGGCCGTCGGCGCGCTCCAGATCTCGCGCAGGTAGGCGCTGCCGTCGGCATTGGTCCCGTGCAAGCGCAACCAGACGTACTGGCCGAGGGCGATCAGCGGCCAGTCACCCATGCGTACGGAAGCTTGGGTCAGGTTGCCGGTATGCAGTTCCGGGCCGGCGCCGTCGTTGTCGGCCTGCTCGATGGTGGGGCTGGCCAGCGCGCTCTGCGGCATTGCTTGCACCGTCAGGTCAAATACCCGGGACGGTGTTGGATGACCATCAATGATGACGACGTAGGAGATTTTTACCTGCTTACCCAGATTGAACGCCACCACGCTGTTGGGGATCGCAAACTCAAGCCCTTCGCTTACCGCGCGCGGCACTGAGGTGTGCGACCCGCCGGCCGGCGTGCCGTCAGCGCCAGTCCAGGTGACGCTGATTGCATGGTTTGGCAGCAACGCGCTGTTGTCCGGCACCACGATGGTCAGGGTGTCCCTGACCAGCAGCGGATTGAGTGCGCTGTCGCCGTTGTTTTCCTTGATCGAGGGGGCAAGCAGTTCCAGCGCGACGCCCACGGTGAACACCAATGGATTCGAGAGGCTGGTCTCATTTGTGGCATGGCGCCAGAGCTGGTAGCGGACGGTGATCTTGCCGCCGCGGTTCGGTTCGATGTGCTGGGCGACGAAGGCGGCGTCCAGGTTGATGACCCAGTCTTGTTGGGCGGTTACGGCATTGAATGTGCGGGACCCGGGTTCCTCGCCGGAGA
>NZ_JAFLXF010000059.1:0-829 GCF_019891575.1 Pseudomonas sp. MIS38
AACGACATCACGGTGCATGTCACGGCCACCCGGCCAGACTTCGAGATGGATGACATCATTCACTTGACCATGCTCGGCACCACCCTGGAGGGCGAAAAAGTCGAAGTCACCGCCCTGCCCCAGACCGTCGACAATATCCCGCATAACTACGAGTTCAAGCTGTCCATTGCGGCCGTGCGTAAACTGGTCAATACCCAGGTCAGTTTCTTCTATCGGCTGGAACGCAGCGGCAGCAGTGACCCGTTAGGCTCAAAAAGGCAGTTTGTACAAGTCACCGGCGCAGCCCACCGCCTGGCCGCACCGATCATCGAAGAAGCCGAGGGAGAATTCATCGATCCCACGAAGACACCCATCAACGTCCGCATTCCGTTCGATCCGGCCATCGAGTACGGCATGGGCATCGAGCTGTTCCTGTTGGGTAAAAGCCCGGACGGCAGCACCTTCCTGCCTGAGTTGGAGTGGCACATTCCGGAGGAGGATGAAGTCGAGAATCCCGAAGGTTTTGTCATCACCGTCGATGACTACAACCTCAAGCTCCTTGACGGCGGAACCCTGAAGGGGTGGTACGACCTGCTGATAGCCGAAGGCGACGAGATCCTCAGACGGGAGTCGCTGCACACGAAATTGCTCAATGTGGGTGAACCGAAATTCGAGCTGGACGCCCCCATTGTCCTCGGGGTGGCGAACGGCTTCCTCGACCCGGCCACACTGCCCGGCGGTACCAGTAGACTGACCATCCCCAGGCCTGTGGTGAAGCCATGGGTAGCCAACGACGAGGCCACCTGGAAGTGGGTGGGCGACATCTCCGGCGAGGAACCCGGGTCCCGCA
>NZ_JAFLXF010000060.1:0-743 GCF_019891575.1 Pseudomonas sp. MIS38
ACCAGCGTGCGCTCCAACCCGCACAAATATCTGATCGAAACCAACCCGGCGCTGACCAACCTCAAGCAGTTCATGAGCTCGGACTATCTGTTGGGCAAGCTCGGCTACGACCCCGACACCAGCGCCAAGCGCCTGGGCGACGGATTGTTTGAACAACGCATGGTGCAGCAGGCCGTGGTGGCCCGCACCGGCCAGCGCTTCATCGACGGACAGACCTCCGACGAAGGCATGTTCAAGTACCTGATGAACAACGCCATCGCCAGCAAGGATCAGCTCAACCTGTCGATGGGCGTTACCTTGACCGCGCAACAAGTGGCGGCACTGACCCACGACATCGTCTGGCTCGAAGAGCACGAAGTGAACGGTGAGAAAGTGCTGGTGCCGGTGTTGTACCTGGCCCAGGCCAACAACCGCCTGGCGCCTAACGGTGCATTGATCCAGGGCGGTGACGTGACCCTGATCGCCGGTGGCGACCTGAATAACGCCGGTACGCTGCGAGCCTCCAACAACCTGTCGGCCGAAGCCGGTAACAACCTTACCAACACCGGTCTGATCGAAGCGGGCGAGCGCCTGACACTCAAGGCCGGCAACGACATCATCAACAAATCCGGCGGCATCATTTCCGGCAAGGACGTCAGCCTCACAGCCACCAACGGCAGCGTGATCAACCAGCGTGACGTGACCAGTGTCGATGTCAATCGCGGTGGCAACGTGTTCCACCGCGACTACCTGGACAACGCCGC
>NZ_JAFLXF010000061.1:0-652 GCF_019891575.1 Pseudomonas sp. MIS38
CAGCATGGCCCGGCGCTGTGGGTTATCGACGGTGTCGCCGATATCACGGGCCATGTCGCTGGCGGCGGCTAATGATTCGCAGGCTTCGACGAGCAAGGTTTCTTCGTCCACGGTGGGGTCGATGAGGAAGATTCTGTTCGCCTTGCATGACGAGGTTGAAGGGAGCGAGATCTTCAGTGCGCCGGGGTTGAGGTAGAAGTTGATGGCGCGGTCGGTTGCCGCTTTTATCTTCTGCGGGTCGAGGGCTGGGTCGTACGGGATTGAGGTGTCCGGGGGGTTGGGTGTGGCTTTGAACATGGATGAAGCTCCTGCTTAGCAAAAGTAAGGAGCCATCACTCTCGCTACCAAACGAGGGTGGCGGCCATACGCGGGTTGGTAGACCGGTCTAAGCAGGAAAACCCGGCGCTCACGAATGAGCCCCACGCATGGCCACCATATGAAATCGAGCCCGCGGAAAAGGGACTGCATATGGCGTCGCCATCACACTTAGAAACGGGCTACCAAACCCGATCACTGATTTTCAGTGACAGGGAAACGATATAGCCCGCCCCATAGTCGTGTAAGCCGGCGGATTCTGGCGTACGCGTAGGTAACGGCGCAAGGCGTTGTAGCCGTTATGGCGTAACGGTTCGTGTACTTTAAACGTGGTTGC
>NZ_JAFLXF010000062.1:0-622 GCF_019891575.1 Pseudomonas sp. MIS38
AAAGACGATTTCCATCAGGGCTACCGCAACCGTTTTCAGGCGACCCCGTGGGACGTGCCGAACCGTCCACCGCTGCGCCACCCGAAACCGCGCATCCTCGGCAGTCAGAGCGCCGTGGTGACCGGCCCCAAAGGCGAAGAGATCCATTGCGACCAGTACGGCCGGGTCAAAGTGCAATTCCACTGGGACCGCGAAGGCCAGGCCGACGACAAGACCAGTTGCTGGTTGCGCGTCTCCAGCGCCTGGGCCGGCGCCCAGTACGGCGGCATCGCCATCCCGCGCATCGGCATGGAAGTGCTGGTCACCTTCCTTGAAGGCGACCCCGATCAACCGCTGATCAGCGGCTGCCTGTACCACAAGGAAAACACCGTCCCCTACGCGCTGCCGGCGAACAAGACCCGCAGCACCTTCAAGACCTTGAGTTCGATGGGCGGCGGTGGCTACAACGAACTGCGCATCGAAGACAAAAAAGGTCAGGAACAGATCTTCCTCCATGCCCAGCGCGACTGGGACGAAAACATCGAGCACGACCAGAAGATCCGCGTCGGCAACGAACGCCACGACACCGTCGAGCAAAACAGCTACACAGAATTCAAGGCAGAAGAACACCACACCGTCTACG
>NZ_JAFLXF010000063.1:0-620 GCF_019891575.1 Pseudomonas sp. MIS38
GCGGTTTCGGGTGGCGCAGCGGTGGACGGTTCGGCACGTCCCACGGGGTCGCCTGAAAACGGTTGCGGTAGCCCTGATGGAAATCGTCTTTGAGGGCAGTGGTGTCGCTGGTCACCGACTCTTCCAGCACTTGCGGCTGCTTGCCTTCGTGCAGGACTTCGGTCAGCAGCCACAGGTCATTCCATTTGGCTTTCGGGTGCTCGGTCAGGGCGAGGAAATGACCGCTGACCAGAAGTGGCTGATCACTCTTGCCTTCGGCGAGCTGGAAGTCGCTGCGGTGACGTTCGAGGGCGCGTTTGGCCAGGTGTTTGCCGCGCTCGCGGTCGATGAAACGGCCCGGGTAGTCGTAGTCTTCGAGGTCGGGCAGGGCGTCGCCGCGGTTTTCGCTTTCCAGGGTCAGGCGCGGTTTTTCGAAGTCGTAATCGCGGCGCGTGGTGCGGCTGGTACGGGTTTCCAGGCGCAGGTCGAAACGCTTGATCACCGGATTGCTGGCGACCATGCCGGAGTCTTGCTGGTAGGCCACAGGCTGGAGTTTCGGGAACACCGTCTGGTCATCGCCGAACACCAGCTTGTGCGCCGTGGCGCTGTGCTGGAAGTGGTAGTGAATACCTTCTTCCTCG
>NZ_JAFLXF010000064.1:0-620 GCF_019891575.1 Pseudomonas sp. MIS38
CGAGGAAGAAGGTATTCACTACCACTTCCAGCACAGCGCCACGGCGCACAAGCTGGTGTTCGGCGATGACCAGACGGTGTTCCCGAAACTCAAGCCTGTGGCCTACCAGCAAGACTCCGGCATGGTCGCCAGTAACCCGGTGATCAAGCGTTTCGACCTGCGCCTGGAAACCCGCACCAGCCGTACCACGCGCCGCGATTACGACTTCGAAAAACCGCGCCTGACCCTGGAAAGCGAAAACCGCGGCGACGCCCTGCCCGATCTCGAAGACTACGATTACCCGGGCCGCTTCATCGACCGCGAGCGCGGCAAGCACCTGGCCAAACGCGCCCTCGAACGTCACCGCAGCGACTTCCAGCTCGCCGAAGGCAAGAGCGACCAGCCACTGCTGGTCAGCGGCCATTTCCTTGCCCTGACCGAACACCCGAAGGCCAAGTGGAACGACCTGTGGCTGCTGACCGAAGTCCTGCACGAAGGCAAGCAGCCGCAAGTGCTGGAAGAATCGGTGACCAGCGACACCACCGCGCTGAAAGACGATTTCCATCAGGGCTACCGCAACCGTTTTCAGGCGACCCCGTGGGACGTGCCGAACCGTCCACCGCTGCGCCACCCGAAACCGC
>NZ_JAFLXF010000065.1:0-612 GCF_019891575.1 Pseudomonas sp. MIS38
CGGCCAGAAATTACCGGATCGAAAGACTCCAAAGGGAATGAGATTCTCCCGGGCGCCACGACCGTTGACACTTCGATCAAGCTTGAAGGGAAAGGGGCTAAAGGTCAGAAAGTCCTGATCAAAGACGGCAACATCGAGATAGGCATTGCCGACGTCGATCCACAGAGTGGTGACTGGGAGTTTCCGGTGACGGGGCTGGCCCTTGTCTCCCATAGTTTCACCGCCACTGCCCAGTACGGCAATGGGCAGATATCGGATCAGTGGGTCGTGGTCGTGACCGCTCCTACCGCGCCAACTATCACTCGGGTGGAAGACTCCAAGGGGAATGAGATTCTCCCGGGCGCCACGACCGTTTACACCTCGATCAAGCTTGAAGGGAAAGGGGCTAAAGGTCAGAAAGTCCTGATCAAGGACGGCAATATCGAGATAGGCATTGCCGACATCGATCCACAGAGTGGTGACTGGGAGTTCCCGGTGACGGGGCTGAGCGCCGACACCCATAGTTTCACCGCTACTGCGCGGTATGGTAATGAGGAGGTATCGCTTCCGCGGATCGTGGTCGTGGTGGCTGCCGACACACCGGCCATCACATCAGTAAAAGACGAGAGCAAC
>NZ_JAFLXF010000066.1:0-477 GCF_019891575.1 Pseudomonas sp. MIS38
CTCACAAATTTTACCTTAGCCTGATCCGTTACCAGTGAAAGTAACGTTCAGTCTATCTTTCTATCACATACCCAAATTTTTAAAGAACGATCTAATCAAAAGACTAGAAATCAGCATTCACCATCACAGCGATGGAATGCTCATTTCTAAGCTTTCAAACTTCAGAAGCAGTGGTGGTGGAGCCAAGCGGGATCGAACCGCTGACCTCCTGCGTGCAAGGCAGGCGCTCTCCCAGCTGAGCTATGGCCCCGTATTTCTACAGGTTTCCCACACAAAAATTGGTGGGTCTGGGCAGATTCGAACTGCCGACCTCACCCTTATCAGGGGTGCGCTCTAACCAACTGAGCTACAGACCCAATTTCGGGCTGCTTCTATCGTCTTCTTCAATGAATCAAGCAATTCGTGTGGGAACTTATGGAGCAGCTGATGTCGTCGATTAAGGAGGTGATCCAGCCGCAGGTTCCCCTACGGCTACCT
>NZ_JAFLXF010000067.1:0-467 GCF_019891575.1 Pseudomonas sp. MIS38
CGAAAATTTCCACCTCAAGATGCTTGGTCGCCGTCCCCCTCAGACGAACAGTGGTGTCACCGGTGCTTCCATCATTGCTGATTGGCTGCCCGTTGGAATCTTCCGCACCGGTGATGGCCGGCCGGACCCCATTCAATACGGTCAGGCGCCAGGGATTCGACGGCGGGTTATTTGCGTATTGACCAATGGCCGTGAAAGTATGCAACACGTCCAACGACAACCCGCTAACGGGACGGGTCCAGATGGAGTTGCTTTCTGCCTTGGCCTTGCCTTTGGAGACCGCACCGAGAAAAACTTCCACCTCCTGGCCGGCCGGCGCGGAGCCAGTGAGCGTGACGCTGGTGTGCACGGTGTAACCGTTTTCGCGGATGTTCCTGTTGCTCTCGTCTTTTACTGATGTGATGGCCGGTGTGTCGGCAGCCACCACGACCACGATCCGCGGAAGCGATACCTCCTCATTACCATAC
>NZ_JAFLXF010000068.1:0-435 GCF_019891575.1 Pseudomonas sp. MIS38
TCCCTTCAAGCTTGATCGAAGTGTCAACGGTCGTGGCGCCCGGGAGAATCTCATTCCCTTTGGAGTCTTTCGATCCGGTAATTTCTGGCCGAACATCCTCAAACGCTTTGATCATGTAGGTGCGCACAGGGAAGTCCACTGCCTCGCTCTCATTCGTGTTCTTGCCGAACGCGGCCTTGAACTCCATGGTCAGCGGGCTGCCATCCTTGAGGTTTCTCAAGCCTTCAAGGGCGATGCTCCGCTCGTAATAACCTTGATTGAGCCACTGGGCGCTGACCATTGAGCCTGGTGCCGTATGGATCTGCAGGTTGTAGTCGCTGCCATCAGCGTTCGTCCCTTTCAGACGCAGCCAGACATATTGGCCTGTGGCAATCAACGGCCAGACGCCCATGCGATAGGTGGCATTGGTGGTCAGATTCCCTACGTTGAACTCCG
>NZ_JAFLXF010000069.1:0-434 GCF_019891575.1 Pseudomonas sp. MIS38
ATTCAGGAGTCCGGGGCATGACAGCAAAAGAAACCCTCTCTGACACCCCGCCATCCCCTGTGGGAGCGGGCTTGCTCGCGAAAGCGCCGGATCAGCCAACATCTTTATCGAATGACACACCGCATTCGCGAGCAAGCTCGCTCCCACAAGATGACCGGCAACCTCGACACCGTGGTGCGGGCGATTCAGGAGTCCGGGGCATGACAGCAAAAGAAACCCTCTCTGACACCCCGCCATCCCCTGTGGGAGCGGGCTTGCTCGCGAAAGCGCCGGATCAGCCAACATCTTTATCGAATGACACACCGCATTCGCGAGCAAGCTCGCTCCCACAAGATGACCGGCAACCTCGACACCGTGGTGCGGGCGATTCAGGAGTCCGGGGCATGACAGCAAAAGAAACCCTCTCTGACACCCCGCCATCCCCTGTGGGAGCG
>NZ_JAFLXF010000070.1:0-433 GCF_019891575.1 Pseudomonas sp. MIS38
AGCCGTCATCTTCAGCGCTGAATAACTCCATGCCCTTTGTCTCCCGACAGTTCGCTTGGAGTTCCGTCCATGCTCGTTCAGCCCAAGAAGAAAATCTCTGCCCCCCATTCATTGCTGGACCCGATAGTGCTCGGGCGCCTCCTGCCTTCCGGTCAGTGGGGGATCAATCGGGCGGCGGTGTTCACTTTTCCCGACCTCGGCCTGCTTATCGTCATCCCCGTCTGGGCCACCAAGGCTGTTGGAGATACCGTCAAGCTGCTGCTCAATGACCGTGAGGTCGACGGACGTCCCATCATTGACCAGACCGAGCTCAAACAACCGACCCTCTTGTGGGTGGCTCCCCGTCATCTGCAGACAGGTCCTTACCAACTCACCTACGAAATCAAACAGCCCAATCAAAAAGAAGAGCGTCCGGACAAGCCCCTCAACCTCT
>NZ_JAFLXF010000071.1:0-429 GCF_019891575.1 Pseudomonas sp. MIS38
CGACGGTGATGACAAAACCTTCGGGATTCTCGACTTCATCCTCCTCCGGAATGTGCCACTCCAACTCAGGCAGGAAGGTGCTGCCGTCCGGACGTTTACCCAACAGGAACAGCTCAATGCCCATGCCGTACTCGATGGCCGGATCGAACGGAATGCGGACGTTGATGGGTGTCTTCGTGGGATCGATGAAGTCACCCTCGGCTTCTTCGATGATCGGTGCGGCCAGGCGGTGGGCTGCGCCGGTGACTTGTACAAACTGCCTTTTTGAGCGTAACGGGTCACTGCTGCCGCTGCGTTCCAGCCGATAGAAGAAACTGACCTGGGTATTGACCAGTTTGCGCACGGCCGCAATGGACAGCTTGAACTCGTAGTTATGCGGGATATTGTCGACGGTCTGGGGCAGGGCGGTGACTTCGACTTTTTCGCCCT
>NZ_JAFLXF010000072.1:0-426 GCF_019891575.1 Pseudomonas sp. MIS38
TAGTGGTCGAGGGCGCGTTCGGCGGCTTCGTGGAGTTTTCTGGAGTTGAGGGATTCGTAGGGTGATAGCGGGTCTGTGATTGGCGGATTGGTTGAGGTTTCGGACATCAGCTGGAACTCCGATCGAGGCACTTTGAAAGAATGACTTCATGTAGGAGCTGCCGCAGGTTCGGGCCGCGTTCGGACGATCTTTTGATGTTGCTTTTAAAAAACAAAATCAAAAGATCGCAGCCTGCGGCAGCTCCTACACGGGACCGGTGATTAGTTCGGCACGCGGCGGCCGTCCAGTACTCGGTTGACCATCAGTTCACTGAGCATGATCACCTGATGCAGCATCAGCATGGCCCGGCGCTGTGGGTTATCGACGGTGTCGCCGATATCACGGGCCATGTCGCTGGCGGCGGCTAATGATTCGCAGGCTTCGACG
>NZ_JAFLXF010000073.1:0-399 GCF_019891575.1 Pseudomonas sp. MIS38
CAAACAGCCCAATCAAAAAGAAGAGCGTCCGGACAAGCCCCTCAACCTCTTCGTCAAACTGGAACTCCCCGGTGGCCAGGACATCGACCCGAACCCCGGCAGCCACTCCAACCTGTTCATGTACATCCCTCCTGAAATCGTCAACGGCGGTGTGGACAAAGACGTTGCCGAAGCGGGGGTGCCGATTGTCATCAGGTCCGAGTCCGGCAGCGGCTTGCCTTACCCTGACATCGCGGAGGGCGACGTCATTCATCTCAGTTGGGGTGGCTTTTTTGAGTATTCCACACCGGTGACCCAGGCGCAGATCGACGATCCAGCGGCAAACCCGATATTGATCACGGTCTCCAAAGCCACTATTAAAGAGGCTGGTGACACCGACCTCTTCGGTCTGGCGGTCAC
>NZ_JAFLXF010000074.1:0-370 GCF_019891575.1 Pseudomonas sp. MIS38
CGAGCTTGCTCGCGAAAGCGTTGTGTCAGGCACAGCGATTGTGGAGGTGTCGACGCCTTCGCTGGCAAGCCAGCTCCCACAGGTATTTCGTCGCGCTCCAAATCTGTGAGCGCCGCTGAACCCTGTGGGAGCGGGCTTGCTCGCGAAAGCGTTGTGTCAGGCACAGCGATTGTGGAGGTGTCGACGCCTTCGCTGGCAAGCCAGCTCCCACAGGTATTTCGTCGTGCTCCAAATCTGAGAGCGCCGCAGAACCCTGTGGGAGCGGGCTTGCTCGCGAAGGCGTTGTGTCAGGCACAGCGTTTGTGGATGTATCGACGCCTTCGCTGGCAAGCCAGCTCCCACAGGTATTTCGTCGCGCTCCAAATCTGTG
>NZ_JAFLXF010000075.1:0-359 GCF_019891575.1 Pseudomonas sp. MIS38
ATGCTGAATGTGCCGGCCCCTTCGTGAGCAAGCCCACTCCCACCCTTGATCGCGGCCAGCCCCCCAATCCTTCATCCACCACAGTCCCCTGTGGGAGCGGGCTTGCTCGCGAAAGCGTCGGGTCAGCCAACAGCAATGCTGAATGTGCCGGCCCCTTCGTGAGCAGCCACTCCCACCCTTGATCGCGGCAAGCCCCCCAATCCTTCATCCACCACAGTCCCCTGTGGGAGCGGGCTTGCTCGCGAAAGCGTCAGGTCAGTCAACAGCAATGCTGAATGTGCCGGCCCCTTCGTGAGCAAGCCCACTCCCACCCTTGATCGCGGCCAGCCCCCCAATCCTTCATCCACCACAGTCCCCTG
>NZ_JAFLXF010000076.1:0-356 GCF_019891575.1 Pseudomonas sp. MIS38
TGTGCGAACCGCCTGCGGGCGTACCCTGTGCGCCAGTCCAGGTGGCGATGATTTCATCAGTTGGCAGCAACGCGCTGTTGTCCGGCACCACAATGGTCAAGGTGTCCCTGACCAGCAGCGGGTTGAGTGCGCTGTCGCCGTTGTTCTCCTTGATCGAGGGAGCGAGCAGTTCCAGCGCGACGCCCACGGTGAACACCAACGGATTCGAGAGGCTGGTCTCATTTGTGGCATGGCGCCAGAGCTGGTAGCGGACGGTGATCTTGCCGCCGCGGTTCGGTTCGATGTGTTGGGCGACGAAGGCGGCGTCCAGGTTGATGACCCAGTCTTGTTGGGCGGTTACGGCATTGAATGTGCGG
>NZ_JAFLXF010000077.1:0-341 GCF_019891575.1 Pseudomonas sp. MIS38
CTCCAACCTGTACATGTACATTCCCCCGGCAATCGTCAACGGCGGGGTGGACAAAGACGTTGCCGAAGCGGGGGTGCCGATTGTCATCAGGCCCGAGTCCGGCAGCGGCTTGCCTTACCCCGACATTGCGGAGGGCGACGTCATTCATCTCAGTTGGGGCGGCTTTTTTGAGTATTCCACACCGGTGACACTGGAGCAGATCAACGATCCAGCGGCAAACCCGATATTGATCACGGTCTCCAAAGCCACTATTGAACGGGCTGGTGACACCGACCTCTTCGGTCTGGCGGTCACCTTCAAAGTGCGCGACATCGTCGGCAATGAATCGGAAGACTGGTGCA
>NZ_JAFLXF010000078.1:0-326 GCF_019891575.1 Pseudomonas sp. MIS38
AAGCCGGCGGATTCTGGCGTACGCGTAGGTAACGGCGCAAGGCGTTGTAGCCGTTATGGCGTAACGGTTCGTGTACTTTAAACGTGGTTGCAGGGGTGCGTTTATTGTGTGTGTGTGTGTGTGTGGAGAACCGGGATTGCTCCTGTAGTTTTGATGGTGTCTGGCAGGCCGCTTTCGCGAGCAAGCTCGCTCCCACAGTTGGAATGAGTGCATTCAGTGGGAGGGTGATCGTCTTGTAGGCCGCCATCGCTGGCAAGCCAGCTCCCACAATTTGACCGAGTGTATTCAGTTGGGGATTGGTCGACTGTGAGGCCGCTTTCGCGAGC
>NZ_JAFLXF010000079.1:0-290 GCF_019891575.1 Pseudomonas sp. MIS38
CCGGAGGGAGAGGGGGCTGACTGAGGTGTCAGGCGTCAAACATCGACCTGAAAGACCGAGTCGATTATGGATTCACAGCGCAAGTATCCGGTCGGCGTACTTCGCGAGCATCCCCCAATCGGTCCCCTCTCCCTGTGGGAGTGTATGTACCGGAGGGAGAGGGGGCTGACCGAGGTGTCAGGCGTCAAACATCGACCTGAAAGACCGAGTCGATTATGGATTCACAGCGCAAGTATCCGGTCGGCGTACTTCGCGAGCATCCCCCAATCGGTCCCCTCTCCCTGTGGGAG
>NZ_JAFLXF010000080.1:0-283 GCF_019891575.1 Pseudomonas sp. MIS38
CCTCCAGGGTGGTGCCGAGCATGGTCAAGTGAATGATGTCATCCATCTCGAAGTCTGGCCGGGTGGCCGTGACATGCACCGTGATGTCGTTATCGCCCTGTTTATCGGCGTCGAGTTCATTATTGACAGCCTCCTGAACAATCGGCGCGGCCAGCAGGTCGATGCCGGTGGTGACGACGATGCGGGTTGCCTTGCACCAGTCTTCCGATTCATTGCCGACGATGTCGCGCACTTTGAAGGTGACCGCCAGACCGAAGAGGTCGGTGTCACCAGCCCGTTCAAT
>NZ_JAFLXF010000081.1:0-264 GCF_019891575.1 Pseudomonas sp. MIS38
ACGAAATACCTGTGGGAGCTGGCTTGCCAGCGAAGGCGTCGACACCTCCACAATCGCTGTGCCTGACACAACGCTTTCGCGAGCAAGCTCGCTCCCACAGGGTTCTGCGGCGCTCACAGATTTGGAGCACGACGAAATACCTGTGGGAGCTGGCTTGCCAGCGAAGGCGTCGATACATCCACAAACGCTGTGCCTGACACAACGCTTTCGCGAGCAAGCTCGCTCCCACAGGGTTCAGCGGCGCTCACAGATTTGGAGCGCGAC
>NZ_JAFLXF010000082.1:0-244 GCF_019891575.1 Pseudomonas sp. MIS38
CTCACAAATTTTACCTTAGCCTGATCCGTTACCAGTGAAAGTAACGTTCAGTCTATCTTTCTATCACATACCCAAATTTTTAAAGAACGATTCTGAAAAAGATCAGAGCTAATTATTCGATTCGAATATTTAGCTCTGCACTTTTACAAACGCATGAATCAAGCAATTCGTGTGGGAACTTATGGAGCAGCTGATGTCGTCGATTAAGGAGGTGATCCAGCCGCAGGTTCCCCTACGGCTACCT
>NZ_JAFLXF010000083.1:0-237 GCF_019891575.1 Pseudomonas sp. MIS38
TGGTAGTGTGGGGTTTCCCCATGTGAGAGTAGGTCATCGTCAAGATTAAATTCCGAAACCCCAATTGCGAAAGCAGTTGGGGTTTTGTTTTTTAGTAGAAGTCACCGATTTTGCTGGCACGTTACCGTGTTGACGGGCCAGATACAGAATTTCTTGACGACCATAGAGCGTTGGAACCACCTGATCCCATCCCGAACTCAGAAGTGAAACGATGCATCGCCGATGGTAGTGTGGGGT
>NZ_JAFLXF010000084.1:0-203 GCF_019891575.1 Pseudomonas sp. MIS38
AGGGTGGGAGTGGGCTTGCTCACGAAGGGGTCGGCACAGTCAGCATTGATGTTGGCTGACCTGACGCTTTCGCGAGCAAGCTCGCTCCCACAGGGGGCTGTGGTGGATGAAGGATTCAGGGCTGGCCACGATCAAGGGTGGGAGTGGGCTTGCTCACGAAGGGGTCGGCACAGTCAGCATTGATGTTGGCTGACCTGACGCTT